>NZ_JBVVPC010000035.1:0-79259 GCF_055807355.1 Bradyrhizobium sp. Ken01
ACTACGCCATGCTGGAACAACCAGCTATGGCGGCATAACTTAAACCAAATGGCCTCCGGCAAACCCGGGGCGGTTCATCGTGCCCTGCTACTTGCACATTATTCACCCCGAGATCCTTCAGCGTCTGTTGATCAAGGCGGCCATTGGCTTGCAGATGTTTCATCTGCTGCATATGCTGGATCGCGTCCCGGGTTTTGTGGCCCCAATGTCCATCAACCGCACCGGCATCAAACCCCTCTTTGTTGAGAGCCATCTGTATATTCTTTATCTGAGCTTTGGACAAACTGCGCGGAGCAATCGTTCCATTGTTCTTCGCCTGCTGTGAAGCAGCGTCGCCCTGCCGCGAGTTGTTGGTTTGCTGCGGCGTCTTGTTTTGCTGATTCGCTGGTGCGTTCTGCTGAGCCGGTACTTGCTGCTGAGGTGGCGGGTTCGAGGCAGCAAAAGCGGGCACTGCCATCGCAGCGCTGGCGAGAAGAACTAGGGCGAACTTGGTCATGAGAGACTTTCCTTTTTGGCTGGAGAAGACTGGCACTCTCCAGAACCAATGCGCTTCCCACACGGGATGTTTCCGCCGTGCGGCTGATCCGCGGATTAATTCATCGCTACAAATGGTTCGCTGGTCGCGCTTGCGCACCGCGCTCTGAAGGCTCTGGACGCGCGGCGCTTAGACCCGGTCAGGCGCTCGTGGTGCGCCTCGGATCAACCTTCCAATTGGCCGCTCATGACATCACCGAACAGCTGCCAGCTTTGGCCCTCGAACTTCATCAGCTGGAGCTGTTCGATCGGCGCGAAGTCTATCGGCGAAGTGTTGATGGCGATACCGGGAAGCAAGAGCCCTGGCTCATAGTTTGTTAGATGGGCTGCCTGCGCCATGATGTTTTCACGCGTAAGATCGTCACCGCATTGCTGGAGGACCTGTATCATAGTGCGTGCGACGCTGTAGCCGTAAACGAAATTTGCGTCGGTCTTGTCGCTTCCCGGCATGTGCTTGTCCATAAAGGAGTTCCAGGCAACCATGTCTGGCGCGCTCTTCCATTGAGCATCGGTCGGGTCTTTCATGTAGGCTGCAGAAACGATCCCCTGTGCGTGGTCGAAGCCGGCGGGTTTAAGCACACTGCCGATGGATGCCGAGACATTGTTCAGGATATGGAGGGGTTTCCACCCGATGTCGGACACCTTTACGATCGCTTGCGCTGCGAATTTCGGCGTCGCGACGTTGAAGAAGACGTCTGCTCCGGTAGCTTGCAGCCGAACGACCTCTGAATCTACTACCGGCTCGGTGGTTTGATAGGCCTGCTCTCCCACGACCATCGCGCCGGCCTTCGAGCCCAGGCCGTCCTTTAGGCCTTTGACGTAGTCCTTTCCGTAGTCATCGTCCTGATAAAGGATCGCAATCTTGCCGTTCGGCTTCTCCTTCAGTATGTACTTGGCGTAAATTCGACCCTCGGCCTGGTAACTTGGTTGCCAACCCATCGTCCATGGAAAGTGTTTTGGATCATTCCATTTGGTCGCGCCGGTTGCGACGAACAATTGCGGCACCTTCTTCTGGTTCATGTAGCCGTGAATAGCGCTATTGGTCGGCGTTCCCAGAGAGTTGAAGACGAGTAGAACGTTGTCGTCCTCCACCAATTTACGTGCCTGCTCGAATGTCTTTGGTGGACTATACGCGTCGTCATACGAAATAAACGAGATCTTTCTGCCATTTACCCCGCCTTGATCGTTGATCATCTTGAAGTAGGCGTCTTCAATCTTGCCGATCGCTGCGTAAGCGGAGACCGGCCCACTATAGGGCATGATGTTGCCGATCTTGATCTCAGTATCGGAGGCTCCTGGACCGTATTGTTTCTTCGACGAACTGGCTGCTCTTGCTCGGATTGGCGCGGCGAGGGATAGCAGTCCAAGCGCGCCAACGAACTCCAGGACTTCGCGTCGTTCGAACTCTTTCCTAGTACGATCTCCAGACATTAGCATTTCTCCTTCGAAAGCTAAAACATGGAGCCATGGCGCCCCGCTGACCGGCATGTGCGGCTTCATGCATGCAGCGCGCCAAGGCAGTTCGCTCGAGGAGTATGTACCTTCGCGATAACTGACGGAACGCTATCACTTTCGGCCATTCTCAAACACAGTCCGGCACCGTACGCACTGTTTCGAGGATCGAGCGGTATCGCGAGACTAGCTCGCTCGGCCGGGCGACCTGGGAGCACGGAATGGACCTCAATCACTTTAATGCTGAGGCTACTGCATGCGCTGGCACCCCACTTCGGCGTAAACTCAGAGAGACGCTCAAAATAGGCGGCGAATGGATCGTGAGCATGCGGACATATCCTTTGGTCGCACATGTCCATTCGCCGTATCCATCCAAGCTTGGCCGGCGGACAGGGGCTCACCGATTCCGCCCCTTGAGGAGTTCGGGGTCTTCCTTCGGATCCTGATGAGCTCCGTCAGCTTTCGATGCCGAAGGTCGGTGAACGCCATGAACTGGTCGTCACCTACGCCATAACGCCAGATGACGTCATCCTCTGTGTCCATTCCGATGGCTGGATCCAGAGCCAGTCGTGGTCTTCGCCCAAATCTCTTGCGACGCGATCGATGGTGAAGACGGCGTGAACTTTGTTGACGTGCATGGCTACGCCGCCTCGGCAGAGGCCCTCAGGCAGGGGGCGTCACTGTTGCGGCGATCGAGCAATCGCGCACGAAACGCTTGCCGTGGACTTTGAGGAGATGGTCAGCGATCTCGGCCAGTGTCATGTCAGGCGTAGCCTTGACCAGCGAGAGTATCTCCGCAGCATGAGCCCCGATCCGAGCTGAACGCCGGTTTCCGCCCCGGGCTCCCGGCTCCCAGGCACCGGTGCTTCGCGGCGGGTGATGTTGGTCCGTTACCGCACAAGGTGCCCAGTGCGAGGTAGGGAACGCGATTCCTGCGCTCAGGTTGAGTAGTACCCGCCCACGAACGTCAGGCGCAACCTTAGACACGGCTGCCTTGGACGTCGCATTCGAACAATTCGCTGAGCGAGGGGTCAGAACACGAGAGGCCGGAATGCAGGACTCTGTCGAAATCAAACTTGCGCAAGACGGAGCAACTACTGCAACGTTAAGTTCGGCCGACGATCGGATCGTGCTTTCGACATGGACCCCGCCCCGCGAAGGGATCGTTCCTCACATCCGGCTCGGGAAAAGGTGGTTCAACGTTTTGTGGGTCGTCCCGCTCGGCGGTGCGGCGTTGGTCCTCCTGATAGCCTTGGCGCAAAATCTACGAGAGCTCTCAGCCATCCAAGAGTTTATCAAACGCTATCCCGGGATCGCGCAGAACGCGCCTTCGGTGGACACTGGTTTTCCATGGTGGCTACAGCTCCAGCACTTTTTGAACATGCTCTTCATGATGTTGATCATGAGGGCAGGCATCCAGATTCTGGCAGATCATCCACGGCTGTATTGGAACAGGGATTGTACGCCAGGCACGGAGTGGTTCCGATTTCAGCACCCCGTACCCAAGGATCGCATCTGGACGGCCAAGGACGATGCGGTGAGCCTGCCGGGCTGGCTTGGTATTCCCGGGCTGCGCCACACCATCGGCCTTGCCAGATGGTGGCATTTCTCAGTTGATCTTCTTTGGGTACTGAACGGTGCCGTCTTCTACATCATGCTGTTCTCCACGGATCAGTGGTTGAGACTTGTGCCCTTGACGTGGGACGTCTTCCCGAATGCCCTCTCGACCGCCATCCAGTACGCGTCACTGAACTTTCCGACCGAATCCAGCTGGACCCGATACAATGGTCTGCAGCAGCTCAGCTACTTCGTGACGGTCTTCATCGCCGCACCGGTTTCGATTGCGACAGGGCTCCTGCAGGCTCCTGCGATTTCCAACCGTCTAGGTTTGCTCGGCACTGTGCTTAATCGGCAGGTCGCCCGCTCCATTCATTTCATCTCATTCACTTGGTTCGTCTTCTTCATCCTCGCGCACGGGATCATGGTTTTTATTACCGGGTTGCGGGAAAACACGAACCACATGTTCGCGGGAGTGAAGAGCCAGCACTGGGTCGGATTTCCGCTGTTCGTGCTCGCGCTCATGTTGGTGGGCTTGGCTTGGTGGGCCGCTTCGCCGTTCACAGTCAAGCACGCCCGTCTGGTGCAAAAGACAGGCCGCCTGATGGTTGGCTGGATAAAGGGCGTCTCCGAATGGTGGGCGCCGACTGCGGAGCTGAGTAAATCTGACATATCGCCGCATTTCTGGCCGAACGGCACCATGCCCAACTCCGCCGAATACGAACGTCTGCTCGCAGGCAACTTCCGCGACTATCGCTTGCGAGTCCGTGGGCTGGTGGAGACCGCTCGGGAGTTCTCGCTGGCCGAGCTCAAGCGCATGCCGAAGCAGAAACAGATCACCACGCATTTCTGCATCCAGGGATGGTCGGGCGTGGCCGAGTGGGGCGGCGTGCGCATGAGCGATATCCTTGATGCAGTGAAACCCCTTCCGGAGGCTCGGTATGCCGTCTTCTACTCGCTCGCGGACGGCTCTGACGGAGGCCGCTACTACGACGTCCACGAGATGTTCAACATGCGTCACCGCCTCACAATCCTGGCCTACGAAATGAACGGTCAAGCGCTGAGTGTGCTGCACGGCGCGCCGCTGCGGCTCCGGTGTGAGAACGAACTCGGCTTCAAGATGGTCAAATGGATCGAAGCCATCGAGTTCGTGCACGAGTTTAGCGACCTCGGCGCGGGACAGGGCGGTTACAACGAGGACCACGAATTCTACGGCTATCGGATGCCGATTTGAAAGCCGACCGCCTCGTGCTCGGCGGGGTGCAACGACGGAGCAGAAACGTGAGGAAATGGCATGGTTAGAATATCGGCACGGCCCGCGAATTATGGGCTTTGGGTGCTGCTCGCGGGTTCTCTAGCTGGCTGCATCGCGGCAGTGACCGCCACTTTTGACGAGGGCAATGGGATCGCCCGTTCGGGCGGGGCTTATCTCGTGCTGGTCACCACGCTCCTTCTCACCGCGGCGGCTCTGGTTCTCGTGCTTTATCATCGCAAGCGCAAATGGCTGACTATCGTTCTTGCGATACTTGTCTTGCTCGATCTCCTCGGCACCGCATTTGCGGCCTACTTCCTGGAGACCCCAATCCTTGTCGCATTCATGGCACTCGGGCTCGTCGGATGGATAGTCTACGTTCTGTCGCATCCGGCAGAGGACAACTTTTCGCTCGCCTCTTCAAGGAGCACCAGATGAATACAACCCACAGGATTTCGTGCGCTTTCACAGCGTGGCTCCTGCTCCTGGCGGCCCCCTCGCTCGCATTCGGACAATTCAGCGCCGCGGCGGGAGCTGCAAGCGAGCCATCTTTTCGCCACCAGGATAGGGAGGCCGCTGTCGCAACAGATAACTCCGCCAACCAAGTGCCGAGAGGAGAGGAAGGCCCATCCGATGCGACTGCTCAGGGCGAGCCCTCCAACAGGCAACCTGACAAGTGGATGAGTGCGCCGAATACGTGGGCGACATTCAACGGCGACCTCAAGTCCCAGAAGTTTTCCGCCGCCGACCAGATCACGCCCGAGAACGTAAAAGGCTTGCGGAAGGCCTGGGAATACCACACCGGCGACGTCTCTGACGGTAGCGGCCAAAGACCAATGAGCGTGTGGTCCGCGACGCCGCTCTTTGTCAACAATACCCTCTACGTCGGGACCCCGTTCTACCGGATCATCGCGCTCGATCCGGGCAGCGGAAAAGAGAAATGGAAGTTCGACCCCCACGCTGTGCTTAAGGCGCTCACCCAACCGGATCTGAAGAACCGAGGAGTAGCTTATTGGCAGGCCGAGAATGTGCAAACAGGAACGGAGTGCCAGAAGATCGTCTACATCGGCACGATGGATGCCAAGCTCTACGCGGTCGACGCCGATACCGGCAACCCTTGCCGCGATTTCGGTCAGCACGGCATGGTCGATGTCAACCAATGGAACACCGTGAATGCGAAGTGGCCGCTATCGCTCCTGCAGCCGCCGACCGTTTATCACGACACACTCTATCTCGGCTGGGCCGGCAAGGATTGGGCTGACGAGCAGGCCCCCCCGGGTACCGTGTTCGCGCTCGACGCGCGCACCGGAAAATTGAAATGGACATTTCACCCGCTCGACCCCGCCGTTGCACAGCACAGCGGGACCGCAAACGTCTGGGCATCAATGTCGATCGACGCCGAAAGGGGGCTTCTCTACGTGCCAGTGAGCTCCCCCAGCCCCAACTTCTACGGCGGGGATCGGAAGGAGAAGATCCCGCTTGCGACTTCCGTAACGGCGCTCGATGCGGAGACGGGCAAGGTGGTCTGGAGCCGACAGCTCGTGCACCACGACATCTGGGACCTTGATACCAACGCTGCTCCCACCCTGGTCGACCTCGAGAAGGACGGAAAGAAGGTGCCGGCGCTAGTGCAGACGACCAAGCAAGGCTTCCTGTTCGTCCTGAATCGCGAGACCGGTGAGCCGATTTATCCCATCGAAGAACGACCAGCGCCGAAATCCGACGTGCCGGGCGAAGAGGCTGCGGCAACACAGCCGTATGTGGCAACGCCAGCCCCCACGATACCGGACAAGTGGCCGGGCGTCTTTCCTCTCGCGGACTGGATCGGCTTCGGCAGTTGCAGCCGGGAAGCCAAGAAGCTGCGCTACGACGGTCGCTTTACGCCACCGAGTCTGCAGGGCAGCATCACATATCCTCCGACAACCGGCGGGACCGAATGGGGCGGCGGCGCCGTCGATCCGCGCACCGGTGTCTTCGTCGTGAACTCCAGCAGCGTCGTGCAGATTTATCGGCTGATCAAGCGGGAAGATTTCAAGCAACAGGCACAAAATGGTGAAAGTTCAGGCTACTACGCTCAAGAGGGCGCTCCATATGGCTTCAAACTGGAGACCTTCCTCAACTGGGCGGGTATGCCGTGCTGGAATCCTCCTTATGGCACGATCGCTGCCTATGACCTGAAAACGGGTAAGCGTCTTTGGAACGAGCCTTTCGGTGAAGTGCAGAAATACGGCTTCTACATGCCAAAATCCTGGGGCTCGGTGACCATCGGAGCACCCGCGATTACTCAATCAGGTTTGATCTTCATAGGCGCTTCGATGGACTCGCGGGTTCGCGCACTTGACCTCAAATCGGGTACGGAATTGTGGAGCAAGCTCGTCGATGCTCCAGCGGTCGCCATGCCAGCTATCTATGACTACAAAGGAAAGGAATACGTCACCTTCGTGGTGGGCGGCAATTCGATCCTTTTGCCCAAGGTGAGTGACCAAGTGGTCTCTTTTGCTTTGCCGGGCTGAGAAAAACAAAGAACTGCCAATCAGCGCGGCGGATTCATGAGCTCCGTGCCCGATGCATCACAGTCCCTGGGTGCACCTAGTTCTATGCCGGCGCTGGCGAGTTCGTGAAAGATCCACGCCAGAACGCTGGTCGAATTCTTGACCTCGCCGAAAGCCCGGCGCTGCGAGAATTAAGCACCGGAACTCAACTTAAGGCCAGCAGCGCTAAGGCGCAATTCTGCAAGCCTCTTCGCTCTTGAAAGTCGGCGCTTTCAGCCAGATACTCTGGTGGCGTCCCTTGGCCACAGCATCCCGAGGAGGCATCATGGCTATTCAAATCGTAATGGACCATACAGGTGACAGCCGTCATTCTTTCGACTCGAGCGACGCGCGAGCAGTGAAAGACGCGGAGCAGCGATTCCGTAAGCTGACTAATCGCGGCTTCACGGCCGCCGCCAGGACCGGTCCAGGGCAGATCTCGCAGCTGCGATCCTTCGATCCGACTGCGGAAGAAACGGTGTTCTTTCCCCGGCTGGTCGGCGGCTAGTCGGTTGCGCTCGTGTTCGCGCTTTTCGCTATAACGGCCGGTGACCGCCCACGATGGAGGGCCGCAAAGGCTCTCTACGTCAGGCACGGCGCCGAGAAGACGCCGGAGGGGCGCTCTCTGCAGCTCCTGCGCCGTTGGCTTTCGCCTGCGCAGCGGGCGCAGTACGCTCACATGGGTTATTTCGAAGTGGTCGGTGGCGAAACCGGCAACCGATACAGGATCTATACCGGAGCGTCGACAAACGTCTGCGAAATCGACGAAAATGGTCGTCCAAAGGTTGGGCTCTGTTTCCTGCCACGTGGCGATCTGCCGATCGGAGACGTCATGTTGGCCCAGAAGATCGCTCTCGAAAGCTGTGAGGGCAGCGCTCTTGCAGTAGCGCGAAAATTCACCCCGAGTGGCTTCTTCTTCAGCCGCTCACGGCCGCTGCGGTAAGCTTGGAAAGCAGCCGTCTTCCGAGAAACAGCTGCCTAGAGGATTGCAGTCTGCGGGCATGAGCGTCATTCAACGTTCTTGCGGGCACGACCTGGACAACGGATCACGAAAAACGGGGCCGCTCCGCCTATTGAACCGAAAGTCGGCAGTCCCTGGACCGTATTGTTTCCGGATCAGAAGGCTCTGGACCGAGCCCCTGGTGCGGTGCTTGGCCAGCTCACGCCGCCAATGCAGTCGTGCGGGCACGCTTTCGCTGTCAAGCGCTAGGCTAAAGGCTAGTTGCACAAAGCGGAACTGGGAAGCGTTGGTCAGGTTGTTAGCCGCCGGAGAACTCGGGATGACCGAACGCAAATTGCTGGACAAACCAGACGAGCCGTCCAGGGCAGCGAAGCTATTCGCCCACTTGGCTAATCGCACCTCTCAGGCAGCAGGCCGAGCATCCACGTTTATTCTCGCGCTCGCCGTGGTCATTATATGGGCCCTCATCGGCCCGCTGTTTGGCTTCTCCGACACTTGGCAACTCGTCATCAATACCGGCACGACGATCGTCACGTTCCTGATGGTGTTCTTGATCCAGAATTCGCAGAACCGGGACAGCGCAGCGATCCAAGTAAAGCTGGACGAGCTGATTCGCGCGGGTGCCGCCCGGAATTCATTTGTCGGGATCGAGCATCTCACAGACGAAGAATTGGCCGAGCTGCGCGAAAAATGCGAAGCGAGAGCCAAGGCTGAGAAAGCGGGCGAGAGATCCGTGCGCAAAGCCGGAACGAAAGCCAAGAGGGCTGCCGAACGAGCCGTCACGAAGTAAGCTTCGTAGGTAAGATTCGGTCGGACCGCCTAAAGGCGACGTATCGGGCCGCCCTCTCGACCATGGTTTGTGTGCGGTCCCGTACCGCTTGCTGATCGTTCTGCAGATGAGGGCCGGAACATCAGGTCGAGACGGTCATTTACATAGGCACCGACATCGGAAACGGAAATCAAACGCCTGGGCCTGGCGCTATCTCGCTCCGAACCTTCTGGAATTGCGTGGCGCTCGTTTGATAATCTCGTCGAGCAGCAAGTCATGGAACAACAGTGCCAGACTGATCGTCCGCCAGCTCGCCCCGTGACAGTTCGCGTGCCGCAGTGGCTGTACCGGCTCCTTATCGGGCTTGCCGCGTGGTTCGCTCTAGCAGCTTGGCTCTTCTCCGCAAGCGGCCCCACTGACTACCTTCTCTCCATTGTAAGTGGATTCATTTTCGTCGTCGTTCTGCTGCAGCTAATCCTGTCGCGCGTCCGCGGCAGAGACACCACCGCCGGGACAGCCGACGCCTCGCCCCGTTTTACGGAACGAGGAGAATGGGACCTCGATACCCGGCAGGGTCACATCAGGTTCAACGAGGCCGCGGTCCAAATACTGCTGCCGCTTGCGGCGGCGGCGCTCGGCATGACGGCCATTGGTATCGCGCTGCACATCGCCGAACACATTAGCGCCTAGCATCCGAGATGGCTCTCTCCTCACCCCCGTGGGCCAGGCATTGCTCGAACTGAGAGTTTGACTATCCCCCGCTAGGCGATCTCCTGGTGCTCTTGAGCGTGGTGGCCATAGCCCTTGAGTCTCTTGCGGAACCTACGGCGTCCCTGACATTTGTTTTGTTGTGCGCGCAGACGATTTTTGCCCTTGGCCCTCAGTTGCTCAGAAGAGATTGAACCATGATCAAATCTCGCGTGCTTCTCGTGAGCCTTCTCACTGCCGCAGGCCTTGCCATCCTGCCGCTCATGGCCGTGGCGATGCAGAGCGCCAGATCTGCAGGACCAGATATCACGTTGCTCGCTGGCGTGATCCAGCTCGTAAACCGCGCCTATGTACATCCAATAGACTCGGACGAACTGACCAAGGACGCCTTGAAGGGAATGCTTACGCGGCTTGACCCACATTCCGACTACATGGATGAGCAGGAGTTCAGGCGATCGCAGGCGGACCTGGCCGGCAGCTTTGGTGGACTCGGTATGGAAATATCCGAACAGAATGAAATTCCCACGATCGTTTCGCCCGTCGATGCAACGCCGGCGGCCCGTGCCGGGCTCCAGCCAGGTGACGAAATTGTCCTTATCAACCACTCGAGCACACACGGCGTAAGTCTTTCGGAGGTGGTGAGCCTCTTGAGGGGTGCGCCCGGGACGAGCGTCACGATCACTGTCCTACGGGGCAAGCAGCCAGCGTTTGATGTCACGCTCACGCGAGAGATCATCAAGGTCAAATCCGTGAAATCGAAGATGGAGTCCGACCGGATCGGATACATCCGCATCAGCCAGTTCGGCGACGACACGGCAGACGGATTCAAGAAGGCCATTACCGATCTCAAACAGGGTGAAAACGGACGCATTAAGGGCCTCGTACTTGATTTGCGCGATGATCCAGGAGGGCTTCTTACCGGTGCCGTCGATGTGGCCGGGGATTTGCTTGACAGCGGTCCAGTAGTCAGCATCCGCGGAAGGGATGCCAGCGACGAAAAGGTATTCAAGGCTCCCGCACACGGCGACATGTTGTCGGGCATCCCGATCGTAGTACTGATCAACGGAGCCTCCGCGTCGGCTTCGGAGATCGTCGCGGGCGCACTGCAGGATCGCCGCCGGGCCACAGTCATGGGAACTCAAAGCTTTGGCA
This sequence comes from Bradyrhizobium sp. Ken01, assembly GCF_055807355.1. Lineage (NCBI taxonomy): Bacteria > Pseudomonadati > Pseudomonadota > Alphaproteobacteria > Hyphomicrobiales > Nitrobacteraceae > Bradyrhizobium > Bradyrhizobium sp. Ken01. The sequence continues at coordinate 10,917 of NZ_JBVVPC010000035.1, forward strand.
AAGGATCGGTGCAAACGGTTATTCCCCTGCAAGGCCATGGCGCCGTCCGGCTGACGACTGCGCTCTACTATACCCCCTCGGGAAACTCTATTCAGGACAAAGGCATTTCGCCCGACATTGTCGTCGAAGCGCCCAAAGAGCAACAGATTGCGAGCGGCGCCTTGCTCAGGGAAAGCTCACTGCATGGCGCGTTCGCAAACCCGGGGCCGCTCAACCGAGAAGCCGGCACGGGGCGCGAGCAACCGACAGGGCAAATCAAAGCTGTGTATTCTGCGCCGATCAGGGCGGACCTTATCGGTAAGCCCGAGGACGCGCAGCTCAAGGCTGCACTCGATCATCTCGTGCAGATCGCCGGCAAGGAAACAGGAGCACGCTGATCTGCACGAACTGTGTGGGATCTTCGACGAGACCTGCTCCGCACGAGTCGCTGTCGTCCGCAATCATTGGTCGAGCAGCCCGACCAGAGCGCATCTGAAGGAGACCCGGCTCGCCTCGCAGGTCGGCACGGGCGCCGGATTGGACCGGCAATCATTGGCGACGACCTGCCATATCTCACCGGTGACGTGGCGATTCCGATCGGGAGCAACGCCTGTGAATACTCGCGGAGCGCCGCCGTCATCGGTAGCGCCCGTAGATGGTGAGTAGATGCCGAAGACGTATTGTTCGAAGCGCCTCTAGCAACCCACCCGCCTCTCCGACGTTAATTCACGGTTCTGAGCTCGGCGCCCGCACAAAGCTCTCGTCGCGCAGGTGGCGTTGCGGTTACTAGCCGATCAGGCCGCGGTCCGGACCTCGTCGCAGCTTCCTGTTGGCGCAGCTCGGGCACGATGCCGCCAGACGAGCCCACGCCGATGACCCAAGCGATTGTCAACATCGTCGATCTTTGCGTGCGCCGGTGGCGAATTGTCATCCTCGTGGGAACACTGGTGCTGGTTGGATCTGCCGTCTACGCGCTGACGCAGTTTTCCATCAACAGCGATATCGAAACGCTAGTCTCCCAGAAGGTCCCCTGGCATCGACGTGAGGTGGAGCTCTCGCGGAGCTTTCCGGAGAAGGGGACTTCGGTCGTGGTAACGGCCTCGACACCCGAAAACGCCGAGGTTGCGACCGACGAGCTTGCGCACAAACTGAAGGAAAATCCGGAGCTGTTTCGCCAGGTCGTGCAGCCCGACAGCGGAGACTTCTTCGAGCGTAACGGATTGCTGTTCGGCTCAACCGCGGAGGTGGAAAGGACGGTCGACGGCCTCGCCCGCGCCCGGCCATTGCTCCAGGCGCTGGCGGCGGATCCGACCTTACGTGGCGCAGCGCGCGCGCTTGGCTCGGCGGCGGAAGGGGTTCGGGCTGGCAGGCTCACGCTCGAGCAACTCGGCTGGACTCTTTCGCTGACGCGGAAGCTGCTCGGGGATGTCCTCACCGGCAAACGAGTGTTCTTCTCCTGGCAGGAGCTTCTGGAGGGGCATCAGATTCCCAAGAACCAGTCCCGGCACTTCATTGAGGTCGCGCCGAAACTGGATTTCAATGCGCTTCAACCGGGACGGACCGCGACAGAAGGAATCCGGAGGGTTGCCTCGGATCTCAAGTTGAGAGAGCGCCTCGGCGCGGCCGTCAGCATCACGGGTGAGATCCCGATGAATGACGACCAGTTCCACGTCATCCGGTCCAGCGTGGTGCGCGACACCCTCACCGCTTTGTTCGGCGTGCTGCTCATTTTGTGGATCGCGCTGCGGTCATTCAAGCTCATTGCCGCTGTATTGTTCAGCTTGGTGGTCGGGCTCGCCGCAACTGCCGCTCTGGGGCTCCTGATGGTCGGCTCCTTTAGCCTTATCTCGATCGCTTTCTTCGTGTTATTCGTTGGACTGGGCGTTGATTTCGGCATCCAGTTCAGTGTCCGCTATCGGGCAGAGCGGCATGAGGTTGACAACTTGCGCCACGCGCTACGGTGCTCGGCGCACAAGTCCGGAGCGCCGCTCGCGCTTGCGGCGGCAGCCACGGCGATTGGCTTTTTCGCTTTCCTGCCCACTGACTATCGCGGGCTCTCCGAACTCGGGCTGATTGCAGGGTCCGGCATGCTGATTGCCTTTACCTGCAGCATCACGCTGGTGCCCGCCATGCTGACCGCGCTCAATCCACCCGGAGAACCCGCCGGGGTGGGCTTCAAGTCGCTCGCGCCGGTGGACACATTTCTGCAGCGCCACCGCTTCCTGGTGATCGCCGGGACCATTCTTGTGGTCGCGGCGGGAACTCCGCTGCTCTTTCATCTGCCGTTCGACTTCAATCCGGTCGACCTCCAAAACCCCGACTCTCCATCGGTGGTTGCCTATCGCAAGCTGCAGTCGGAACCGGAAACCAACGGCAACGACGCCGAGGTGCTCGCCCCGTCACAGCAGCAGGCCGACGAGATTGCAAAGCGACTCTCCTCGCTGCCGGAGGTGGCTCGCGTAGTGACCCTCACCAGCTTCGTTCCCGCCCATCAGGAGGACAAAATTGCCGCCCTTCGCGCCGCCGACCGCGCGGTTGGACGCGTAATCAGCCCCCATACCACGAGACCCGCTCCTACCGACGAGGACACGGTCGCTGCGCTTCGCAGCACGGCAGAAGCGGTTTCAGAAGCGGCAGTCGGCGCGAATGGCAACGTCGCGGAGGACGCACGTGCGGTTGCGTCGCAACTCGAGCAACTGGCACATGCGCCGCCTGAAGTTCGTCGCCAGGCAGATGCAGCTGTCACACCGTCTCTGAAGTACGATCTGGACCGTCTGCGCAAAAGCCTTTCGGTCCAACCGATCGCCGTGGGAAGTCTGCCGCGGGATCTCGTTCGCGACTGGCAACTGCCGGATGGACGTGCCCGCGTGCAGGCACTTGCCAAAGGCGATGCCAACGATGTGAAGGTGCTACGGAAATTCGCTGCCGCCGTGCTGGCCGTCGAACCAACCGCGGCGGGAGCGGCCGTCAGCTACTACGAGTCGGCGAGGACTGTACTCCGGGCCTTTGTGGAAGCCGGAATCCTGGCGCTGGTTGCGATCGCCATTCTTCTTGCGATCGCTTTGCGGCGCATCACCGACGTCCTGCTCACGTTGATCCCACTGCTCGTCGCTGGCGCACTCACACTGGAGCTGTCGGTGCTGGTGGGTCCGCAGCTCAACTTCGCCAATATCGTTGCGCTGCCGCTGCTGCTCGGGGTCGGAGTCGCCTTTAAGATCTACTACATCATGGCCTGGCGCGCCGGCAAAACCGGGCTGCTGCAATCGACGCTGACCCGCGCCGTGGTGTTCAGTGCCATGACCAATGCGGCCGCTTTCGGCAGCATGTGGGCCTCCAGCTATCCTGGAATGTCGAGCATGGGAAAGATGATGGCGCTGGCTCTCACCTGCACCATGGCTGCAGCCGTGCTGTTTCAGCCGGTGTTGATGGGACCGCCGCGTCAGATCAAGCCGCATGCGGAGGTGCCTCCATTGCGCGAGGCGGCCGAATAGCAGCAAACGCGGAGCGGAAGAGCCAGACCTCAGATCCGCCTCAGCTTCATCGCTGGCTCAGCGGAGAGCCGTCAGAGATGGTCAACTTGACCATGCGCGTTTGTCCGGCACGGTCAATGGTCAACTCGATCTCCTTGCCGATGCCAAAAACACAGATGCTGCGCGCGCTGCGAGCGAACACACGAACCAGCGACGGTAATGATTCTTGAAGAGACGAACGGTTGCTTATTCGTTCGAAGCAAGATCGGCCCGCGCGCTAACCATGCGGCGCGGGAGGCAGAGAAGCATATGCCGAGACGTAAGGCTGCAGCATCCACGCGGTTGCCAAACAAAGCAGCCAGACGACCAAGCGCAGGAAACGAACGGGCACCCTGGTGCCTCCTTCCAGTCACTCCTAGTTTCAAAGGGGTCCGATGCTTCCTCGCGAGATTCCAAGAGCAGGACGAACGCGGGACCACTTCTCTCCTACTCGCAAACTAGTCGTTTTCACACCGCCTGAGAAATCGCAGAGATGCGATCGCCTTGCCAAAACTGGCGGAACATGCCGCCAAGGCCGGAGCAAGCGAGCGCACACTGGAACGGTCCGACCCAGCCCTTTTTGACAAGATTGCGATATACCGGCGAACTGCACTGCGGCTACCAAAGCAGGAGCACGGCCCGACTAGCCCAAGGCATCGCCGGCCACGGAGAAGGGCGCACTTCCATCGGCCTGTCGGGAGTGAACGGCCCCGATTAGCATGTAAGCCGCCGGGACCACGAACAGCGTGAACAGCGTCCCGATGCCAAGCCCGGTAGCGATCACAAGCCCCATATTGAAGCGCGAAGCCGCGCCAGCCCCGCTGGCGACGATCAACGGTATGACCCCCAGCACCATAGCCCCTGTAGTCATCAGGATTGGCCGCAACCGAATAGCCGCCGCCTGCTCGATTGCCTCCCGCTTCGATGCGCCATTGCGCTGCAGATCGTTTGCGAACTCCACGATGAGGATCGCATGCTTGCTAATCAGGCCCATCAACGTGACAAGACCCACGTCGGTGTAGATGTTCAGCGACGCCCCGCCGAGGCCGAGACTGACGAAGACGAGCGCACCAGCAATCGACATCGGAACGGAGACGAGGATGATGCACGGATCCCGGAAGCTTTCGAACAAGGCGGCCAGTGAAAGGAAAATAATCAGAAGTGCAAAGCCGAACGTCTCGATGAAGCCGGTCGATTCCTGGACGTATTGACGGGACAGACCGCCGTAATCGATGGTGTAGCCCGCCGGCAGTGTCCTGTCGGCGAGTCCAGTCAGGAACTCAAGCGCGTCGGCCTGCGCCACGCCAGGAGCCGCTACGCCCTGAATCGTGGCGCTGTTGACCTGCTGAAAATGATTGAGCGTCTCCGGAACCGTCTTGTTCGTAATCGTCGCAATTGCCGCGAGCGGGACCGGAATGCCAGCGACGGTGGCAACATAATAATTGAGCAGCTGATCGGTATTGAGCCGGAAACGCCTCTGCACCTGCGGGATCACCTTGTAAGACCGCTGATCGAGGCTGAAATAGTTCACATAAGCGCCACTGAGCATTGTCGTCATCGCGCTACCAACATCGCTCATCTTGAGCCCGAGCTGCGCGGCCTTATCGCGGTCGATCTCGACGATCGACTGGGGATTGTCGACCTTCAGATCCGTGTCGAGGAAGATGAACATGCCGCTGTCGATTGCGGCCTTGAGAAACTTCTCGGTCGCGCCGTTGAGCCTGTCGAATGAGTCCGTAGTTTTGATTACGAATTGCACCGGCAAACCCTGGCTGCCCGGCAACGGAGGCAATTGAAACGCCGCGATCCGGGCCCCCGCAACCTCGTTCAGGCGCTGTTGAACGATCGGCTGAAGCTGGTTGCTGGTTCGGCTACGTTCATCCCATGGCTTAAGCACCATTCCGGCGACCACTCTGCCTGGTGCATTGATCTGGAATACGTGATCGGTCTCCGGATATTCCTTCATGATTTGATAGACCTGCTTTGCGTACAGCACCTTCTGCTGCAAGGTGGCATCGGGGGCCAGCGTCGATGAAGCGATCACGACTCCCTGATCCTCCTGTGGTGCAAGCTCGCTCTTGGCACTGGTGTAGAGGAAATAGATGCTGGACAAGACCAGCAGTGCGAACACCGCGGTCACAGGTAGATAGTCCAGGCTATTGTGCAGCCGTCGCAAATAGAAATTGCGCATGTCCTCAAAGCGGCGATCGATGATATTTCCGAACCACTGCTGCCACCCACGCGCCGCGCCTGGCCGGGTGAGAAGCCGCGAGCTCATCATCGGAGAGAGCGTCAGCGCGACAACAGCCGAAATAGTGACAGTTCCGACGAGCGTGAATGCAAATTCTGTGAACAACGCGCCAGTCAAGCCGCCCTGAAACGCGATCGGGACGTAGACTGAGATGAGAACCACGGTCATGGCAATGATCGGTCGGCCGAGCTCGCCCGCCGCAGCAATCGCCGCAGCGAACGAAGTCTTGCCTTGCTCCAGATGACGATTGACATTCTCGACCACGATGATGGCGTCGTCGACCACGAGCCCGATTGCGAGTACCAACGCCAGCAGAGTCAGCAGGTTAATGGAAAAGCCAAGGGCCAGCATCAGGGTAAACGCGCCGATCAGCGACAGCGGGATCGCGACCATGGGGATGACCACCGACCGCATCGAGCCAAGAAACAGGAATACGACAACATTGACGATCACGAGGGCTTCAACCAGCGTCCGCACGACGTCGCGGATCGCTGCGTGCACAAAATTGGTCGAGTCATAGACGATCTGTCCCTTGAGGCCGTTCGGAAGCGCCGCACGAATGGCCGGGAAGATTTTGTGAACCCCAGCTATGACGTCGAGCAGGTTGGCCGTTGGCGCCACCTGGATCCCGACATAGACCGCGGGCTTGCCATCGAATGCGACTTGGGTCTCGTAACTGTCGGCGCCAAGCGAAACGTCGGCGACATCCTTGAGACGCACGACTGCGCCGCTGGCCTGCTTCACGATCAGGTTGGCGAATTCGCTTTCGGTATGGAGACCCGTAGACGCCGTCAGATTGACCTCCACCATCTGACCCTTGGTAGTCCCCAAGCCCGAAATATAGTTGTTCTGAGCCAGGGCAGCCGAAACATCGGCCGATGTGAGCCCGTACGAAGCAAGCTTTCGCGGATCGAGCCACGCGCGCAAGGCGAAATTCTGCGCCCCAAGGACTTCTGCAGTCTGCACGCCCGGCACTGCCTGCAGTTTGGGTTGCACCACGCGGATGAGGTAGTCTGTGATCTGATTGCGCGCCAGAACGTTGCTGTCGAACCCGAGGTACATGGCGTCGATGGTCTGCCCCACCTGCACCGTCAGCACTGGCTGTTGCGATCCGGAAGGAAGCTGGTTGAGCACTGAACTTACCTTCGTGTTGATTTCCGTCAGCGCTTTGTCGGCGTCGTAGTTCAAGCGCAGATAGACGGTGATCGTGCTCACGCTGCTCGCACTTTGTGAGCTCATGTAGTCGATACCATTTGCCTGCGCGATTGCGTTCTCCAGGGGAGTTGTAATGAACCCGGCAATCACGTCCGGATCGGCGCCGTAGTAAGTTGTTGTGATCGTCACGACGGCGTTCTGGGTGCGCGGATATTGCAGGACCGGCAGCGAGGTCATCGCGCGCAGTCCAAGCGCAAGGATCATCAGGTTGACCACAGTGGCAAGAACCGGCCGACGAATGAAGACATCGGTAAATCTCATCGCGGCTTCACTCTTCGGACACTTGCGGGTTTGGATTGAACGGAACAGGCACCTTGTTATCGATTTTGATACGTGAACCGTTGTGGAGCTTATTCTGTCCCGCGGTCACGATGACGTCGCCAGGCTCAACTCCATCGAGCACCGCAACCTGGTCACCGCGAGTCTGCCCTGTTTTCACGAAGACCTGTCGGGCGACATATTGCCTGTTCCCCTCCCCCGTGTCCTGCCCCTTCGTCGCGACATAGACGATGTCGCCGTACGAATTGTAGTAGATCGCCGTGTTTGGCAGTGTCACGTAATGCTGAGGCGCGCCCACGTCGATTTCCACCGTCGCAAACATGCCTGGCAGCAGCTTCTCGTCGGGATTAGCGAAGATCGCTCTGACCTCGACGTTCCGGCTGGCCGTATTGACGAGCGAGTTGATCGCCAGAATCTTGCCGGTGAATTGCACGTCGGGATATGTATCGATCCCGGCTCTGACGTCTTGCCCGACCTTGATCTGCGCGAGTGCCTGTTGGGGCAGATAGAAGTCGACAAAAATGGGATCTAGCTGCTGTAGCGTCACGATCGGCGTGCCGGGCGCGATATACTGGCCGAGATCGACCTGACGTATGCCTAGTCGGCCCGAAAATGGTGCCTTAATCGATTTGTATCCGACCAACGCTTGCTGCTGCGCAACCTGTGCCTCTGCGCTTTTTAGCGTCGCAAAGTCGGTGTCGGCCGTTTGCCGACTGACGGCATCAGACTTCAAGAGGTGGCTGTCGCGGTCGTAGTTGAGCTGCGCGAGTGCTTCGGTCGCCTTGAGCGATTCCAGATGCGCGATGTCGTCGGCAGCCTCGAGCTCAACCAGCAACGCTCCCTTCTCGACTTTTGCACCGGACTGAAATCGGATCGCTTTGACGATACCAGCAACCTGCGCACTGAGATCGGCTCCCCTTTCCGCCCTCACGCTGCCAACAGCGTCCAGCCGCGTCTGCCAGGCTTGCGTGGCGGCGGTGATGGTCGAGACCGTTTGCGGCGGGTCGCGCAAGCCGGCAATCGCCTTCTGGATCATTCGAGCCTTAAATGCCTGAAAACCGACCACCGCCGCGAAAGCCGCGCCAACTAGCACAAGCATTATGGCCATTCGTCGAAACATCTGCGCACTCGGGAGAACACGAGGAATTTCGATAACGCAGGTGCGACGCTCCAGGTCGCAACGCTCTCGCAGATTTGTCTCGCAGCGCCCAGCTCTAGGCCAGACATGGCGCACGCCTTGCGCATTGCCGGTTCGCCTCACTTCCGCCGACACAGCAGTGCTGGTGCCTCGAAGCCCGTGAACTGGTTCTCCCGATCCGCGCGGGTGCGCTCCGGTCTGACGGAGCGGCCCTCCTTGGTTAGTTTTCGGAGCGCTTGGTACGTTGCCGTACCATCTTCTGCACAGTTGGCCAAGCGTCCCATGGTCGGGCCACTTCGAACAACTAGATTGTCTGCGGGAGGTAGGCACGGACCAAGGGAGACGCACCATGATGCGCGCTCGCATGATCATACTGCTCTCAAGTCTTTCGCTGTTGGTACCGCAGATGGCCGTTGCGGCGTCCGACAAGGTGGTCATTGGTGACATAGACGACATGTCAGGCGTCTATGCTGATGTGATCGGACCTGGCGGCGAGACCGCCGCCAGAATGGCGATCGACGATTTTGGAGGCAACATACTCGGCAAGAAAATCGAGCTGCTTGTCTCTGATCATCAAAACAAACCAGACCTTGGTTCGCAAAGCTTTCGTGAATTTGTGGACCGGGACGGTGTGACGATGGTTCTCGGCGGCTCAAACACGGGGGTTAACCTTGCGATGGCTACCATCGCAAAGGAAAAGAAAACCCCCTTCTTCTCTATCGGCGCGGCTGGTGCCTCCCTTACCGGAAAAGACTGCACGCCATATACGGTACACTACGCATACGATACGACAGCGCTCGCGAACGGGACTGCGAGCACGGTTGTCAAGGACGGCGGCAAGTCCTGGTTCTTTGTAACAGCCGATTATGCCTTTGGCACCCAGCTACAGCAGGCAGCGTCGAAGGTTGTCGAAGCCAACGGAGGAAAGGTGGTCGGTTCAGTCCGGGTGCCGCTGGGGACCTCCGATTTTTCAAGTTATCTACTTCAGGCCCAGAGCTCCGGCGCGCATGTGCTGGGGCTTGCAAACGCCGGCGAGGATTTTACGAACTCAATCAAGGCCGCCAACGAATTTGGAATCGCCCGGACCATGAAGCCGGCGGCGCTGCTGGCTTTCATTACCGATATCCACGCCCTCGGGCTAAGCACCGCTCAAGGTCTCTACCTCACGACTGGCTGGTACTGGGACCTTAACGACAAAACCCGTGCATTTTCCAAGCGCTTTTTTGAACGCACCGGACGCGAGCCGACGATGACGCAAGCCGCGTATTATTCGGCGACGCTCACCTACTTGAACGCTGTAAAGGCTGTCGGATCAACTGATCCGGACAAGGTCATGGCACAGCTCCGAAGAACAAAGATCAACGACATGTTCACGTCCGGTGGAGTGATCCGTCCAGATGGGCTTATGGAGCATGAAATGTACATCATGCAGGTCAAAACACCGGTACAATCGAAGTACCCGTGGGACTACTACCGTCTGGTTCGTGCGATTCCCGGAGATCAGGCCTTTGGGGCGCTTCCTGACAGTGCCTGTCCGCTGCTGAGCCACTAGCTCAACTTTTACAGTTCGCCGGAGTTCTCCTGAACTCAAAGGGGTCTCGTTCGAGTCGAAATATCGGTAAGCTTGGCCGGGCCTGAATTTGACAGTTCACACCACCGAGAAAAAGAGGAGGCAGATCGCGAGCGACTCCAGTATGCGGCTCGCCCGATAAGTCAGCAACATTTGGGTGTTGAGATCACCAACGGGCCACCGCAGATCGCGCTGGTTTCCGATTGAACTTTGTTCTGCGATTTGGATCAATCCCAGCTCTCTCGGCCACTCACACTCCAGCACATAAATTCTCGCGTCGGCTGCATGAGCCGCCGGCGTCCAGCTGGCGCTGTATCCTACGCGAGTTGGTGATTCCGAATCTGCACCATCGATGATGTGATCCAGACCTGACCACTCCATCTAAGGTCTACTAACCTTAATCGAAACCTTCGATCGGCCAACGCATTCATATGACAGGGCCCATTTCTTGACAGGGGGTTGGTGCGCAGGTGCCGCTCATGGCAACACTCGACGTCGACATCCCCTCACGCTCCGCATATCGAGTTCGACTTCGCAGCGAGATCAGCTCTTGCGCTCTAGGGAGTGCGATCGAACGGCACGTAGTTCACGGATTTCTTGCCTACATCGACGCCCTCACCGCCCGCGGAATCGACTTCGTCGTCCGTCCGTTCGGCGCGACCATTTTTGATAGTTGCAAGGATCGCATCGGCTGTAAGTCGGCTTCAGTATCGATGCTCTTGCTACTGGGATGGGCCACCTTCGCGGTGACACTGCACGTGAGGCATGAGACCATCGGCGTCTGGTGCGCCGTAATCCTCACGTTGGTGCCGTTCGTTCGAGATCGGTCACCTCACCGAACTGAAAGCGAAAACAGGAGGCACCGAAGATGAGCACAAGAAACATCTCGCGTGTCACGAGACGTAGGTTCGTGAAGCAAGCGGGGCTTGCACTGGCTGCTGCCCCATTGATTTCCGCGCCATTCGTGACACAAGCGTTAGCGGATACCAAGGCGCTGTCCATCGTGCAATGGAGCCATTTCGTCCCCGAATACGACAAGTGGTTCGACGCATTCGCTAAGGACTGGGGCGACAAGAACAAACTTTCAGTCACCGTCGACCACATTCCGGTCGGGAATATTGCTGCACGTGCGGCTGCCGAAGCCTCCGCCGGAGCGGGTCACGACATCTTCGGATGGAACGGCTCCGGCGGCGCACATCTCTATCGCAAATTCCTGGTCGATCTGACTAGTCTGGTCGATGCGACCGAGAAGAAGTACGGCGAGATTTCCACCATCGGCCGCCAGATAGGCTATAACCAGGACGACAAGACCTGGTCGGCTTTCCCTGATTTCTACATCAGCTTCCCATCCATGTATCGCAAGAGCATGTGGGACGAGATCGGAGTAGCGCCGGATACCTGGGACAACGTGCGCAAAGGCGGCGCCAAGCTGAAGACCAAAGGTCATCCGGTGGGCATTTCGCTCGGCCATAGCAATGACCCGAACACAACCTGGCGCGGCCTATTGTGGGCGTTCGGTGGCGCGCTGCAAGACGAGTCTGGCAAGAAGGTCGTGCTCGACAGCAAGGAGACCCTTGAAGCCGTCAAGTTCGTGGCGGCGCTGTACAACGAGGCTATGACGTCAGAAGTGCTGTCATGGGACGATTCCAGCAACAACCGCTATCTTGCTTCCGGCGTCGGCTCGATGATCATCAACCCGATCTCGGCCTACCGGACGTTTCAGAAAAGTAATCCGAAAGGAGCGGACGACACTTTCGTGATGGTGCCGCCGAAGGGACCGGCGCGCCAGATCATGGGCGGCTCGGCGGAGTACTACGGTATCTGGAAGTTCGCCAAGAATCAGGAAGGCGCGATCGAGTTCCTCAAGTACTACGCCGACCATTGGCCCGAGGCCTTCAAGGCAAGCGAAGGCTATAACAACCCGTGCTTCGCCAACCTCGTACCGAAGCCGATGCCGATCCTGTCAAATGACCCCACCTCGACACCCAGCGACAAGTTGGCGATGCTCCAAGGCTCGGACGCGTGGTCGGCCGCTCCTGGTTATCCCGGGCCGTCGTGGCCCGCCGTCGACGAGGTCTATAACGACTTTGTCATCTGCGACATGATGGCGAAGGCGGCGGTGGGCCAGCTGTCCGCAGAGGAAGCGGTCAAATGGGCCGCACAGCAAAGTGAAGCTGTCTTCAAAAAATGGCAGGGCAGCTAGGGCTACTGCGGATCGCGCACGCGCGCGGCCGAGATGGGGCGAACAAGATGACGGGAGGCTCTCCGATCGGCGGGGAGCGCACCGCTATCCAGCGGAGATCCGAAAGATCAATGGCCGAAGTTCTTGCCAAAGACATCGTCAAGTCGTTTGGGGGCGAAGCGCCAGCCGTCAACGGAATCACCTTGGCGGTACCTGACGGGGAGTTCATGGTGCTGCTCGGGCCCTCAGGTTGCGGTAAAACGACGCTGCTGCGGATCATCTGTGGCCTCGAAAAGCAGACCAGCGGCGACCTTCTGATCGACGGCCGCATCGTAAACGAGATACCCCCACGCGCTCGCGGCGTGGCGATGATGTTCCAGAGCTATGGCCTCTATCCGCATTACACGGTGCGGAACAACATCTCTTTCCCGCTGCGTACGCAGCGAGTTCCAACAGTCGCAATCGACAAGAAAGTCGAGTGGGCCTCGCAGCTGCTAGGCATCGGGCATCTGCTCGAGCGACGGCCGCGCCAACTGTCTGGCGGGGAGCGTCAGCGCGTTGCTTTGGCGCGCGCTCTCGTCCGAGAACCGACCGCGCTGCTGCTCGACGAACCGCTTTCCAACCTGGATGCCAAGTTGCGCACATCGGCCCGCCAGGAGATCAGACAATTTCAGCAACGCGTCGGGCTCACCACAATCTATGTGACACATGACCAGGTCGAGGCAATGGGGATGGGCGACCGCATCGCCGTCATTGATAAGGGGAAGATTCGCCAAGTGGGAACACCGGTAGAGATCTATAACGATCCCGCCGATCTCTTCGTCGCGACCTTTGTCGGCGCGCCGCCCATGAACATCGTGACTCGTAAGGGCGGCGGGTATCTAGGTTTCCGTCCTGAAAACTTCCTGCCGAGGGCGATGGTCGAAGATGAAAGTGCGGCCGAATTTTCGTTCCGGGTGGATCGCTCAGAATATCTCGGCTCGGAGCGGATCGTCTACGGGGTGATGGAAGGCTTCGATTCGGGGCAGCCGATCACCGCCAAGCTGCCCGGCGCCCACGTCGCCGAGGCAAGTATCCGCACCGGCGAGTGGCACGCATTCGCAGTGAACAGGAACTCGCTTCGGTACTTCAATGGCAACGGCAACCGAATCACTCCCCATTGAACGGACTTTCCTCCATGGCCGTCATCACTGAAACAATCCCCAGACCAGCCTCCCGGCTTCGATTCCTGCTGGACCGACGCGATCTGCTCGAAGTGGTCCTGATCGCACCGGCGATCCTCTATGTTCTTTTGCTGGTTGGATTGCCGCTGCTGCTGGCAATCTATTACTCGGTCAGCGCTTACACCATCTACAATCCGACCTGGCGCTTTGTCGGGCTGGCGAACTTTGAGCAGATCATCCAAGACCCTACCTTCACCCATACATTGGTCAATACGTTCATCTTCACCTTCGGATCCCAACTGCTCGGGTTGGTGCTCGGAAAGTTCGGCGCCTTCCTGTTGCTGCGGCCATTCCCCGGACGAAAACTTGTGCGGGCGCTGATCATCCTGCCCTTCGCGGTGCCGGTTGCGCTCGCGACCATCGCCTGGCGTTGGATGTTCGATTCGCTCTACAGCGTCATCACCTGGACGTTGATTGCTATGGGGCTCGTCGACCGCGCAAACGCGCCGAACTGGCTTGGCGATCCTCATCTGGCGATGTTATGCGTGATCATCATTAATGCTTGGCGTTTTTTTCCATTTGCCATCGTGATCTTCCTCGCCGGCATCACCGCGGTTCCGCAGGATGTGCTCGATGCCGCGACGATCGACGGCGCCGGCTTTTGGCGCCGTAACTACCAGATTATCCTGCCGATGATTCTGCCTATCGTCGCGATTGGCCTGATTTTCGGCATCGTGTTCACGTTTACCGACCTGTCGATCGTTTTTCTACTGACCCAAGGCGGCCCAGTCGGAGCGACTTCGGTGCTGGGTTTTGCGGGCTTCCAGACGGGCATCGTCTCAGGCGACATTTCGCATGGCGCGGCCATCTCTCTGTTTATGTTGCCGGTGCTCCTGATCGTTGTCGTTTTTATGCTTCGCTTCATTCGTCGCCGGGAGATCTGAAATGCGCCCCGCGATTTCCCGCTCGCTAGGTCAGGTCGCGTTCTTTACCGCATTGGCATTTTTCGTAATCCTTGCAGCGTTCCCGTTCTACTGGATGCTGATCACCGCATTCAAACCGAACAGTGACCTCTACAACCTCAGCAATAACCCGTTCTGGTTCAATCAACGACCGACGCTCGATCATGTGATGTACCTCTTCAAGGAGACGTTGTTCGCACGTTGGTTGTTAAACTCGCTGCTCATCGGCGTCTGTGTCGTCATGATCACTCTCGTCACTGCGGTGCCCGCGGGTTATGCCCTCGCCCGCATGACGAGTCGAAGGGGAGAGACGTTCGGCATCGCGATCTTCCTGACGTATCTCGTACCGCCAACCTTGCTGTTTCTGCCGCTATCCCGAATCATCGCCGAACTCGGCCTGCAAAATTCGATGTGGTCATTGGTGCTGGTCTATCCGACGTTCACGATCCCGTTCTGCTCATGGCTACTGATGGGATTCTTCAAGGCACTGCCGGTCGAGATCGAGGAAGCAGCGATCGTCGACGGCTGCAGCGTGTTCGGCGCGTTCATCAAGATGGCCGTTCCGCTGTCTGTGCCGGCTATCCTGACCGTGGTGATCTTCACTTTCACCCTGACCCTGCAGGAGTTCGTCTATGCACTGACCTTCATCTCATCGTCCGACCAGAAGCCGATCACCCTAGGCGTATCGACCGATCTGATCCGTGGCGATGTGTTTTTCTGGGGCGAGATTATGGCTGGCGCCTTGATCGCCGCTGCCCCGGTGGCTATCGCATACAATCTGTTCCTGGATCGCTTCATTTCCGGCATCACCGGGGGGGCCGTCAAATAACCATGGCTGCGGCGAACATCTCAACGCCGGAGGCTGAATCCCAACCTTCCTGTCCCACACCGGTTTGGCGCACCGCGCTGTCCCGGTTCTGCCACTTCTGGATCAGGAAGGCCATCGACAACGTCACGATGGTCGTGCCGGTGTTGATGACGAGCTGCCAAGTGTCGGAGAAGTGGAACAGAGGTCGGGCACGGTGAGGACCACCGCGCAAGCCAGGAAAAAGGTGGAAGCGCGCCCGGCCCGCTGCGATGCCTTGTTTGCAACGGATGCGAGCAGTCCGGTTGGCGTGCCGCTCGCTTTCCGGACGGTTTTGCTGCATGCCGCCCTCCCTAGCCGCCTAAAGGCTCCCCCGACTGCACTCGGCACGTATCAGCCGCCGCTCGCGAATCCCGGGTAGAGGCTCATTCCTCCGTCTACGAAGAGCGTGGTGCCGGTCACGTAGTCGGCTGCATCCGAAGCGAGCCAGGCCACCGCCTGCGCGATGTCCTCCGGCTCTCCGATGCGCTTGTACGGCACCAAGGACATCAACCGTTCGTAGTCCTCCGGGGTCTCCCATGCGGGACGATTGATGGGCGTGCGAATGGCGCCCGGCGCTACGCCGTTGGCGCGGATCGCCAAGGGGGCGACTTCCTGGGCGATGCTTCGCATCAACTGCATCACGCCGCCCTTGGAAGAAGCGTAGTTGACGTGACCCGCCCAGGGGATCTCCTGGTGGACCGAGCTCATGAAGACGAGCTTGCCGGCGGCGGCCGAGATCTCGCCGACTACCCCGCGCCTCATGAATTCCCGGACGGCCTCCCGGGCGCAGAGGAATTGGCCTGTGAGGTTCACGCCGATCACCTTGTTCCACTGATCGAGCGTCAGGCGATCAAAAGCAGCGTCACGCTGCAGTCCAGCATTGTTCACCAGGATGTGCAACGTTCCGAAATGGTCGATGGCCTGTGCGAACATCGACTTCACTTGCTCCTCGTCGCTCACGTCCGCCTTGATCGACATCGCCCGCCGACCGGAGGCCTCGATCGTGTGGGCGACCTCTTCCGCTGCTGCGGGATCGACGAGGTAGTTGACCACCACGTCGGCACCGCTTGCCGCTAGTCCGAGCGCGACCGCCTTTCCGATTCCGGAGTTCGCTCCGGTGACCAGCGCCGGCTGGCGTTCGAGCACGACCGGGAAGCGGCTGGCCGGATGCTCGGGAGCGATCGCTGTTGGCGTGGAGGCCGGGGCTGCTGCCTCATTCATGCGTTCCTCCCTCGCGGCCATTCAGCTTCGTCGACAGCCGCGGCTGGTGCTGCCGCCGCGTTGTTCGAATGGTTTCTCGGCGTGCGTCAGATTGTGCGCTGTGTTCACCAGGGCGATATGCGAGAACGCCTGCGGGAAATTTCCCACCAATCGACGACGCGACACGTCGTATTCCTCGGAAAGCAGGCCGACATCGTTGCAAAGACCCACGAGACGCTCAAACAGCTTCACCGCGTCGGCATCTCGGCCGACCATCTGATAGGCATCGGCGAGCCAGAAGCTGCAAGCGAGAAACATGCCCTCGCCTGGAGGCAGCCCATCATCGGCTGAGCCCGTGTCGTAGCGGCGGACGAAGCCGTCAGTCAGAAGGTCCTGCTCGATGGCGCAGATTGTGGAGGTCACGCGGGGATCTTCGGGCGGAAGAAAGCCGACCGCCGGGATCAGCAGCAGGCTTGCGTCGAGTGGGGGCTCTCCGTAGACTTGGACGAAGGACTGCCGCTTAGGATCGTAGCCGCGCCTGCAGACATCATCGTGGATCTCGGCGCGGAGTTCCTTCCATTCATCGACAGGGCCTGCCATTCCGAACTCGTCGGCGCTCTTGATCGCGCGGTCGAAGGCGACCCAAGCCATCACCTTGGAATATGTGAAATGCCGGCGCCCGCCCCGAACCTCCCAGATCCCTTCGTCCGGTTCGGTCCAAATCGATTTGAGATGGTGCAGCAGTGCACATTGAATGTCCCAAGCTCGCTCGTTCTCGGGTAGTCCCCCGCAACGGGCCTGGTGAAGCGCGTCCATCAACTCGCCATAGACGTCAAGCTGAAGCTGCGCATGCGCCGCGTTGCCGATGCGGACGGGCTTCGATCCTTCGTATCCGGCGAGCCATGGCACCTCCCATTCGGTGAGGCGGCGCTCGCCCGTCACTCCGTACATGATCTGAAGCTGCGTCGGGTCGCCCGCGACCGCGCGCAACAGCCAGTCCCGCCAACGGCGCGCCTCGTCGTAGTAGCCGGCGCCCATAAGAGCCAGGAGCGTCAGGGTGGCATCGCGAACCCAGCAGAAGCGGTAGTCCCAATTTCTCGATCCACCGATCTGCTCCGGAAGCGAGGTCGTCACCGCCGCTACGATCCCGCCCGACGGCCTGAACGTCAGGGCCTTCAGCGTGACGAGCGATCGGACAACGGCATCGGAATAGGGGCCTGCCTGATTGCAGCGACCGGACCAATCACGCCAGAAGCGGTCGGTCTCTCGGAGGGCTTCTTCTGGATCAATCGGCGCCTCCACCGGGAGGTACGATGGCTGGTACGACAGCACGAATGTCAGCTGCTGGCCCGCCTCGACAGAAAAGGAGCCCACGGTTTTCTCGGATCCGCCGCGCAAAGCAGCGCCGGTCCTGAGCACCAGCATGTGAGCACCGGCGACGGCGCTCAGCGCGCCGTCATCGAGACGGCTTGTCCAGGGCACCGTCACCCCGTAGTCGAAGCGCACGACCAGTTCCGTGCACATCCGGATTGTCCCTGCGAGCCCTTCCACGATCCGGACGATTTTCGAACCGTTCACCTTCGGCGGCATGAAATCGGTCAGCCGCACGCAACCGTTATCGGTCTTGAACGTGGTCTCGAGGATTAACGTTCCGGGCCGGTAGTGGCGAGAGGCCGAATGCTGTTCCTCCGGTCGGATCAGCCAACGGCCGTTGTCATCGTCCCCGAGGAGCTTGGCGAATACGCTGTCCGAATCGAAGCGCGGCAGGCACAGCCAGTCGATCGAACCGTCCAGCCCGACCAGGGCGGCCGTCTCGCAATCGCCGATGAGCGCGTAATCCTCGATTCGGGACATGGAAGCTACCACAACATCCAAGTGTGGAGGACCGACGTCGGTTCCCTTACGGGGTGCAAATCAGGCCTGCCGGCAATCCGTTTTGCCTCTCTCGCTTTCGCGATCTTCTGTATGCGCGCGACCGCCCTTGCGCGCTCACCAAGCGCTTGCGGCGGGCCGAGACGACTGGATGACGTCGGCGAGAATGATCCGCCGGCGCTTTTGCGGAGATACCGACGGACTACGGTCGATGGGCGGCGGGCAGATCATCGGCCCGGTCGGCCGCGATGGAGCTGCTCTCAATGGCGCCGTGCCCGCTTGAACACGAAAAGCGCTCCGAGCGCGCCTGCCCCGATCAGAGTGGCAGCATAAGGAAGCAACCGACCGACAGTGCCGGGGACGACAACAGCTGCATTTCTTGATTCCGCGCTGAAGCTACCTCGCGTTCGGTGCAGAGAATGTGCTGGCTTGTAAAGATTGTCGATGCGATCGGGTCCGATCGGGTTGTTTGTCTGCTGGCCTCCAATGCAAACCTTCGCGAGATACCAGTCCATGAAGCTCGGCATGACCATATTGGCGAGGATGACCTTGAGCGTGCTCAAGCCAATCCAATATTCCCGCGCCGGCTTGAGCGCCGCCTTGAAGACAACGCCCGCTATCACTTCCGGCTCGACGACCGGCGCAACCGGCCGCGGCGCACGGCGCATATGCGCCCTTGCCCAGTCAAATTGGGGGGTGTTTACGGCCGGCAACTGCAACATGGTCAAGTTGATCCCGCTTCGCTCGTTGATGAGCTCGGCACGCAGCGAATCGGTGAAGCCCCTGATGGCGTGCTTGGCTCCGCAATAGGCCGACTGCAGAGGAATGCCGCGATACGCCAGTGCCGAGCCGATCTGGATGATTGATCCTCGATTTGTCGGTCGCATGTGGCGGAGTGCGGCCATGGTGCCGTGTACGAATCCGAGATAGGTAACCTCGGTGACGCGGCGGAATTCATCTGGTGTCATCTTCCACACCGGCGAAAACACCGTCACCATGGCATCGTTCACCCACACATCGATGTGTCCGAAGGTTGCTGCCACGCGGTCAGCGGCCGCAAATACCGCGTCGGCATCCGCGACATCGAGAGGCAGAACGATGGCTCGGCCTCCCAGCTTTTCCACCTCGTCCCGAACTTCCTGGAGAGCTGTTCCATCGCGCGCAATGAGCCCCATCGAGAAACCCGCCCGCGCGAACCTATGGGCCGCCGCACGGCCGACGCCTGCAGACGCACCGGTGATGACGACCACCTGACTTGGCTTGACCGGCAGATGATTCACGGCTTGGCTCCTGATGTTGATAGCGACTGAGCGGATGCACGCCTTGCTAGTTCGCCGGAAAGGCAATGGTGGTCAGCAACGCCATTGCCGGCTGTCGCGAATCGAGCCTTGTATGCTGAACCACAATCGGTGCACTCGCCTCGATGAGCGAGGCGTAGCTGGTGTCACGTGGCACCGGCGCGGGGTCGGTAAGGTCATTGAAGCGCATGTGCAGCGTTCGCCTGGCAGGTACGGTGACGAGGTAGGGGCCGACAGGGTCGCGATTTTCGAAGAACAACGTGATCTTGATCTCGGCGTCGCGGTCTCCCGTGTTCAGGAAGCAAGCTGCTTCGTGCGAGACAAGATCATGGGCGTCGCTGACGCTACCGCTGGGAATATATCCCTCCGGAATCGCCCAAACGGTGCAGCCGAGCTCTCGCATGTCAATCCTCCAACCTGATCAGCGCCAACCCGCTTTGAGGATCCCTTCTCTTGCGCAAATGGGCCGGGCTTTCCGTAATGATGACCTCTAGCGTTGGGCGCACCACACCGGATCCCAAGTGCCCGGCAAGCGCCACCCCGTCGCGCTTGCCGACCACCAAATGAACGTGGATCGACGGCTCGCCTGAGGGTCCCAGAGCGACGTCACCCATCAGAGACGCCACCTCGACCTGTTCGTGGACGGCATTATTCAAATACTCCTTCTTTTCCCAATCGAAGTATTTCAGAACAACCTCGCTGAAGGCGCCGATCCCCGTCATTTGTGCCGCTGAGATCCGTTGCTCCTTGGCCAGTGAAGCCAAGCAATCCATTGCTTCTTCACCCGTCTCAAGCACCACCGCAAAGGTTCGCTGACCTGCGCTCTTGTTGAGAATCTTGTGCTGCATCGAATTCACCTATTTCTCGTTAGACATTCTCGCTGATCACATCGTGATCTCTCCTTGACGGGCGAGGGCGCGAATACGATCGGCGGTACGGCACGCGATCGCTTGGATGGTTAGGGACGGATTGGCTCCCCCGACGGTCGGAAAAACAGAGCCGTCGCAGATCCACAAATTTGGGATATCCCAGCTGCGGCAATCCGCGTTCACGACACTGCTTGCGGGATCGGTGCCCATGCGAGCAGTGCCATTGAGATGGCAGGTATCATCCTTCTGGACCCAGATGTCCTTGGCATCGACAGCTCGAAGGGCCTGGCTCATGAACTTGAGCGAATGATCGATCAAGCGCTTGTCGTTTTCGCACCATGAATAGGTCACGCGCGGAATTCGCAACCCGTATTGATCGACCTCCTCGGTCAAGCTGACGCAGTTTCTTTCCTGGGGCAGCATTTCACCGACGATCTTCAGGCCAACGACGTGGTTGTAGTTCTTCATTTCCTCCACGAGCCTGGCCCCCCACAGGCCGTGCGCGCTCGCCTGCGTATTCGCCCAGAGTTGCGGCAGTGGCCCTTGGCTCATGTAGGCGTAACCGCCAAAGAAATCCTTGCCCGCATCCTCATAATTCCAGTGCTCGGTGATCGCGAGCGAAGGCGGCCCCTTGTACGATCGGATTTCGTCATCCATTACGCCCCACACGGCCTGATTGGACTGCGCCATCAGGTTCTTGCCGAGCAGACCCGAGCTGTTGGCAAGCCCCTCCGGGAATCTGTCCGTCGCGGAATTGAACAAGAGCCTTGGCGTTTCGATCGCATACCCGGCGACAACGACGTTGTGCGCACGCTGAAAATGCCAGGCGCCGTCGCGATGGTAGTGCAGGCCCGAGGCGAGACCGGTCCGGCTCACCTCGACACGGCCGACCATGGCAAGGTCCCTGATTTCGGCGCCTGCAGCGAGCGCCCGTGGAATCCACGTCACGAGCGCGCTCTGCTTCGCGTTCGTCGAACATCCTGTGACGCAGAAGCCGCGATAGACGCAAGGGTGCGCCAGACCTCGGGGAGCGGAAAGAGTGGCAAGCGGTGTTTCGGTCCACTTGATCCCCATCGCGTCGCAACCCTTGGCGAGTGCACGCGCAGCCGCGTTGAGCGGATGGGCTCGATAGGGGTACCGCGGTCGCGGCGGGCCCCAGGGATAGTTGATCGGTCCGGATATTTTCAGTGCCTGCTCGACCTCGGTGTAATAGTCCCACATCTCGCGCCAATCCAACGGCCAGTCGGCCCCATAGCCAAGCAGCGTGCGCGCCTTGAACCACTCGGGGCGGAAGCGAAGCGACACCATGGCAAAATGCACGGTCGAGCCTCCGACGGCCTTGCCACAGTTATTGCTGCCCAGCTGCAGCGGATTTTCCCCGTCCACGATGCGATCGTCGGTCCAGTAGAGTTTGGTTTGCTCGGATTCATCGGAAGCAAAGTCTTCGAGCGGCCGAAAATATGGCCCGGCATCGAACGCAACGACTGAGAAGCCATATTCGGCAAGCTTGCACGCGAGCGTGCCGCCGCCCGCCCCGGTTCCCACGATGGCGAAGTCTACAACCTCGTCCTCGCGGTACTGCTTCATCGGCACCCAACCGCCGGGTCGGAAAACATCCGGCGCGTGGCCGTCCCGGGCGCGCGGACTTTGCAGGGGGTCATCGGACATGGCGATTGATCCTCGCTGCCTTGTCCTCAGCGCCCGGCTTTGCTTCAGCTGCCTCCCAGGGATCGCGCTCGTTGAAATCAAGACGCACATAGCCGCGGGGACTTGCCGGTCCACCCCAGCCGATCTCGCTCCACGCAGTCGGGTGGGCGTAGTACGCAAGCACGATGTCGCGCAACAATCTGCGTTTGAAAAAGTCCGCAGAGCGCATCGTGCCCCACTCCGAAGCGGTGAGCGCACCAGCTTCAGCCTGACGGAGCAGTTCATCCTGCTCCGCTTCGGTGATCTCGGCGAAGCGTCGCTGGTAGGCCAGTTGCGCTTCGGCGTCGATGGCCTTTAGCCCCTGCCGCCATGCCTCTCCGTCTCGCGGCATTCCGGCAACGCGATAGCCGTCGCGAGTACCTTGATGCAGTTTGCTGTCGAGGAGCGCCGCAACCGGAACTTTCGACCGATTGGCCGGCTGCGGGAGGATACGGGCGGCGATTGCCGAAACTGTCTCGAACTCGGGGACTGTGAAGAACCGCGGCTCCGGTGCGATCGCCAAACGGCGCGCCACGACCGCCCGGGTCTTGTCATTCCATGATGGTCCGCTCCACTTCTTCAGAACGTCATAGTCGGGATAAGGCTCGCTTGAGCTAACAGGGCGCGTCCTGTCATGCATCAGGGGTACTCCCTCATCAGCTCGAGCGCTGCAAGACCTGCAAGGGCGAGCCCGGCAAAGCTCGGCGGCGCCGGCAGCGGCGGCCCGCTGAGGAGATTTTGGCTCCAATTGCGCCAGCCCCCCATATTCCGGGATACGCCGTAGGCGTGAAAACCGACCCCTGCCAAGCCCATCCCTACAAGCAGTCGCATCCACCAGCGCGCGAGCCGCTGCGGGTGCCGTGCCCCGGCTGACGCCGCCAGAAGCAACCCGGCTCCGATCGGCGGCAGGGTGACTGGAATGGCCATGACCGGATTGTGGAATGCCCCGCGGAAATGCAGCAATCCCACTTCCCCCGTGGTCCCCAGCAACCCAGCCGCGGTCACCGCCGCGATGGTCCGACCGGCTGGAAGCGAGAGGACCTGGGGCCTTGTTTGTGACTTGCTCTCGCGCACGCGCTCCGAGCAATATCCCAAAAGGCCAGAGAGCAGGATCGCCATAGGCGCGCCGACAGGCGCGCCATAAAACAGGTTCTGCCAGCTGAACCCACCGACCTTCTTGGTCACGTTGTACAAATGAAAGCCGGTTCCAATCAGACCGGTCGCGGCAGCCAACAGATAAGTTGTATCGCGCGCTCCGTGAGCGACCGGACGCGTGTCCGCAGTCCCGTGGGCACTCATCGCAAGCGTCACCGCCGATACGACGAGCGGCGCGAACATGGCCTTGTTCTTGAACGAGCCGCGGTAGTGCTCGATCGCACTATCCGCAAGCACCGAGGCTGCCAAGCCGCCGGCCGCCCGGTTCAATCGGCGCGCCGCCACTACGGACTTCTTCTGCGTCGACTTCTTTGGTCGCCAGAGAACGACCGATCCCGTCGGGCCGGCCGACCTGTCGGCCAGCGAACGGGAAAAATCTGCGGCATACTGGCAAGCAGAGCGCGTTGTTCGTGTCATGTGGTGTACTCAAATGGCATAGGGGGCGGCATCCGCTTCTTTGAAGACCAGCCCGTTTCCCGGTTGCGACAGATCGGGATGGATGACGCCGTTCTTCGGGACGGGAGCGCCGTCGAACAGCATGTGCTCGATCCGGACGTGATCATGAAACCATTCCAGGTGGCGCAGGCGCTGCGCAGCGCAAGCCGGGTGCAGATGCAACGAAGGCGCACAATGGGCGGACAAATCGACGTGAAATGCGTCACACAGGGCAGCGATCTGGAGGAAACCGGTGATCCCGCCACAGCGCGTCATATCCGCTTGCTGCACGTCGACCGCGCCCGCGGCGAGCATTCTCCGCACGTAATCCGCCGTGTAGGCGTATTCACCTGCCGCGACATCCATTCCGGGCGGGACGCGCGCGCGAACCGCTTGCAAACCGTCGAGATCATCTGAGGAGACGGGCTCCTCGAACCAGCTCACGCTTTCCTGGACAAAGGCGTTCGCAAGCTCGAGCGCTTGCTTGGGTGTATACGCGCCATTTGCATCGACAAAGAGGCTCGCGCGTTCACCGATCGCCTGCTTGGCGAGCCTCACACGCTCCGGGTCGCGTTTTGGCTGCGAGCCGACCTTCATTTTGACGTAGGCGCACCCCTGTTCGGCAACCCACGCTCCAAGCTGCTCTTGAAGTTCATCATCGGAGTAAGAGGTGAAGCCTCCGCTCCCGTAGATCGGGACGCCAAGCCGGTAGCTGCCCAGCACGCCGACCAACGGCATGTCCAGGAGCCGGGCCTTGAGGTCATAAAGCGCCGCGTCGACCGCCGAAATAGCGGTCGCTGCGAGTCCTTCTCGACCCAGGTTGCGCACGGCGCGCTGCATGGATGCCCACGAGCTCTGCGGAGACATGGCATCCTGACCTTTGATGGATGGATACAATTCGGCTTCGATCAGGCGGGCAATGGATGCGCTCGAATAGGTGTAGCCGAGGCCTTTCTTGTTGCCGGCCCACGCCTCGACGACGACAAGAGTCGTCGAATCCCAGCCGAACGTCCCATCCGCTTCCGGCCGATCGGTCGAAATGGCAAACGCTCGCGCGCGCAGGCGGTCGATGGAAGGGTCAGGCTTCATCTAGTCCTTCCCGGGCACGAGACTGGTCAGCAGCTCCTTTGCGCTGTTCTTGAGCACGCTCCCGAGCTCAGGTTCGGACGGAATCATGCTGATGAAGTTCTTCGCGTCCTTGAGCGTGATGTGCGGTGGCAAGGGCGGCACGTTCGGGTCGGTGTAGGCCTCCAGCACCACGGGCCGGTCGGCCGCGAGGGCTTGATCCCAGGCGGCTCCAACCCTGTCCGGATTGTCGACGAAAATTCCCTTCAAACCCAGCAGCTCGGCGTAGCGATGATATGGAAAATCCGGGATGCTCTGTGTGGATTCCGTCTTGCCGGAGCCGAGCTGGATGCGCTCTTCCCACGTGACCTGGTTGAGATCGCGATTGTTCAGGACGAGAACGATGACGCGTGGGTTCGACCATTGCTTCCAGTATTTGGAGATGGTGATCAGCACGTTAAGCCCGTTCATCTGCATGGCACCATCCCCCATGCACGCGATGACGGTCCGCTCCGGATAAGCCATCTTGGCCGCGAGCGCGTAAGGTGTGCCCGCGCCAAGTGAAGCCAACCCGCCCGAGAGTGAGGCTTTCATGCCGCGGCGGATCTTCAGATCCCGGGCATACCAGTTCGCGACGGATCCGGAGTCGGCCGTGATGATCGCATTATCCGGAAGTCGCGGTGACAACTCCCAGAACACGCGCTGTGGGTTGAGCGGATCGGCAGTGTCCATAGCACGTCGTTCCAGCGTGCCCCACCATTCGCGCACGCCGCTTTCGATGTCCCGGCGCCAGGCCGAGTCCTGCTTTTGCTGAAGAAGTGGGAGCAGCGCGTTCAATGTTGCCGCGCTGTCGCCAACAATATTGACCTCCATTGGATACCGCAGGCTGAGCCGCGACCCGTCGATGTCGATTTGCACCCCACGCGCGTCTCCCGGCTCTGGCAAGAACTCGCTGTATGGGAATGCGGAACCCACCATGAGGAACGTGTCGCAGTTCTTCATCAGATCCCAGCTCGGCTTGGTTCCGAGCAACCCGATAGAACCGGTCACGAATGGCAAATCGTCCGGCAACGCAGCCTTTCCGAGCAGCGCCTTCGCAACACCCGCCTGAAGGCGCTCCGCGACGGCGATGACTTCATCCGTAGCTTCGAGTGCGCCTGCGCCGACCAGGATGGCGACCTTGTCCCCGCTGTTGAGCACGTCCGCGGCGGAACGTAGCAAGGCCTGGTTCGGCAGCGTGGCCGGGCCGGCATAGCCGACCCCGGTGTGGGTCGCGCCATGCGCGAGCGGCGGATCGACGTATTCGAGCTCCTGCACGTCCTTCGGCAAGATTACGCACGCAACGGCGCGTCTAAAGTGCGCGATCCGAACCGCCCGATCGATCAGGTGGCGCACCTGCTCGGGGACACTCGCTTGCGCGACGTACTCCGTGACGTCCTGGAATAGTGTTTGGAGATCGACCTCCTGCTGATAGCTCGCGCCGATCGCGCTTCGCGCCTGCTGTCCCACCAAAGCGACCACCGGGACATGATCCATTTTCGCATCATACAGACCATTCAACAGGTGGATCGCCCCCGGTCCCGACGTGGCGTAGCAGAGCCCCACTTGACCCGTGAACTTCGCGTGCGCCGAGGCCATAAACGCGGCCATCTCCTCGTGTCGGACCTGAACGTACTCCATCGAGTCCTTGGCCCGATCGAGCGCCACGTCCAGCCCGCCGACGCCGTCCCCGGGATAGCCATAGACGCGCTTCAAGCCCCATTCGGAAAGCCGATGCCAAACGAATTCGCTGATGTTCATTGGATTGATCTCGGTGATGGCGCCGCGAACGGCTCAGACGAATCCAACGTGGAATGTTCGCGAACGTTGCAGCGTTACAGGTTATTTAGCTTCGGCGGCCACGCAATCCGGCCTGAGGCTAACCTGTTTTTGTACGGTAGCGGACCGAGATCGCGTCTGGCATTCCTGGCGCGACCCGGCGACCAACAGCGCCACTTCATACGCAAACTCGTGCGTCACCGCGAACTACGCCGAGACTCGATTACCGCATCAACACTTCTGATTGCGGGTTACAGCAGCTACCGCGACAAGAATGCCAACATTGAAGTACTACAAGAAGCCGAACGGAAGACGAGCTACAGATTGAAGCGTCATTACCTACTTCAACCATCGCCCTGATCTTTCCTGTTCGAAGGGACGGCGATCCCGCTTCTGTGACCGCCGTACCGGCGTCATTAAAAAGCGGCAGCTCGCGTTGCGCTTCCAACGACCTGGAGGGATCGTTTAGCCCCGCGATGCGGGTAGTGCGGTTTCGGCAAAAAGATCCCGACCCGAGCCTCAAGGAACCTCATCGGTCAGATCGGCTTGAATGTGCAGTAGCACATTGCCTGAGCCGCTTCCCAATGAGCGCCCGAACCAACCTTCGAGAGGCAGTCGCCGGCTATCGCGCGGCCAGCAACTCGCTTCATGAGGCATCCTCCCGTCAAAGTCGGTGGGGTCTCGACTGGATGAACTTCTTTATTGCCGACGTACAGACCGGCTTCGGTACCTACGTCGCCTTCTATCTCGCGCGGAACGGCTGGTCCGAAGGAAGCACCGGGTTGGCGCTCACCGTCGGCGGACTTGCAGGGGTATTGAGCCAGATCCCGGGGGGCGCCCTGTGCGACGTTCTGACATGGAAACGTGGACTGGTCGCGATTGGGATAATTGCGATCGGCGCGGCAGCGCTGATCCTTGCCCTGTCGCACTCGTTCGCGCCGATCCTCTGCGCCGAGGTGTTGCACGGGGTTACTGCCGGAATGATCACGCCCGCCATTGGAGCAATCAGTCTCGGTTTGGTGGGCCGCCGAGCGATGTCGCTGCGCACCGGCCGAAATTATCGATTCGCTGCGGGAGGGCACGCCGTCACTGCCGTTTTGATGGGACTGGCGGGCGCCTATTATTGGCCAGGCGCGATGTTCCTGGCCGCGGCAACGCTATGCGTTCCCGCGCTGATCTCGCTCAGTTTCATACGGCCAAATGAAATCGACTACGCGCGGGCCCGCAATGCAGCGATAAATCAGCAAGCTAAGAACGTCGGTCGCGTACTGGACCTTGCCAAAAATCGGCCGCTCGTCCTCTTCGCGGCCGCAATAACGCTATTCCAGCTGGCGGACGCCTCAACACTGCCGCTCATCGGCGAAAATATCGCGAGAGCCGGACAAGGATCCGTATCGATTTCCCTTCTCGTTATCGTTCCGCAGATTGTGGTGGCGACCATCTCTCCCTGGATAGGGTATCACTCCGAAAAGAGAGGGCGCCGGCAGCTTCTGCTCATCGGTTTTGCACTTGAACCCGTTCGTGCTGGCCTGCTTGCGTCTACGACGGCGTTGCCGTTCCTCATTATTGCCCAAGTGCTGAGTGGCGTCACTGGCGCCGTCATCGGCGTTCTCATGATCGTCGTCATAGCCGATCTCACGGTGGGAAGCGGACGGTTCAACCTCGCTCAGGGTATCATCGGAGCAATGAGCGGATTGGCCGCATCGGCCAGTACTGTGTCAACTGGTTATTTCTTCCAGGGATTTGGCTCCTGGACCGGGTTCCTTGTGATCGCCGTGATTGCGACTGCGGCGACAGCGCTCATCTGGGTATTCCTTTCCGAGACCAAGCCCCCTGGGCCCGATGAGATCGTCGACGAAACGCCGCATGCAGTAGCGGAGCGAAACATCTGATGCATGAGATCAAGGTAGGGCCACCTCAAATTGCTATTAATCAGGGACACAGTGTTCTGCTTACTGATCCCGACGGACAAATCCCATTCCCATCCAACAAGGGGCTTTATTTCTTCGATACGCGGCTGATCAGCAGTTGGACAATCTGCGCAAACGGGACGCCGTGGCGGCTACTTAACAGCGGCAATCTTTTCTATTACGCGTCGCGCATATTTTTGACCAATCCAGCCATTGCCACAGAGCAAGGGACGATCACACCAAACACGCTCCAACTGGGGGTCAGCCGGTCGATCGATGGCGGGGTGCACGAGGACATTGACGTCGTGAACCACGGATCGGAGCCGGTCCGTTTCAACCTGGAAATCAAGATTGAGAGCGACTTCGCCGACCTGTTCGAAGTCAAATCCGGAAATATCGTTCGACGGGGCCGCATAACGACTGAATGGTCGAAGAGCCCATCAGCACTGAGGAGCATCTATCGCGAGAAAGATTTCTGTCGCGAACTTCGGGTGGTGATTGGGCGAAGTAATTCTGAACCTGTCTATGCGAACGGGTGGATTAGCTTCGAGTTGCGAATGGAGCCTCGCCAAGAATGGCATGCTTGTCTCCTTTACGAGTTGGGGGACGGTAAGGCCCGCGCGAAGGCACCCGATCAATGCATCGCGGATATCCGGCAATCGAAGGTCGGCCAGCGGCTTGAGAACTGGGAAAAAACCGTTTTAAAGGTCCAAACCAGCAACGAGGAATTCCGCCGGCTATTCGACCAGGCGATCAAAGACGTGGCGTCGCTTCGGCTGCCAATTGAAAGAACGAACCACCTCGACTTTATTCCGGCTGCCGGGGTGCCTTGGTTCGTCGCCTTGTTCGGCCGAGACAGCCTTATTGCGTCACTGCAGAATGCTCTCGTCTACCCGGATTTTGCGCGAGGAGCGCTTGAAATTTTGGGTGCGCGTCAGGCCACAACACGCGATGATTTTCGTGACGCAGAGCCGGGCAAGATTCTACACGAATTGCGCTTCGGCGAACTGGCACACTTTAACGTCGTGCCGCATGCCCCGTACTATGGCAGCGCGGACGCTACCGTGCTTTACCTGATCGTATTGCATAGCGCTTGGCGCTGCACCGGGGACAGGGGTCTGCTCGAGCGCCATCTTCCGACCGCTCGACGTTGTCTCGATTGGATCGACGACTATGGAGATCGTGACGGGGATGGCTTCCAAGAGTATCAGACGCGCTCTCCGGCAGGCTACGAAAACCAGGGATGGAAGGACGCCGGGGACGCCGTTGTCGACGCGGACGGCTCCCTCGTCAAGGGGCCAAAGGCGCTTTGTGAGCTGCAAGGCTACGTCTATGACGCCTGGCAGAAGATGGCCGAGATATTCGACGAACTCGGAAGCAAGGAGGACGCGCAGTGTTTGCGCGTCAAGGCACGGGCGCTGTTCGATCGCTTTAACGAGGCCTTTTGGGATGAAGCCTCCGGATTTTACGCCTACGCGCTGGATGGCGATAAGCGTAAGGTTCTCAGCGTGGCGTCAAACCCGGGGCATTGCCTTTGGTCGGGCATTGTTCCTGTCGATCGTGCACAAAGCGTGGTCCGGCGGCTCATGGCGCCGGACATGTGGAGCGGATGGGGCATAAGGACACTCTCAGCCGAGCACCCGGCGTTTAATCCCCTGTCCTACCAAAACGGGTCTGTTTGGCCGCACGACAACAGCCTCATCGCTATCGGATTCCGACGTTACGGATTCGCGGCGGAAGCCGCGAGCGTGGCCTTTGATGTGACCCGCGCGGGCAGCTACTTCGCCCAGCATCAAATGCCGGAGCTCTACGCGGGACTGCAGCGCGACGAGATCAGTTTCCCCGTGCAATATTTAGGCGCGAACGTTCCGCAGGCGTGGGCGGCCGGATCGACGTTCTTGTTCCTCCAAGCAATGCTGGGAATCCAGCCGAATGCCCCCGAGCAAAGGCTCCACGTTGACCCGGTACTGCCCGAATGGCTGCCGGACGTTACTGTCACGGATCTCCGGCTGGGAGAGTTGCAGTTCGACGTCCGTTTTCGGCGCGAGGGCGGCACTACGCAGTGGGAGGTTCTTAGTGGCGGCGCATCCAACGTCGTAGGCCGGAGCTTTTCGACGGGCAGGTATCTGCATCCCCATTAAGCTGTCAACCGTCGGAGTTCTGCGGACAGTTCATTGTCTCGTCCTTAGCGCCCCCTGAGGTCGTGCGCCCGACTATACGTCTGACGAGGCTTCACCCTGATCCTCCATGATGTCGGTTCGAGAGCCCGTCTGCTCGGAAGCGGACCGAGACTGCTCCTCTCGCGGCATGTTGGCGCGACCGCGAGCAACAGCGCACCTGCGACCCTCTGACGCTTGATCCCGCAAAGCATCATCGGAACGCAAGCTGAAGAAAGACCGTTGCACCCGTACTCAACCCACCATGGAGGCATGCATGAGCTTGCGAACTCCCTTTCTCTTCGTCACTACTGCTGCCGCGATTACCCTTGCCTCAACCTCAACCTTACTCGCCGCACCGATTGCGCCGGTGTCGATCGCGCCAGCGGCTGCATCGATTCAGCAGGTGCAGTACCGGCATTGGCATCATCATGGCTGGGATCGGCCGTACTGGCACCGACAATACGGGCCCGGTGCCGCCGTTATCGGCGGTCTCGCCGCCGGTGCTCTCATCGGGGGCGCGATTGCGAACAGCGAAGCAAGAGCCGATGCCAGTGCTTACTGCGCGCAGCGGTATAAATCCTATGACCCTGCATCCGGCACCTATCTCGGCTACGATGGTGTCCGACATCCGTGCCCATGACTGATCTGGCGGGCCGCTGCGGCGACGCTTCCGTCCTCAAGCACGCTGGCTGGACCGCCGCGATGCCGAGGACCTGCTGAATGGACACGGGCGAGTTCACCAAACGCGTTGCGATCGCGGTGGCGATCGCAACCATTCCGTTCCTGCTATGGTACCTTCGCTCGGTGCTGCTGGTGGCGGTCGGCGCGATCCTCCTCTCGGTCGTCCTGGACCTCCTGTGCCGTCCGCTGCGCTGGTGCAGAGTGCCAAGACCGGCGTCGGTCGGCCTGACGGTGCTCCTTGTATTCGGATCGTTCGGCGTAATCGCGTACCTGTTCGGCACGACGCTGTCGAGCGAGATGCAAGACGTGCTGAAGCGCGCCGATGTCGCGGCCAAGACGATCGCGAATGCATTGCAGCATTCCGGGTGGGGGGCAGCGCTCCTGGAGCACATGGACGCAAGCCAGCTCTCACTCACAAGTTGGGTCGGCAACATCGTCAGCGTGAGCAGTAGCGTGCTCGCCTCGTTGGTGCTCATGATCGCAATGGGCGCGTATATGGCGGCTCAGCCAGCGGTATATCGAACCGAGGTCCGCAAGCTGCTTCCGCTGAGATGGGCAAACCCGCTCGAAGCCGCAGCCAAGCACATCATTCAGTCGCTTCAGATGTGGAGCATCGGTCAAGCCATCCAGATGCTGCTCGTAGGCGTGCTCACGACGGCGGCAGTCTGGTTGATCGGCTTGCCGTCTCCGCTGGCTTTGGGTGTCATCGCCGCCCTCGCGGAATTCGTCCCGTACGCAGGCCCCTTCATTGCGGCGGTCCCTGCGCTGCTCGTCGCCACGGCGCAAGGCTGGTCGCCACTGCTTTGGACCGCGCTGGCCTACGTTGCCATACAGCAAATTGAGGGAAACGTGCTGCTCCCGATCATCCAACGGCGGCTCATCGCCATTCCGCCGGCCCTGATCCTGTTTAGCATCTTGGCGGTCAGCAGCTTTTTCGGAGTGGCGGGCGTGATTTTCGCGGCACCGATCAGCGTGATGATCTATGCGGCTTTGGAGACAAGCGCCCTGAAGGCGCGCAATGCGCATGTTGGTCCAGACCAGGGACTTGGTGCAGAAAATTCACGTGAGAAGCCGCGGCATGACTTCTAGTGCGGGAATGAACACCGGAAACAGGGGGGGTGAAGCACCAACGGTGCTCCTGCTCCTACTGGCTTTGACGCCCCTCTCGTTCGGCCTCGCCTACATGAACGCGCCGCCAGTGCTGCGATTCGTCACCAGCGCCGCGGCGATTGCTGTCCTGGCGGAGTGGATCCGCCGCGGCACGGAGCAACTCGCGAGGTACGCAGGACCTACCATCGGCGGCCTCACCATGGTGACGTTCGGTAGCGTCGCGGAGCTCGTGTTGGCCTTGTTCATACTTTCGAGCGGTGAAACGGCCGTCGTTCAGGCCCAGATTACCGGCTCGATCATCGGCACCAGCCTTTTGGGCTTGGGAATCGCGATCCTGATAGGCGGTCTCTCGCGGCAGCGGCAGACATTTAATCCAGCCAAGGCCGGACTGCTATCGACGCTCCTGATCTTGTCAGTCATCGCACTGCTGCTGCCGGCAGTGTTCGACTATACGGGTCGGCAGGATCAGTTGCACAACATCCGCCTCACCGATGAGGAGCTGAGCCTGGGCGCATCGATCGTAGTGCTTCTACTCTACGCAGGAAACATCGGTTACACGCTGATCACTCATCGTGATGCCTTCGCCGATGAGGAAACCCAGGGCAGTCCTGCCTGGGGGCTGGCAATCTCGATCGGGATCATCGTTGGTGGTACTGCCATTATCGCGGTCGAAGCGGAGATCGTCTCCGAGGTGCTGACCCACACGGCGACAGCGCTGAGGATTTCGCCGACTTTTCTTGGAGTGATCGTACTGGCTCTCGTTGGGACAAGTGCCGATATTTTCGCGGCGAGTTGGTTCGCTCACCGCGACAACATGACGGCTGCTTTGAATATCTGCATTGGCTCCGCGATCCAGCTTGTGCTGGTGGTCGCGCCGATTTTGGTCCTTCTGTCGGCGTTCATGGAAAAGCCGATGAGCCTGGTGTTCAGGAATCCTCTCTATCTTTTTGCAATCGCGAGCACGGCATTCATCGTCAACGCCATCGCCCGCGACGGCGAGACGACCTGGTTCGAGGGCCTGCTTTTGCTCGGCGTGTACATTCTGTTTGGACTGGGCTTCTTCTTGATTGGTCCGGCCTGACGATAAGCGTTGAGGATGGCCGATGTGCGCGGCTTGAGGTCCGCCAGATCGGACTGCTTGATCTCAGGTTCGCGTACTAAGCCGACAGGCAGAGCCTGAGCTGCTGCTACCGGGAATAAGTTGTGTGGCGGTCTTCGCGCGCATGCTTTTGCCGCTCGGTGCGGAGAATGTGCCTGGTAATCTTTCGGTCACGCTTGAACGCGCCTTGCGTGGCGTGATACGCCGCGATTCCCGGCGTTTCCTTCGATTTGTCTGGCGCGGCGTAAGCCGCCGTTGTCAGCAGAAGCGCCGCAGTGCAGATGCCGAAACAGGTCATAGACTTCATGCCGATTCTCCTTGCAAGCAGAACATTCATCGGCCGCTGAGCTCCTGGGGACTCGAGCGACGCAGATCTCCGACCTTTGACGCGGTTACTTGAGGCGCCGAATTGCCCCAGGCGTTTCTCACGTAAGTAGCGAGGTCCGCAATCTGCTGGTCCGAAAGCTTCCAATCGAAGGGCGGCATCGATACCTGCGTCGGCCGGGCGTCAGTGGTCGCGGCGTGCGCACCATACAAGATCAACCGGGCGATGGTGGTCGGATCTCGGTCCTGCACGGTGCTGCTTCCCTGAAGGCGCGGAAACATCGCCGGCACGCCCTGACCATCAGCCTGGTGGCATCCCGCACAATTGTCGACGTACAGTGCTTTGCCGGCGGCCATATTCTTGGGATCTGGTTCAGCAGCTTTGTTGTCTTCGGCAGCTGCTGGAACGTCTTTGAGATAAGTCGCGATCGCCTTGAGATCGTCATCATTCAGCTTCGAGGTCGAGAAGGTGATCACCTCGGACATGGGGCCGTACGCAACCGTTCGGTCGTTCCGGCCTGTCTTGAGGAACGTAACGATCTCGTCGATGCTCCAGTTGCCCAACCCCGACCGGAGGTCGGCCGTCAAATTCGGGGCGAACCAGTCCTGCAGTTTGCCGCCACGCAAGGCGGACTGCTTCTCTGCTGCGCCCAAAACATTCGTGGGGGTGTGGCAGGCGCCGCAATGTCCAAAACCCTGCACCAGATAGGCACCGCGATTCCACTCGGGGGATTTCTGGTCATTTGACTGGAATGTTCCTTCCCTGAAGAACAGTTCGTTCCAGCCCTTCATGACGAGGCGGTCATCCAGCGGCCATGCAAGCTCGTTAGGCGGCGGCGACTTTGCTACCGGCTCAAGCGAGCTCAAGAAGGCTTTGAGCGCGTCAGAATCCTCGCGCGTGACCTTGGTGTACCAGGGATATGGGAAGGCAGGGTAGAGATAGCTTCCGTCAGCGGCAATTCCCTGATGCAGCGCGCGATAGAACTGATCATCGGACCAGCTGCCTATTCCGGTCTTTCGATCCGGCGTGATGTTGGCCGAGTAGATCGTGCCGAACGGCGTCGGAATGGCACGGCCACCTGCAAATGGCTTGCCCCCAGGCGCGGTGTGACAAGCCTCGCAATCCCCAGCCGCGGCCAAATAGCGTCCTCTCTCGACTTGGCCGAAGGACAATTGTTCGCAGTGAGCGGGCGAAACGAAGAAACTTGCAGCAAACGCGTAGCACGAAACAAGCAGTGCCAATCTCAGAAGCGTAAATGACATTTCCCGATCTCCTCATGCCTGAACCAACGGGCCGGGATTCTTCAGGTATTGCGTTTTGATGGCCTGCGCGGACCAGAGCGCCAGAGCAGCAACCGTACCGGTGGGGTTGTAGCCCGGGTTCTGCGGGAAGGCCGACGACCCCATCACAAACAGGTTCGAAACGTCCCAATGCTGGAGGTAGCGGTTGAGAACGCTCTCACGCGGGTTCGAGCCCATGATCGCGCCCCCCGTATTGTGGGTCGTTTGATAGGGAGTGATGTCGTAATGGCCCTTTCGGGGATTACTCCTGATCTCCCGGGGCTTCATGGCCCGGGCAATCTGCTCAGCCTTCCCGGTCAGGAAAT
The DNA here is from genome assembly GCF_055807355.1 of Bradyrhizobium sp. Ken01. Lineage (NCBI taxonomy): Bacteria > Pseudomonadati > Pseudomonadota > Alphaproteobacteria > Hyphomicrobiales > Nitrobacteraceae > Bradyrhizobium > Bradyrhizobium sp. Ken01. The sequence continues at coordinate 46,300 of NZ_JBVVPC010000035.1, forward strand.
CCGACATTTTGTGTTCGTTGTCGGTGTAGTCGAACGTCATCCGCATCAGCGGTCTGCCGAGAACATCGCGATAGGTGGGATCGAGGTCGAGGTAATTCCCTCGATGGCTCATGACCGAGCCATGCGTGGCCACCGACATTGATTTGAGGTAGTCGTGGACGACCGCCCTCTTCCATTTAGGCCCCCATTTCGGCGTGCCATCAGGCACCAGATGGGTCTCGATCGGGCGGCCGTTGGTATTCCAGCAGGCAATATAGCCGCCTCCTATGAATCCGAGATTCGTGTGGTCGAAGTTGTCTCCGTTGAATTCGTCAACGACCATTCCCAGTGCACCGGCACCGATGAACGGGTTTAGGATCTTGTCGTCATAGAACACGTCGACACTGGAGACGATCTGGTAGGCGTAGTTCTTGCCGAGCGTACCTGCTCCAGTGCTCGCGTTATAGGGCGTGCCGATGCCCGATAGCAGAAGCAGATGCACGTTGTGCAGAACGAAGGCACTGAGAATAATCAGATCGGCTGGCTGCTCGTACTCGTCACCCTGGGTGTCGACGTAGGTGACGCTGACCGCCCGCTTCCTGTCACTGTCCAGGTTGATCTTGGTGACTTCGCACTCGGTCTTGAGCGCGAAGTTCTTCTTGCGAAGCAAAACCGGCAGGATAGTGGTCTGAGGACTCGCCTTGGAGTAATTCCCACAGCCGAACTTTTCGCAGAAGCCGCAATATGTGCATGGACCGAGCTGCACCCCAAGAGGGTTGGTATAAGCACGAGACATGTTGGCCGATGGGGCCGGGAAAGGCTTTAGTCCGATGTCTTTGGCGCCCTCTGCAAACAGTGTGGGACCGTACGTCATCTCCATGGGCGGATTCGGATAGTCTCTGACCCGCGGACCCTCGAACGGGTTTCCGCCGGGCTGGATCTGACCTTTGATATTCCCAGCCTTGCCCGAGATGCCGCAGAGGTACTCCCATTTGTCGTAGTAGGGTTCCAGGTCGTCATAGGTGACGCCCCAGTCCTGGACAGTCATGTCCTGCGGTAGTGCTGCCGCGCCATAGCGGTCCGTGTTGTGGCTCCGGGCGAGGAAATCACTCGGCAGGAAACGCCAGTTCTGTCCATTCCAATGAATTCCCGCCCCGCCCACGCCCGTCCCTGGCAGAAAGGAGCCGAGTTGACGCATCGGTAGAGCTGTCTCGCTCGTCGAGTTTCGGAAGCTCAAGGTCTCGCGCGCGGGCTCCTGGAAAAGCGCATGACGATAGTAATATCTGAGCTCGTCTTGAACGAACGTCGTGGCAAAGTCGGTCGTGGTATCCCGCCAACCACCGCGCTCGAGCGCCAGGACGTTCAGCCCGGCATCGGTCAGTTCCTGGCCGAGCAGTGCGCCCGTCCAGCCGAACCCAACGAGAAGCGCATCCACCGGAGGGAGCTTGGTAGCCATGTCGGGTCCCCCTATCCCTTTGGAGTCCAATCGGTACGGCCGTAAAGTGAGACTGGCGGTAACGGGTAGCGCTGGCCGTGCTTACTGACGAAGTCGCGGTAGTCGTATCGCGCGCCCGGAAAGCCGATCATCTTCCACGCCGCCATGTCCTTGTTTCCGCCATACAAGGGATCGGCGAAGTATCCCTCTTGGGTGTTGAGCAGGAGCTGCTTGAAGAATGTCTTCGCGTCGACCTGATCGAGCTTTGCTTTTCCCTCCTCGAGTTCGCCGAGCACCTCGTCCTGCTGCTCTGCGCTAAGCTCTACGAAGGGCTTGCCGCCGAACTTGGTTCGGCAGTAGCCATCGATCGCTTTGATCGCCGCTCGATACAGCTGAGCCGGCGTCATTCTTGATTGGTATCCTTGGCTCTCCGTGCCCTTCGCCCAAGGCCCGCCCATGTACCACCGCTCGGCCCGCCCGTAGGCCCCGGCGAGCTGCCGATCGAGGAAGACGGTAACGCCCACCTCCTGCGCGCCCGGTCCAAGTTCGTCGTTCGGAATGAGTCGAGACACCGCGGCATCCACCCAGGCAACTTCATCCGGGGAGAAAAACTGATAGCCGCTCTTGGAAACAGGCACCGGGTTGCTGGCTTCGCCCGGCGCCCACGGGACCTTTTGCGAGATTGTGTCGGCTTTTGCCGTGCCGGAAGAAATGGCCAGCGACGACCCGGCGACAATTCCGGCGGCGAGCAGCTCCCGCCGGCTGACCCCCGAACTCGCCCTTCGTTCTGTCTTCGCCATCGCCGGCCCCCTTTTGTTTGTGGACGCAACAACAACTCACGAGGACTGCGGGTTCGCGCCGAAGGAGGGGGCACTTATCGAAAGTTCGTACGGTTGCGGACCATCTAACCAGATAAGGTCAAAGGGTCCCCGTCAGCAAACGCACGAACTCCAAGACGTTTTCTGCTTGAGCTGCTTTGATTCGACAGCTCTCCCGCTCTTCGCCAGGAGGGAGTTCGTCAGCCGCCCTCCTGGCCCGATCCGCGAGTTGCTTCAATCGTTGGGGCAGCGGAGCGAGTTGTTCACCCCGGCCCCGACGCCGGCGTTTTCGTGGACGCTTCTCCGCAGCTCGCCGTGCCAACCGCTTCATCTCGCTTCTCATCTGGACGCCGCAGCTACGACTCCGACTTTCGCCTTTACTTGGAAGTGCCCTGCCGCGAAGAGTTCGAGCCAGTGGTGCCTTGAGATCCACTGGTGCCTTGAGATGAGGAGGCCGAATTCGAGCCGGAAGGATTCGCGTTCATGGCTTCGAATACGGACATTCCATGCGGTCCGATCGTCATCACCACCGGATTGCCGTCCTTGCTCTTGGCTTGTACGACGAAGGACTCCGCGACGACCTTAACGTCCGTGAAGCCGGCCTTTTGCAGATCCTGCTGGATCTTTTGCGCCGCGGCAAGATTCTGGTTCGAGTTGCTCGCGGAATTGCCGGAGGGTTGTGACGAGGCCTGAGATCCGTTCGTGGCGTTCTGTGCGACGGCGGGTGCTGCCAGCGCCATCAGGGCAACGGCAGAAGCGGTAATGAGCATCCTGTTCATGTGAGACCTTTCCAAGTGGAGGATTCCATATCGATATAGCTAATGGACGGCCACGACGTTCCGACCATTGGGGCTCTCGGTTGATTTAACGTCGGTACGTCAGCGAACAGAGCGGAAGCCGCGGCGATGAATTCCGTTTGTACGCTACCGCGCAAAGATTCTGAGCGCCTTCCGTCCCTCGGAGGCACGGAGCTACGGTCAAATCGTTGAGCATTGCCTCAGCCGCGGAACCGCCGCAGCCTGAAGCGCATTCCGGGGCCGCTCATGCTGGAAGACAGATCCATCCGATTTTACCTCCGGCGACGCTGCGTGCCGACAGGAAGCGCGCTCACGACTGCACATGCCAGCATAAGCAGGCCGCACAGAGACTTCGGCAACCCTAAACCGAGAATGACGAATGAGCGGGATTGGCGATGAGATACCGCCAGCCGAGCCAAACGCATGCAGATTTTCCGCCCAGGCGCTGACACGGTCGCAAAGGTGCTTCTGGCCTCGTGCGGCGCCGCCCCGATCCTTCTGGTCGGGTTAGCCTACAGTATCATGAGTTCGCCTTACGCAACTGGACAAGATGTGACGCACAACCAGCCCATTCCGTTCAGTCATCAGCATCATGTCGGCGGTTTAGGGCTTGATTGCCGCTACTGTCACACCTCGGTCGAAAAGGCACGCTTCGCCGGCCTGCCACCGACTGAGACATGCATGACCTGCCACTCTCAGCTTTGGACAAACGCAAGCATGCTCGCCCCGGTGCGTTCGAGCCTGGCCAGGAATAAGCCGATCGCCTGGCAGCGGGTCAACAAACTGCCCGACTACGTCTACTTCGACCACTCGGTTCATGTCACGAACGGCGTTGGATGCACAACGTGCCATGGCCCCGTCGATCAGATGCCCCTGATGCGCCAAGCGGCGCCCTTGACCATGCAGTGGTGCATCGATTGCCACCGTGCACCCGAAAAAGCGCTGCGTCCCCGCGAGGAGGTGTTCGACACGAAATGGACAGCACCAAAGAACCAGGAGGAGCTCGGCCGCGCGTTGGTGGCAAAATACCATATCCACGTTGATCATCTGACGGACTGCTCGGTATGCCACAGATAGATCAGTTGCCCGTCAAAATGGTCCCGCGCGTAGCCGGCCCCAAACTGGACCGCCGCCAGGCATTGAGCCTCCTCGCGGCTGGCGTCGCAAGCGGACTGGCGGCTTGCAGCCGCCCCGACGAACAGATCATCCCTTATGTAAGGATGCCGGACCGCCTTGTGCCGGGCGAGCCGATGAAATTTGCGACGACTCTGGCGCTCTCCGGCTACGGGCGCGGAGTGCTCGTAAGTTCCGTCGATGGGCGCCCGATCAAGGTCGAAGGCAACCCCAGGCATCCGGCGAGCCTCGGTGCGACCGACGTCTTCATGGAGGCCGCCGTATTGTCGCTCTACGATCCGGACCGCTCACGGACAACGCTTCACGAAGGCGCCCTTGCCCCCGCCGAGGCATTCGGCGCGGCTCTGCTGGGCCAAAACCGACTGCTCAAGCAACGCAGTGGCAAGGGGCTACGACTTCTCACGGGTCGGGTGAGTTCGCCCACGCTGCTGCGACAGATCGACGATCTGCTGGGCCAATTTCCGAACGCTGCGTGGCACGCCTATGACCCCGCCGATGATGTCAGCGCTCGCGCGGGCGCAATGTTGGCCTACGACCGACACCTCGAGACAGTGCCACACCTCGCGCGCGCGCGCGTGGTGGTCGCGCTTGGTGCCGACCCGCTGGGCCATGGTCCGGACCAACTCCGAAACGCAAAGGGATTTGCCGAGCGCCGCCAGCCGCAGCACGACGGCTTCTCGCGTTTGTACTGCCTTGAGGCGGCCCCAACGCTAACCGGGGCGAAAGCTGATCATCGGCTCGCGTTGCGGCCGGCAATCATGAATGAAGTGGCGCTTGCAATCGCCAAATCGCTTGGCGCAGCTGTCCGGGCCCCCGCAGTGCCGGACAATTTGAAAGAGCTCGTAGGGAAAATTACCTCCGATCTTAACTCCAGTCCCGACAGCTCCATCGTTCTCGCCGGCCCAACGCTTTCTGCCGAGACCCACGCGCTTGTGCATTGGATCAACGCTCGCCTCAATGCGCCATTGGATCTCATCGATGCAATGGATCAGACGCCTGCCGGGCGCCGGCCGGGAACGCTCGGTGAATTGGTTCGCGATTTGGAGGGGGGCGGCGTCGATCAGCTCGTCACGCTGGGCGTCAACCCAGCGTACGATGCTCCTGCCGATCTCAATTTCACCAACGCTTCCGGAAAAGCGGCGTTTCGACTGCACCTTGGCTGCTATGCCGATGAGACCGCAGCGCTTTCGAACTGGCACGTTCCCCTGAGCCATCCACTGGAGGCCTGGTCTGACCTGCGTAGCATCGACGGGACAGCCAGTCTGGTCCAGCCGCTGATCCGGCCGCTATATCGCACCCATACGGAGCACGAGCTCGTTGCGCTTCTCACGAGCGGCGATATGGCCTCGCCGCGCGATCTCGTTCGACAGACCTGGCAGGCCCAAGGCGGAGCCGACTTTGAGGCCTGGTGGACACGCGCGCTTCATGATGGTGTCATCGCTGGCAGTGCCGCGGCGCCGGAGCGACCTGCACAGCCCAAGCTACCGCAGTTTCCAGAACCTGGTGCCGCGTCCGGATTCCAGCTGGTGTTGCAGGCCGATCCAGGTATTTGGGATGGATCGTTCGCAAACAACGCCTGGCTCCAAGAATGCCCGAAGCCGCTGACGAAGCAGGTCTGGGGTAACGCTCTCGCGCTCAACCCCGAAGACGCTCGCCAGCGCGGTGTCTCTGACGGCGAGGTCGTCTCGATCCGATCAGGCGAGGCCTCGATCGACGCACCGGTGCTTATTGAGCCGAGTGCCGCGGTCGGCGTCGGCAGTCTGGCGCTTGGGTACGGCCGCAATCGCGCCGGCGCGATCGGAAACGGCATCGGATGCGATGCCAATCGGCTCCGGACCACAAAAGATCCCTGGACCATCACGCAAGCTGTCATCGCAAGGACCGGCCGAAATCAAGAACCGCTCACAACGCAGAACATCGTACGCGCGGCGGACTATGTTTCCGAACTCTACCCGGTGCGGAAACTCGCGGAGGCTGCAAGGACGCGCTCGTCTCCGGAGGAGGAGCACGCTCCCAGTCTGCTGCCGGAGAAAGCGCCTCGCAGCGGGGATGGATACGCTTGGGCCATGGTCATCGACACCTCGCTGTGCATCGGCTGCAATGCATGCGTGGTCGCGTGTCAAGCCGAGAACAATGTGCCCGTGGTCGGTCCGGAGGAGGTCGCTCGTGGTCGGGACATGCACTGGTTGCGGGTGGACGCCTACGATCATGGAACAGTGGCCGATCCGGCGCTCGGTTTCCAGCCGATCCCGTGCATGCATTGCGAGCACGCGCCGTGCGAGCCCGTGTGCCCTGTCGCCGCTTCGGTTCACGATAGCGAAGGGCTCAACGCACAGGTCTACAACAGGTGCATCGGCACGCGGTTCTGCGAAGCCAACTGCCCCTACAAAGTACGTCGGTTCAATTTCAGGGGGTACGCCGACGGCCAGGAATACGCCAATCTCGGCTTTGAATCCTATCTGGCTCAAAAGAATCCAGAGGTAACCGTACGCGCTCGTGGCGTGATGGAGAAGTGTACTTACTGCGTCCAGCGGATCAGTTCGGCGCGGCGAGCGGCAGAGCGCGAGGATCGGGTAATCGGGACCGACGAAGTGCGTACGGCCTGCCAGAACGCATGTCCGACCAGCGCGATCGTCTTTGGCGATGTCAATCAGAATGGATCGAGCGTTAGTCGGCGCAAATCGGATCCTCGACACTACGCGCTCCTTGGCCACTTGGACACGCGTCCTCGGACCACCTACCTGGCCGACGTTCGCAATCCTCCATCTCTTGATGGTGATGGCAAATGAACGCCGTGCTTGAACCGAATGCGGCCGCGCCCGCCCCATGGGTTTCTTCGTACCGGGCCAGCGATGTCGAGATCACGCAGGCTGTGACGGCGCCTCTGTTTGCAAGGCCGGGAAAATTCTGGTGGATTGCTCTCCTGGTCAGCGCGCCCTTTGTCGCCTGGCTCGTGGCAGCACTGGTCTGGGTGTTTTACGAGGGCATCGGCGTCTGGGGGGTCAATTCCACCGTCGTGTGGGGCGTTGCGATTGCCGACTACGTGTGGTGGATCGGCATCGGCAATGCAGGCACGCTGATCTCGGCAATGCTGCTGCTCACACGGCAGCGATGGCGCGCCTCAATCAACCGGTTCGCCGAGGCCATGACGCTATTTGCGGTTGCCATCGCGGGGCTGATGCCTATCGTGCATCTCGGACGTCCGATCTACGCCTATTGGCTGGCTCCCTACCCCAACACGATGTCGCTGTGGCCGCAGTGGCGAAGCGCGCTCGTTTGGGATTTTTGGGCGATCATCAGCTATTTGCTGTTCTCGATCCTGTTTTGGTACGTCAGCCTCATTCCGGATCTCGCAACCATGCGAGATCGAACCAGGTCGCGCACGGGTCAGTTGCTCTACGGCGCATTTGCGCTCGGGTGGAGCGGCTCGGTGCGGCACTGGCGTGCCCTGAGGATCCTTCATACGACCATGGCCGCGCTCGGTGTGCCGCTGGTGTGCTCCGTGCATTCCATCGTCGGGCTCGATTTCGCGGCAAGCTTGATGCCCGGATGGCAGGAAAGCATATTTCCGCCGTACTTCGTTGTTGGCGCGATGTACTCGGGGTTCGCCATGGTCGTCGTGCTTGCCTTGGCGATCCGCTGGGGCTTCGGACTTCAAGCCATCATTACGGGCAGGCACTTCGACGTCATCGGTCGTGTCTTGCTGATGTCCTCGATCGTGATGGGCTATTCCTACGCAACGGAATGGTTCATGGGATGGTATGGCGGCGCGCGCAGCGACCGCAGTCTCGTGGCTTTCGAGTTTACCGGGACTTATGCACCCCTTTTCTGGGCTTTACTGAGCTGCAATGTCATCCTGCCCCAGGCGCTCTGGTTTCCTCGCGTCCGAAGGTCCTTTGCTGCCCTATTCGCGATTGCGATCGCGATCAACGTCGGGATGTGGTTTGAACGCATATTGATCGTCTGGAATACACTCTCTCATGGATACATGCCGAGCCTTTGGCGGGTCTTTCACTTCACCATTTGGGACTTGGCATTCGTCATTGCACCGCTGGGCTTCTTTGCGTTTCTGTTCCTGATCTTCGTGCGACTGATCCCTGCGGTTTCGATGTTCGACATGCGCGAACTCGCACACCGGGAGAACGTGGCATGACTGGGCCTCTCCTGGCGGAATTTCCGGATCCCGCCACTCTGATCGCTACCGCTCGGAGCCTGAAGGTCCGCTCGGAATTCGGCCTCCTCGATGCTTTCACCCCCTTTCCTGTCGAGGAGCTCGAGCAGATCATCCCCGCCAGGCGCTCCGGTACTCGAGCGACCATGCTCTTGGCCGGGTTCTCCACCGCTGCGTTTGCATTTGCCCTGCAATGGTACAGCGCGGTCGTCGACTATCCCATCAACAGCGGTGGACGTCCCCTGAACTCATGGCCGGTTTTCCTCCTCGTGCCCTTTGAAGTTGGCATATTCGCAGCCGCCCTCGCCGGGTTCATTGCTCTGCTGTGGTCAACAGGGCTGCCGCAACTGCACAATCCATTGTTCGACGTTGTCGGCTTCGAGCGGGCTTCGCAGGACCACTATTTCCTGCTCGCGTGCGGAGAGAACGACGAGACGACGCGCGAGCTCCGCCAACTGCTTCGCACGACCGGCGCAACGAGAGTTACGGAAGTGCGTGCACCATGATCGGCCGCCTGGCAATCCCCCTCACCCTGGCGTTGCTGCTTTCCGGCTGCAACGACGTCTCGATGACGCAGCAGCGACGATATGGAACGTTTTCGCGCGCGGCCCTATTCGAGGACGAGACGGAAGCACAGCCACTGCCGGAGGGTAGCGTGGCGCAAGGAGACATCGAACGTCAAAGGCAAACGCAGCAGCGCCCGCCTATTGGCGCGAGGCTGCTCGCGCGTGGCCGCCAGCGCTACGAGATCTATTGTTCTCCGTGCCACGGGCTGTCCGGAATGGGCAACGGAATAATCGTGCAGCGCGGGTTTCCGGCGCCGCCGTCCTACCACGGTAGCCGGCTTCGGGCCGCTCCCGCCGAGCACTTCTTCGACGTGATCACCAATGGCTACGGGGTGATGTACTCGTACGCTGCCCGGGTTGATCCAAACGACCGGTGGGCGATCGTAGCCTACATACGGGCACTCCAGGAATCCCAGGGCGCGAATGTAGCGGATGCTCCCGAGCTACGGAGCAGGTTGCCATGAGCTCCGATGCGACAATCGTTCGCTTCCGTAATCTTCGCCGGTTTCGAGCGGTTTCCGGAATTCTGCTGCTGAGCGCCGCGGTAATTGTAACAGCGGGATATAGGACACCAGCCCTCTCTCGGGGCTGGCTGCTCGCGTTCGCCATTTTGAGCTGCCTGCCGATCGGCAGCATGATCTTGTTGCTGATACATTCACTAACCGGCGGCCGATGGGGCACTGTAACGGCCGCAATGTTGAGACCGTCGGCCGCGCTCACCGCGGCGGTGGCCATCGCCTTTCTTCCTATATTGGCAACCTCCAGCCAACTCTACCCCTGGGCACAGGACGGCTCGCAGATCGCCCAGGATGTTGGACGCTGGTACTTGAACTGGGGTTCCTATGTTTTGCGCGCTGCCCTTGCCCTCGGCGGATGGAGCGTCCTCGGGATCACGTTTGCTTTGGGCAAGGGCGGTCGTCTCCTCGCGGGGCTGGGGCTTGCCTTCTACGGCGCCACCATCAGCCTCGTTGCGGTGGACTGGTTTCTGTCTGTCGAGCCGCACTACGTCGAGACTGCCTTTCCGGCGATGATTGCGATCCAGCAGCTCGCAGCGACGCTGGCCTTTGTTGCGCTCCTGACCGCACCCGCCCTGGATGAGTCTGCGGCATCCGATGTCGGCGCGCTGCTGCTCGCGGTCTTGCTTGGCGTCGTCTACCTGGAATTCATGACCTATCTTGTCGCGTGGTACGGCGATCTGCCCGACAAGGCCGCATGGTACCTCAAGCGAAGCTCTCCAGGTTGGGCCACAACGATCGTACTTGCGTTTGCTGTTGGCGCTGCTCTGCCATTCTGCATCTTGATCGTACGCAGGTGTCGGCGGAGCCGCTACGGCCTGCAATCGGCTGGGATATTGGTGCTGCTCGGCACCGTTCTCCACTTTTGCTGGCTGATCGTTCCTGCCTTTGATCAGCAAGGCGCGGTGCTCATCTTTGGCATGGGTGCGCTGGTCGCCTTGGGCGTGAGTGCTTTGCTGATCGGAGGTGCCATCAGTCCCGCTTTGGAGGCTCAGCATGGCCAATGAAGAAATGGGGCGCCGGGCGTTGCCGCAATCGCCGGACGTTGCCACCCGCAACATTCTCATTGCGGTCGGGGGCTATCTCGGTTTCGTGGGCGTGGCCATGATAGCGATCTTTTTTTACGTTGAGGCGGATGCGCCTGCCGCTTTCACCCCGCCTGCCCGACGACAATTCCCGCAGCCCGCCCTCCAAACCGCTCCGGACCAGGATCTCGCCGGAGCATTGCAGAATGAGCGAAAGCCTCTCTCTCAGTACAGCTGGATCGACCAAGGCAGGGGTCTCGCCAGGATACCCATCGATAAGGCCATTGAGATCGTGATTGCCAGAGGCGACCGCGGTTACGATCCTGTCGACAAGTCAAATCCCCCGGCGGCCGAGAACGTCAACGGAGTGCGGCAATGAGAATGCTCGCGCTTGCGGTGCTCATGGCCGTCTGGTCCTCCAGCGCCTACGCCGGTTTGACGAAACAGCAGCTCGACAACGTCGCGCTGGCGCCTCCTGAAGGAGCTCGCGTGCCGATGACGCTTGAGTTCCAGGACATGAATGGCAATGAGACCTCCCTCGGTCACGCGATTGACGGGCGGCCCACTGTGCTGCTGCCTGCGAACTTCACGTGTACCGAAATCTGTGGCCCGGCGCTCACGATTGTTGCGAGTGCGCTGCAGCAGACGGGATTGGCGGCTGGACGCGATTACAGCGTCGTGGTGTTCGGGATCGATGCCGGGGACGATCCGGCCGCAGCGCGCAGATTCGTGGGCGGACAAGTCGGCGGCCCCGGGGTATCGGTTCTAATCGGAAGCCAGACAGCAATCGACCATCTTACGACGACCATCGGGTATCGCTTCGAAACTGATGGCCAAAATAGCGCCGTCGCTCACCCGGCGGCGTTCGTTACCCTTACGCCTGACGGTCACGTTTCGCATGCGTTTTCGAGCCTGGGCTTGCAACCATTCGATCTCAAACTTGGGTTGCTGGAAGCTGGACAGGGAGGGATTGGCGGACTGAGGAGCCGCATAGCCCTACTCTGCTACGGATTCGATCCCGTTCATGGCATCTACACCCGGCGAGTCGACTTCGCCCTGAAGCTAGGCTGCGCATTTACCGTCGTACTTCTTGCGATGGCGATAACCATCATGTGCCGGCGGTCGCGGCGCACCGGGATGATCGCATGAACACGATTTTCACCCTGCCGGAGGCAAGCACGCAGGCTGCTCGTGTCGACGGCATATTTGCCATTCTCGTGGTGGTCTCGGCTCTCACGCTTGCGCTCGTGTTCGGTCTGCTCGTCACATTCGCCATTCGTTATCGTCGGGGTTCCAAGGCCAAACGCGGCCGATTGCCTGAAATCGTGAATCGCGAATTTGAGGTGAGCTGGACAGCCGCGACGTTGTTCCTGTTCGCATTTCTATTCTGGTGGGCGGCCTCTGCCGACGTAGGCGCCCTCACAGCTCCGGCAAACGCGCTGGAGGTGCATGTTCTCGCAAAACAATGGATGTGGAAGACGCAGCATTCGAACGGTGCTCGCGAGATAAACGAGCTCCATGTTCCGATTGGAAAGCCGGTGCGTCTTGTCATGAGCTCGCAGGACGTCATTCACTCGTTCTTCGTGCCTGCTTTTCGCATCAAACAGGACGTTCTGCCCGGGCGCAACACAGAGATCTGGTTCAAGGCGACCAAACTCGGGGTTTTTCCGCTGTTTTGTGCCGAGTATTGCGGCACCGATCATTCGGCAATGCGCGGCCGGGTCACGGTAATGGGCGAGGACGAGTACGCGCGATGGTTGAGCCGACAGCCGGAAGGCGATGATCTGGGTCACCTCGGCGCGAAACTGTTCGTGTCCCAAGGCTGCTCGGGGTGCCACGCAGGATCGTCCAGCGTGCATGCCCCCAAGCTCGACGGGCTTTACGGTCGGACAGTCCAGTTGTCGGACGGCCGGCAGGTGAAAGCAGACGATGCCTATATCCGGGATTCAATCCTCCAGCCGAGGCGCGACGTTGTGGCGGGGTTCGAACCGATCATGCCGAGCTTTGCGGGGTTGCTCGACGATGGAGAGGTACAAAGTCTGACCGCATACATTCGCTCTCTCGGACAGGAGCAAGATCATGAGTGACGTCGTGCTCGCCGGCGAACTGCCTTTCCCGCAGCGACCGGACTATCTGGGGGCCGGGAGCACGCTGCGATCCTGGCTCACCACCACCGACCATAAGCGCATCGCCATTCTCTATGCGGTCACGATCACCGTCTTCTTCTTCATGGGCGGGGCCGCGATCACGGCAGTCCGCCTCGAACTGTTCGTGCCGAACGGATGGTTTCTGACCTCCGACACCTATAATCGGCTATTCTCGTTCCACGGTATCATCATGGTCTGGTTCTTCCTGGTGCCGTCGATCCCGAACACGTTCGGCAATTTCCTGATGCCGCTGATGATCGGAGCGCCTGATGTCGCCTTTCCGCGCCTCAACCTGTTCAGCTGGTACCTGACCCTGGTTGGCGGGGCATTTGCCGTCTACACTCTCATAGCCGGAGGCGTCGATACCGGTTGGACGTTCTACACCCCGTTCTCGACGATGTTCTCCAATACGCACGTTCTCACCGCCGCGGCTGCGGTGTTCGTCGTGGGCTTCGCGAGCATCGCAACGGGTGTGAACTTCATCGCGACGACGCACATGTTGCGCGCTCCCGGTATGACCTGGTTCAGGCTGCCACTGTTCGTGTGGTCGATCTATGCCACCTCGATCGTCATGGTGCTGTCGACTCCTGTGCTCGCGATTTCGCTCATGCTGGTGATAGCAGAGCGTTGGTTGGGGCTGCCCATCTTCGATCCCACACGCGGGGGCGATCCCATTCTCTTCCAGCACCTGTTCTGGTTCTACTCTCACCCGGCGGTCTACATCATGGTGCTCCCGGCTATGGGAGTGGTGTCGGAGATCATTCCCTGCTTCGCCCGACGCCGGCTCTTCGGTTACGACTTCATGGTCTACGCCATCATTGCCATTGCTGGGATCGGCTTCTTCGTCTGGGGACACCATATGTTTGTGTCGGGGCAATCGCCATATGCGAGCCTTATCTTCTCGTTCCTTTCCTTCGTCATTGCGGTGCCTTCGGCGATCAAGGTCTTTAATTGGACGGCCTCGCTCTATCGCGGACAGATCAGCTTCAATTCGCCAATGCTCTATGCACTCGGTTTCGTGGGATTGTTCACGACTGGAGGACTATCAGGGCTGTTTCTGGCTTCGATCCCGGTCGACGTCCACGTAACCGATACTTACTTTGTCGTTGCGCATTTTCATTACATCATGGTCGGCGGTTCGGTGTCCGCGTTCTTCGGTGCCCTGCACTTCTGGTGGCCAAAGATCACCGGGAAAATGTACCCGGAATCCTGGGCACAGTTTGCCGCCATCACGATGTATTTCGGCTTCAATATGACTTTCCTGCCGCAATTTTTCGCCGGGTATCTCGGAATGCCACGGCGCTATCACACCTACCCGGCGGAGTTCCAGCTGTACAACGTTATGTCATCGGCCGGCGCCGCCGTTCTCGCCGCCGCTTATCTGCTTCCGCTGATGTACCTGACCTGGTCCCTTCTTCATGGCAAGCGCGCACCGAGCAATCCCTGGGGCGCCACCGGGCTGGAGTGGACGACGTCCTCGCCGCCGCCGCCGAACAACTTCGATATCCAGCCGCTTGTCGACCGTGGCCCTTACCAATATCACGCCGAACGAGAGTCGGCCGGTACCGACGCCCCAGAAGTTCAGAACGCCAGGTCGCTACGATGACGGACGCAACCGCACTGCTTCGAGAACCCTGGGTGCACTTCGAGCGCCAGCAACGGGCGGGAAAGTTCGGAATCTGGGTCTTCCTCGCAAGCGAGACCCTGTTCTTCGGAGCACTTATGCTCACCTATGCGGTCTGCCGGGTCGAGCACCCGGAGGCGTTTGCCGCAGCGGGGCGCGCCACAAACATCTGGTTCGGCACGATCAACACCGCCATCCTGCTTACGAGCAGTCTCACCATGGCGGTCGCGTCGCAGGCTGCGGCCCAGAGCGAACGCTCCCGCACTCTCGTCCTCACCTGCCTCGGCCTGACTGCGGCGCTCGGACTTTCGTTCATTGTCGTGAAGGGGTTCGAATACGAGGAGGACATCGACAAACATCTGATCCCTGGAGCGGGCTTTGCGCTGTCACAGGCAGCCGCGCAGCTTTTCTATGGTCTGTATTGGCTGGTTACCGGGGTGCATGCGATCCATCTCACGATCGGCATCGTGCTTGTCGTCAGGCTCATCGTGCTTGGAGCAACCAGGCGAATTCGCCTGCGCGAGAATCCCGAAATAGAAGTCACCGCGCTCTATTGGCATCTCGTCGATATCGTCTGGATCTTTCTGTATCCGCTCATTTATTTGCCAGGGAGAGCCTCATGACCGGAAATCGATCGCATCCAGGCCGTTCGTCAGCTCTGTGGGTCAAGAACGGGATCATCTGGCTCGCACTTCTCGCTTTGCTCTTACTGAGCATGTTCCTGGCTTACATTCCTATGGGTCCCGTGACCGTCGCATCGGGAATTATTGTCGCGGTCATCAAATCGAGCTTGGTTGTGGTGTTTTTCATGGAGCTCATCCAAGCTCGCGCATTGGTCAGGCTTGCCGCCGTCTCCGGCTTGATCTTTCTCGCGGCCATGTTCTTGCTTACTTTTGCAGATGTGCTGACCAGAACAGGGAAGATCTAGCCCCGCCAAACAAAGCCGGTGCTCCAGCGTACCATTCTGACGAACGGCTGGCGGGCGGCCGCGTTCTAATCGCCGAGAGCGAACCGTTGGTTTTTGATCCGCTATGCAGCGCTATTTCTTCGACCAATGCGAGGGCCTCAAGGTGAGGCTGGATCACGTGGGCATGGTGCTCCCGAACGAGGCTGCGGCCCGACAGGAAGCCTTGTATGAGCTGGCCGAGGCTTTTAGCGAGGCCATCCTGACCGACACAGGCGCGCATCCCGTAATTCGGATCAGGAACGAGCAACGCGTCCTCGATACGGTAAGTAGTCTCCGCCCAGACGGACCGAGCTTCATGACTCGGGGGAGTCGCCTTCCTGCTTCCAGCCGGTAGTCCAGCTCGATCCACGGGCGGCGCCGAATTTTACCGGTTGGCCGAAACCCATCGCCAGGCGTTCTTCGCGCGTCCGAGTCGAACATCCGCCGCCTGAATCTGCCCAGGCAGAGCCTGCTGATGCGGCTGGGGCATTCAACAGGCGATGTAGATCTTCGAAGGGCCCGCGTTGCGGCTGCAGCGCTCCTTACGCAAAAGACGCTCGTCGGCTTGCCCTACCCCAGATGAACGCACGAGGCGCTTGCAACTTCTCCTGCTCGCCGGGTGCTCTACCTCCAAACTCGGCCTCGCCTGAAGCACGGCATAGCGGGCATTAGCTACAAGCACCGTCCGACACTCGTGAGCTGACGGACGTACTCGCGGTGAATCAGCTGGAAGCAGGCACATGAGGTCTGCCGAAGGAGATCGGGGTTCGTGATCTCGATGTGCCCGCGATGCGTGCTGATGACGCCCTGATCCTCCAGCTCGCTCAGGCACTCAGTTACGCTCGCGCGCCTCACACCGAGTAACCTACTGAGGACATCGTGCGTGAGCGGCAAATCGTGAGAGTCCAAACCTTGGCTCGCCACCAGTAGCCACCGTGCGAGCCGCTGCTTAACCGAATGGACTGCGTTGCAAACCCCCGCCTGAGAGGTTTGCACCATAACAACCGCAAGGTAACGATGAAGAACTTGACGGAAAGTCGGAAGCCGATCTGCCAGTTCAAGGAAGTCGGGAGCGGAAAGGCGCAATGCGGAACCGCCCACCTGCACAACACGGCGGTGCGGTGCTGCCTGAGCTCTGCCCGTCAGTAGAAGAATCGCGCCGACGGCGCCTTCACTGCCGATGAGCCACGCTTCCACGTATTCGTTCTCCCCCACGTTCCCGCCGACGGAAACCAGACCGTCTGTCAGGAAGTAGACGTGCTCGAGCGGGGAGCGCCAATGATGAAGGATTTGCCGAGGGCGAAGCCGCACCCGCTCCGCCCTGGACTTGATGGATACGAGTTCCTCTTCGGGAAGCAACGCGAGCAGCCGGTTCTGCTTCACCGAAGTGGTCGCCTTCGTCCACATTGCTCCTTCGTTCAAGGCGTCCCTCCGAGCACAACTACAGGACCTTTCCCGCAGACGATGATTCCTCACATCCGGTCCGAGCGCAAGCCCGGGTGATTTCCGCGGATCGGCCACGTTCCTGTCGGCCGAGCTTCATACAAGATCGCCGCTGTCGCCTGGCAACTGAAGTTCTGTGGGGATTGCGGTTTGTTAATAAAGTCCCGCTGCCCGCGAGACTTGGCGCAAGCGAGGCGGAAGGAGAGCTCCCCGACCTAATGCAGGCGAGTTTTTGGAATCTGTCGGCGGTCGCCGTCGAGCCGAGGGCTGCCGCCAGACTCTAGAAGCTATCGATGTTCCTACTACACGTCGTCAGCTGACGCGCTCGCTCCGAACATCTCCAGTCCATCCACTCTGCCTGACATCATTGTGTGGCATGCGTCGCGCCTAACACGCGTTGTATGCACGGCGTCGTACCAAGTTTGGAGCTGGAGGCAGGACATAGCTCCGTTTCGCTGGTATGTAGTCATTCAAGCGAACGGGCAAAGCTGGAGCTGAATGTTCGCGCCCTCCAACGGTTCAGAACGATCTAGAGTGAGGCTACGATGTTGATCGACACCCAAATCGCGGACCAGATGCAGGAGGCAATTGATGCGACGTTTCGATCTCTGCCCGACATCTATAAGACGGAAGAAGTCAAGCTGGAGATGGCGCGCGTTGTTGCGTTCAGCACGCGCCCCTATCAAACGGCCGCACGACAAGCTGTCGTTCGGATGTTCGCGACCCTCGATCGCGCGGTGAGGAATCGCAGGAAGTTGGCCAACCTTCGAAACTAGTTGAACCGAGCTCTGAGCAACCTGGCCAGAGTGCCGGTCGAATGCTGGACAAATGAGCGGTGGGCGAACGGTGCGATTGCAGCTCGTTGTAAGCTGCCTTTTTGGAAGCTGTCTTTTTTGCTCCTCAGAGGGCCTCATGATATACAAGGAGAGTGACGACCTACTTTGGGTTTCTTCAACGATAACCGCTAATCGATGCCGATCAGCCAAGGCGTGCAGTATCGACAGTGATGTCAAACAGCGGCCCTCTAGGGCCGCGCACTGAAAGGCGCCAATGCTGCCCAGGATCGAGATTGCTTTCGAGCGTCCTTAGAGTCCGCAGCGCTTCACGCCATGCTGCATTGTCGTCCGGCAGCTCTTCACCATCGTCGTCCCTGAAAGGTTTGTGGTTGTCGATATGGAAGAAATATCGCGGCACAACATTGATCCTCGCTCAGGTTAGCATGTGATAAACACGGACCAGACCAATCCGGCGTCGCGGTGGAGCGTCATAATCATACCACAGCTAAGACGCGAGCTGAATTCGAGCGGTTTGGAATTCGGTACGGTCGCGGACAAAAAAGCTCCGATCAGTCTTCGCCGCGAACCAACGCAAGCCGGCGCTTGAACTTCATCAAAACTGAGTCAAAGCCCTTCGTCGTCAGTTCTTCTTGGATTGCCACGTGATAGGCTCTGCAGCCGCCGAGCGGGCGGCCTTTTTCTAGATTCAGGAGAAGCGCCATGCGATTGTCTTACGCCTTCTTTTTGATCCTGGCTTCACTCGTCCTCCCTGCAGCTGCTGCAGATGATCAGAGCAATCAGGAAGTCGTCAAAATTGCTGTTGCTTTTACAGAGAACTTTGACAAGCAAAACAGTGCTGGAATAGCCGGTCTTTTCACCAAAGACGGAGTGTTCGTGAGCCCTACCGGCGCACACACTGATGTTGCTCAGTTCTATGCTGAGGCCTTTAAAGCGGGTATTGAGCGGATAGAGGTCACGGTGAAGCAGGCAGCGCCGGTTGGCGTCGACGCTATCATCGGAATGGGTGAGTATCAGACGGGCGGAAGAGCTGCATCCGGTGCAGTCATTGGCGAGACGGGGCTTTGGACGGCAACATACGTTCGCGAGGGCGGGGTGTGGAAAATCAGAATGCTCACCGGCCTTCCCAAAGCACTCCCACCTAAATGACTAATAGTTCGCGAGGCGGCGACGCTCAGCGTGGTCACCAGCCGGCACGGCCCGAGGCTATTCGGGCCGCGGACCGAAATTGATCGAAAGCAGTTGAATTGGGTTCGCGGTCTCTCGAACCGCCTGCGAAGAACCTGCCAGCAACCCCCTAAGTAAGTTTCCCTCAGGAGGTGCTCACCGCACCGCCCAGACCAGGATGGCGGCCAACACGCAGACGATCGTGCAGGCCAACACAACAGCCGCCGTGGCTGCCCGGGAGCGGCCGAAATACCGACGCCGAAGCGGTTGTCCTGGCGGACTGCGCACCAGCTGGTTCGAGCCATCAGTTGCTGGCGAGACCGTGTTGATCAGCTCCGCCGCGGGTTGATGGAAACGTGCTTCGCGGGAAGCCTTGGCCGAACCTCCCCGGAATTTCGGATCCACCACCACCTCAATCCCTTTTTCTTCAAAATAGGCGATCGTTCTTGCGACCTCCTCCTCACTCATGCGATCGATCGGTAACGCCTCTCGAATCTCCTCAACTGTCAATGCGCCCCGGAGTTGGCCCAAGGCCGCTAGATCCCGAAGCAGGCCCTTTCGCGATTGATTGGCGGATGAGAGGTTCATGCGTCTAAAGGGGCAGCAATGTCGACGTTTGCAGGTACAACGCCGCCCGGAGCGAGTCGTTCGTCATAATGGTACGGTGGAGGACCGAATGTGCAGGATGCACTTACCCCTTCTCGCCAGCACGACGATCGTGAATCAGGACCAGCGAGTTCCACGGCGGCGAGCACAAGGACCATGAGCGCCAGGTTGACGGCGGTTGGCACCAACAGCGGCGCCTGCCGCACTATCTGCTCGCGCCCACTAGTACGCGGTCACCCTCGAGGATCAGGATTTCTCCTCGATCCGGCCGCTGCTCGATTGGCTCGACTACAACGGCTACACGGTCGTGACGAAGGCGACCAACGAATCCGTCGATCCGTACGGCCGGCTCAAGGTCCGCCGCCAAACTAGGCTACCGAGCGCTCGGCCACACTCGGACGCGCAGTCCGGGATCGAGCCGTTCGTATCTGATCTCGCCTCGATCTGCTGCACGAGGGGCTGCACAATCCGCGAACCCAATCCACCCGGATCGGCTAACGCAGAAAGGCCGGCGCCGTTGTCGGAGACCAATAGCTCGATTGCTTCCCCGTCCGACAGCTCGACCGTCATGTTGCCCGCCTTCTCGTCCGGAAAGGCGTATTCGAGTATCGCGAGCGCTTGATCGTGCGGCAGCGAGAAATCCTCGCAAAGCACCTGGAACGCGACAGGCCCCGAAGGCGCCAAGGACTGGAAAACCTTTTCGACGACCTCGCTGAGGAAGTAGCGCATATTGACGGAGCGCGAGTCCTGCTTCGGCGACGGATGATCGTAGAGCTCCGCCATCACCTGCAGCCTGCGTGCGGTTGCATCGAGCGGGCGCGCGAGCTCGGGGCCGCCATGCCTTGCCTCCAAACGGATCATGCTGCCGAGGATCGCGAGGTTGTTCTTGGTCCGGTGCGCCAACTCCTGCAGCAGCAAGGCTTTGGCCTTGTCGGCCAGCATGACGCGGCGGAGCTCCGTTCGCTGGAACTCGGCGATGACGGCGGTCCCGGCGGCGGTGATCGCGAACAGCGCGTTGGTAGATAGGAAATCGACCCCTAAACTGCCGGTATAGCTGAGGCAGATGCCCACTCCGACCGCAATGATCGCGGCGAAAATTCCCGATCCGCTATCGAAGATCAGACCCGAGACAAACACGCCCAGCAGCAGCAGGAAATCGCCCGGCGCCCCCGTTTGCATCTGCAATGCCAGCTGCACCACGGCGCATACGAGCATGATGCATGCGGATATGCAGCACCTCGCCAATCCGGGATCCGGTGCTCCAGAAGCAGCGGGAAGAGCTTGTTCATGGAATTCACACCGACGGCCCGCGAAGTGCCGTTCCGCTCGCGCCTGCAGCAATTCCGGTCCACAGATTGCTTCTGAATCCGACGCTCGCCTACGGACCAGCTTTCACCTGCGGCGATCACCCGCACCTTTGCGTCTCTGCCGACCAGCATGTGAGAACTGAGGTCGTGGTCAGCCGGTACGAGCTTCCACTTCAGCGTCAGACCAAGAAGCTGGACCGAATGCGATCCGAGATTCGGGGCGCGGCCCGGGGGCCCGGGCGCTCCTTCTGCCCCGAGGGAGCCTGGGCGTTTGAGTTGTTCTGGTTCTGCTTGTTGGCTTCGTGGTGTCCGATCGCGCATCCCGCCGCGGCGCCAAGCTTGCCGTGGCCCGCCATATGGCCGGCGACCCCGCCGACGATGGCCCCTTTGATGCATCCTTTGGCTCCGCCGGCGAGGCCAAGGCGAGTACGGATAGGCAGCCTATTGCCATCATCGTCTTCATGGTCCCTCTCCGAGTTGCTCGTTCCGGGAGATCAAGCCGCCTGGAGGAGGGCCGTTCCGCACCGGATGGCCGATGCTCGCCGATTACCGGGTACGCGCGGAGCTGGCTTCCCAGACGCCCCTCGCCGAGTGAATTCAAGAGACCCGCTCGAGACCCGCTCGATCGGCCGACCGGATCGGGGATGCGGGAACGGTCCAAAGCTTCGGTACTTCGCAGAATGGCATCAGATGTGAGGTTTCGAGGAGGATTCAGTTGCGAATACTCGTCGTCGAGGACGACCCCCTCATACGCGAATTCGTCGTGGAGGCTCTGCGGGAGGAGGGCTACGAGGTCATCCACGCGGCCAATGGCGAAGACGCGCTGGAATGGTGCGGGAAGCGGGTCGCCGACGTGCTCGTCACCGACGTCAGGATGCCAGGGCGCGTCGACGGCTGGCAGATCGCCGAGCGTTGCCGCGAGCGGGATCCCGACCTCCCGGTGATCTACACGAGTGGCTTCTCGCCCGTCGCGCCGCGCCCCGTATCCGGCAGTCTGTTCCTGCAAAAGCCCTATGATCCCGCGGAGATCGTCAGAGCCGTGAATGGCCAGGCGAGCTTCGCCGAGTTGAGGGGAGAGCCGTCTGGGGAGATCAGTCCAACGCTAATGCGTTGTCTGCCGGCCTTCGATCATGCGTCTGGATTCGCGCGACCAGACGACTCGAACCGGGCGGCTCCCGGCAGCTGCGGCCGGTAGGCGGAAGCGAGCAGCATCAGAAACAGCGCGCGATCTGCTTGGTACTTGGCCGCCACCCGACTGCCCTCCGCCCCCTGCATGACCGGACGGCCCTCAGTCGTGCAGAGACACCATTGAAACGTGCGGCGGCGCTGGCTCAGGTGAATCTCAAAAAGCGGGAGCTGATGCGGCATGACTCTCGTTTGTCTTTGCTTGGCGGCCGAGGTTCAGTGTTAATGAAAAAGGCTTTGATAGCTCGAGGCATTGGATATAGCTTCGCGTCCGGAGTTCGGATTCCTGCTCGGTTGCACGGAATGCGAGTGAGCGGCGGGCCAAGGCCGCCCCGTACCCCAACTCCCATCGCTTGAGCAAACCATTCGCCGGACGGGAGCGATGCTTCCGATCGGATCATTCAGGCTGCCCACATGTCGCCTTCGCCCAGTAGGATCGCCCTTTTCATCGACGGCGCCAATCTTCACGCCACCTCCAGGACGGTTGGCTTCGACGTCGACTACCGGCGCCTTCTGAACGAATTCCAGAGCCGGGGTACCCTGCTTCGCGCCTTCTACTACTCGGCCATCGTGGAGGATGAGGAATTCTCCTCGATCCGGCCGCTGCTGGATTGGCTCGATTACAACGGCTACACCGTCGTGACGAAGCCCACCAAGGAATTCGTCGATCCCTCCGGACGGCGCAAGGTCAAGGGCAACATGAACATCGAACTCGCGGTCGATGCCATGGAGCTCGCCGGCAAGCTCGAAGAGATGGTCCTGTTTTCCGGCGACGGCGATTTCCGCTCCTTGGTCGAGGCCGTCCAGCGTCGTGGCGTCCGGGTCACGGTGGTCTCGACCATGGTCACCCGGCCGCCGATGATCGCCGACGAGCTGCGCCGCCAGGCGGACGTCTTCACCGACCTGGTGGAGTTGCAAGGTAAGATAGGCCGGGATCTGTCCGAGCGCTCGCCAGCCCGCGAGCGGGGCGACGTCCGTGGTACGCCGCTGCGGCGCACCACCGCCGCGCCGCCGCGCGCCGAGCCCGACCAACTCATTCCGTAGGTCATGGAGCTCACCAGCCCTGCGCGCGAAATCGCAGGGCGCTTCTTGGGCGTCCCTTTCCGCACTCGACCGAGCTTCGATCATGAGCTCTTCGCGCCGCTCTCCTGCCTCGGCCTGCTGTTCGGCTGCGATGGCCACATCATGGGCGCCGCGCCCAGGGCCCTGCGACCGACCTGCTTCAGGTTCGACATCGCGGTCTCGCCACGGGTCGCGGCTTCGAGGATTTTCGAGGCGACGTGCGTGCGAGCGGTGGTCTCATGACGAGAAACATTCTCGCAGACTTCGTCGAGAACTGCGCGCAGCAGCGCGGTGGTTTCGGCATCGAGCATCGGGATGTCCCCCAGCAATGCGGCCATCATGCATGGAGACGGCGGAGCTGGAATTCACGCAAGTTAGGAATGACGAAAAATTCCGCGAACGGACGACAGGTCCAATAGCGTAGCCCCACCGGGGTCTTTTGGGGGGCTTGGGGCGGGGCCACGCCGGCCAGGCATTTACGCCAGGCCTGACGCACCAACTGGATTCCGCCGGCCTCGTTCCTGTGGGCGGACGCCACGTCCGAGCGAACGACCTACTGCTCCGGCGGAGGCAACGGGCTCTCCGCCCACTTCCGCGCAGTCGGGTCGTGCAGCGGGTCATCATCGCAATTGGTGCAGACGTACCACAGCCGCCCTGCCTCAGCTTCGTCGGGCACAGCTTTCACCGGCCTGCCGCAAGCCGGGCACGCCTTCCGTGCCGGATAGAGCTCTGCCATCTGATTTCCCCCGCAATGCCATTCTACGTCTGTGCACGGTGCGATCTCAAGGCGGTCGCGGAAAGTTGCATGGGGTCGCCGGCGCTTCTTGACTCCGCGACCGCAGGGTACTCAACGTCCGGCAGTGGTGTTGTGGGGGGTGCGTCATGGAGCAGGAATTCTATCAGGGTCTCGCGCAGCGGGTCCGGGCCATCGCCGAGAAGGCCGACCCGTTCACCCGACGTCGGCTCATGGATCTCGCCAAGCGGTACGATGCGAAGGGCAGTCCGACCTTGCGATCCGGAGCGACCGAGCGGCCGCTGCCGACGCCGCGCGCCACGCCGCCGGCTTCCATCTTCTCGGGGCGGGGCGAGGCCTGACAGGGCCGTTGTCAAGCCGGCGCCCTTCCCTGCTACACGTCATCCTCGGTCAGCCGGTCTCGAGCCGGGGTGTCAATGCGGCAGCAGCCGGTGAATCCGATGGCGACCGATTTCGTTGCCACGCGCGTCGACGACCGATAATTCGGCATCGTTGTAGTCCCGGTCATCGGTGCCGATCTCGAAGGCGATGCGCGCGCCGTAGGCGTCCGCTTCGCGCGGCGTCGCAAATTCCATTCCCTCGCTGCATCGTCGCCTTCGAGCGTTCTAAAACCGGAGCGTCATCGTGCCACGTGCATGTGGTCTTAGGATGACGACATCGATAGGTCGCCTCTCCGGAGGGCGCGGCGGCCCCGCCGGGCTAGGGCCCGACCTTGTTTCGAGAACAACCGGAAATGATGTCTGCGGCAGACGTGGCGCCGCCCCGTTTCACCGGGTCTTCATCGCCCTGCCACACGCCGGCGAAGCGTTCCAGAGGGAGCATCTGCTCCGTCGACGGACGGACGGAGCCTTCGTCTTCTTACGCTGGAGGCAGGACGGTGGAGCCGGCCGACCTCCTTTTGGTTGGTACGTCGAGACCTGAACCGGATTGGCGTTGCGCGGAACCGCACTTCACGGAATGGAACGAATTAGCGTGACCGCGTTGAATCGCCATGTGTTCCCTGGCGTTGCGTCAGTCTCGTTCGGGAGTACCGCGTGTCGAAGGCGCCAGCAAAACTCCGATTCCAGGATTCATCGAGCCCTGCGACCCCATGCTCCGGATCCATCCGCCACCGGGCGATGACTGGATCTATGAAATCAAGGCCGATGGCTACCGCGCGCAACTGCATTTGCGTGACGGCGACGCCAAAGTCTATTCGCGCACGGGGCTCGACTGGACCGAACAGTTCTCGTCCATCGCCGCGAACGCGGGCAAGCTCAAAGCAAGCAGCGCCATTATCGACGGCGAGGCCGTGGTTTACGGCAGTGGCGGGCTGCCGGACTTCCAGCAGCTGAGGCGAGAGCTCGGTCCGAAGCAAAGCGAGCGTGTGCGCTACCACGCCTTCGATCTCCTCTACCTCGACGGCTACGACCTGCGCCGCGTTGTCTATGAGGAACGGAAGCGCTTGCTGCAGCGGCTTCTGAAGGGCGCACCCGAAACCTTCATCTATGTCGAAGGGCTTCAGGCGAACGGCAAGCAGATCTTCGAAAACGCTTGCAAGATGGGCCTCGAAGGTCTCGTCGCCAAACGGCTCGGCGAGCCCTACCGCTCGGGGCGGCAGGAGAGCTGGATCAAGCTCAAGTGCAAGAAGAGCGAGACCTTTCCGATCGTCGCGTTCGTGGAGAAGTTAGGGGCGCGACCGCGCAAGGTTGCCTCGCTCTATGTCGGCCGGCACGAGAACGGCAAGCTGCTCTACGCCGGCAAGGTCCGCACCGGCTACACCGAGACGACGGCGCCCGAGTTGCGGGAGCGGCTGGATCCGTTGATCCGCAAGAGTTCTCCGCTCGATGTGGCGGTCAAAAAGCCGAAGGCGACCTGGGTCGAGCCCACCCTCGAAATCGAGGTCCAATATGGCGCGCTGACCGATGATGGCCTGCTTCGCGAGGCCGTGTTCAAGGGCTTTCGCGATGATCTTGCGGTGCGCAAGGTCAAGGCGCCGCGACTGGTGCCCTCCGTAGCCGGTCGGCCGAAGCTGGGCGTCCCCCGCGAGAACATCCTGCAGCTTCTGCCCGAGGCCGTTGCTCCGTCGAAAGAAGAACTCGCCAAGTATTGGACCAGGGTCTGGAAGAAGGCGCTGCCGCACCTCGGGCATCGTCCGCTCAAGCTGGTGCGGCACGTGCACGGCACGACGTTCTATCACAAGGGTCCGTTGCCGAAGGACATTCCGGCCGCCGTGCACCAGCTTCGTATTCACAAGCGCGAGGGCGGCCAAGGAACGCGGCTGTGGATCGACAGCCTGGACGGTTTCCTTGGGCTCGTCCAGATCGGGGCCGTCGAGCTGCACCCGTGGAATGCGACCGTCGAGGACTTCGAACATGCCGACCGCATCGTGATCGACCTCGATCCCGGAGAGGGCGTCGAATGGGATGCTGTCGTGGCGACCGCGCTCGATCTGCGCACGCTGATGAAACGGGAAGGCTTGGAGACCTGGCCCAAGCTCACCGGCGGCAAGGGGATCCATCTGATGGCGCCGCTGGAGCAGCCGGTGCTGCACGATAAGGCCCACCGGATCGCGCAACAGCTGGTCTCGGCCTTTGCCGCGCGTGACCCAGATCGGTACATCCTGTCCGCCCAGGCCAAACGTCGCGGCCGCATGTTCCTGGACTATCTGCGTAACGGCCGGGGGACCACCGCGATCGGGACCTATTCGCCGCGAGCCCGAGAGGAATTTCCCATCGCAGCGCCCGTGACCTGGAAGCGCATAGAGAGCGGGATCGCGCCGGATGCCTTCACCATGGTCAGTCCATTCCGCGCCAATCCGAGGAGGTGAGCCAAATGTCGGATGCATTCGATCAATGGGTGGAATGGCGCCACAAAGCTCCCGGTGACAGACGCAGCATTCCTGCCGAACTCTACGCCGCCGTGATGTCGCTGCCTGTGGCCGATCGCTCCGACCGGCAGAGGGTGAACGAGGTGGTCCGCAGCCATGATCAAGCTCGCCGCGAGGGCAGAACCGTATGGCTCTACCTCGACGACTATCAGGACGGCAGGACGCGCACGATAGCCGCGCCCGGATGGGTGAAGGTGTTTGCGTCTGCCGAGGTCGCCGACAGGTGCCTCGAGGCAAACGATCCCGAAGCCGTTGCTTGGGAATACGAAGTGGACGGCGGTCGAGTGCAGCGGTCGGTTTGGCTCTATTCGCCCGATCCGGCGTCCAGAGCGATCGGAGACCCCGGTTGGGTCAAGCTCTTTGCGTCGATCAAAGTCGCGGAAAAATGGCTTGAGGAGAACGATCCAACGGGCAAGATTTGGGAGTACCCGGTTCAGGAGTGGCGCGCATGAGTGCCTTCGTCGACACCTCCGTCTGGTTCGCTGCGGCCGCCAAGCGGGATGCTCGGAATGAGCGGGCCAAGTCGATCCTCCGGAGCATCGACCAGCACCTCACGATGGACCTGGTGCTAGTCGAGACATGGCAGCTTCTGAAGGCGCAGTTTGACGCCGAGGTTGCGGAAATCTTCTGGGAACAGCTGCGGGATCCCGGCGTTCGGATTGAACCCGTCATTGCCGCCGATCTAGAAGCGGCTCGGAAGATCGAGAGGAATTCCCGGGAGGAGAGCTTCTCCTTCGTCGACCGCACGAGTTTCGCGTTGATGGAGCGCATCGGGATCACCCAAGCAACGACCTTCAACCCGGACTTCGCAGCGTACCGACCCGGCCGCGGTCGCAAGAGACCGTTCCAGATCCTGAGCGAAGGGCACAGCCAAACCTTCCTTGCGCTCAAGCAAGCGCTCCTTGAACGCCGGCCCGTTCGCGTGAGCCATGACGGCGAGCGCCAGACGGTGTGCCCCTACATCCCGGGCCACGCCGCCGGCGAGGAGCGCGCATTCGCCCTCCTTGTGGAGGCAAGTTCGAGCACGAACCGTCCGGGGCAAGCCAGCTGGATCTGCGTTCGGCTGTCGAGGATCGAGGACGTTCGCTTCGCCGATGAGCCCTGGGTGGAGCAAGACTACCCGGGTCCGGTGCAACGATGTGTCGATCAGGTGTACTTGGACGCGAAGCGATCGACGGATGACGGATGAGCCTCGGCTGACTGTCTGTACGAGGCAGCGCGGTTCCGACATTTCCGGCCGACATGCCCACCATTCCCCGCCACGGAGGACTCGACTCCCACCGTGTTCTTGCTATGTTCTCAAAGATCATGGCAAACCATTCCGCCGGTTGGCGCTTCCCCAGGAGGCAGCAGATGCAGAAACTCGCCTCCTCACCCGAAATCGGCCTGAAAACCTCGCCAGCGCCGGCCGTAGGACCGGCAGACGACCTCCCGGCCGAATACTGGCGGGCACTCTTGGAGGACCCGCGTGCGGAATCTCGTCCCTTCGCCGCCGGGGCGCAGCGGCTGAGCCAGATTCCTCAACATCTCCTGAGGGTGGGGTGCCGCCGCTGCGGCAGGACCGTGGAGATCCAGAAGGTCGATGCCACCCGCCTCTACGGTCGGGACGCGCTCTGGCGGGATGTCGGTCAGCGACTGCTGGACAACACCTGCGCCCGGCGAACGGGACGACATGAGGAAGACGGCTGCTGGCCCGCATTCGAGTAGTCGCCGTCGGCCGAAACTGGATGCTGCCATGGCACCGAAGCACCACCCGACGCCCCTCTCCGGCGGAGACCGCAAGGCGCTCGCCAAGGAGCTTGGCCGGTCCCGGGCGATGACGACGATCCTGGCGAAGCAAGCCGCCGAGGCACGAGCCAAGGGCGAGGCCCTGATCCGGCAGTCCGACAAGCTGCTCTGCGAGTCATGGAACGAGCGCATGTGGGCCGACGGAGGCCCGGTCGACCCGTCGCCGACGGTCGATCAGGCCATCAGCGGCGGCTACGCCTGGCTCGAAATCGAATGCTCACGCTGCAGGACCAGGCGGGACGTCGACATGGCCGCCCTGCGCCATCCACCGACCACGTTCGTGCACGACCTCGCGGGCCGTCTGCGCTGCAGCAAGTGCGCCAAGGCCAATCGCCGCCCGCCGGCCACGCTGCTACAGCTGTCGCAACGAGCCCGCCACCCGGATCCGGAAGCCTGAATGTGTAACCTCTACTCGATCACCACCAACCAAGCCGCCATCAGCGCGCTGTTTCGCGTCGTCAACCGCTACGTCGGCAATCTGGCGGCGATGCCGGGCGTGTTTCCGGACTACAAGGCCCCGATCGTCCGGACCGGCGCCGACGGCCGGGAGCTTGTCACCGCGCGCTGGGGCATGCCTTCTTCCTCGAAAGCGCTGATGGACGCCACCAAGAAGCGCGCCGAGAAGCTGCAAGCGAAGGGCAAGACCGTCGATTTCAAGGAATTGCTCCGGATGGAGCCGGATGGCGGCACGACCAACATCCGCAACGTGAAGAGCAAACACTGGACGCGATGGCTGGCTCCGGAGAACCGCTGCGTGGTGCCGTTCAACAGCTTCAGCGAGTTCAATAAGGCCGAGGGCGGCGACATCTGGTTCGCGCTCGACGAGACCCGACCACTGCTCTGCTTCGCCGGCATCTGGACCAACTGGACGTCGGTCCGTAAGATCAAGGAGGGCGAGACCACCAACGACCTCTATGCGTTCCTGACGACCGAGCCGAACGCCGAGGTGGGGGCCATCCATCCGAAGGCGATGCCCGTTATCCTGACGACGCCCGACGAGGTCGACACCTGGATGACCGCGCCTCCGGACGACGCGCTGAAGCTGCAGCGGCCACTTCCGGACGGGGCGCTGCGGATCGTCGCCCGGGGTGCAAAGGAAGACAAGGTTGGGTAGACGAGACCTCATGACCGACATACGCGAGACCCTCAGATCGCACCCGCTGCGGATAGGCATTTCGACCCGCGCCCTCTTCAACCTCGAAGAGGAGCACGCCGTCTTCGAGAACGACGGGGTCGAGGCCTACTCCGCGCTGCAGCTCGAGCGAGAGGACACTCTCATCGAGAAAGGACCGGGCTTCGAGGTCGTGCAAAGGCTTCTGCGGCTGAACGAGCCAGACCAAAAGCCGTACGTTGAGGTGTTCCTACTTTCGCGGAATTCACCCGACCTCTCGCTTCGGGCCTTTAATTCCATCGACCGGTACGGACTCGGGATTAAGGCCGGGAGCTTCACCAGCGGCCGGTCGCTTGGCCCCTTCATTTCGGCGTGGGAGCTGGATCTCTTTCTCTCGAACGAAATGATCGATGTGCGGGCGGCGATAGATGCGGGGGCCGCCGCAGCGAAGCTCGGCACGGCTCCCCAGGCTCGCCAGGAAGATCCGGGCGACGAAGTTCGCTTCGCGTTTGACGGAGACGCCGTCGTGTTCAACGCCGAATCCGACGAGATCTTCAAGGCTCACGGATTGCAAGCCTTCCTGGCACACGAACGGGAGAATGCAAAAATGCCGATGTCCGGCGGACCGTTCGGCAAATTCCTGCGAAAGCTCTCGATCCTGCGACAGATTTTCATGAACGATAAGGGCGTCAGCAGGGTTCGAATTGCGATCGTGACGGCACGCAACGCGCCAGCCCACGCCCGTGTTGTGCACACGCTGCGGGACTGGGGAACGCCGGCGGACGAAGCACATTTCGTTGGCATCCGCTCCAAGGGGCCGATACTGGAGGCGCTGGGCGCGCACATTTTCTTTGATGACCAGATAAAGCACGTCCTCGGCGCATCCGGAGTCGTGCCGTCAGGCCACGTCCCCGGCCCGCACGATCCCGATGAGCCAGTAATTCCGGCGGGTCTCTGATGCCGTACCAATCGGCATCCGGAGGGGCGGCGTGCATCATCGATACCCCGCCTCCTTCAACGTTCCGTCCTAGCTTCGGCTTGCGGCTTACTGTGCGGCTTCGCTTGACGACAGCAACCGGCCGAGAGGCACGCCGCGCGAACGCAAGGATGGATGAGGCGGATGTCTGAGGTGATCTATTACGTCGCTCCACCGTTCGTTTTCACCGGCGGCGGCGTGGCCGGCAGCGAGATAGCGGAATGCCTGAGCGCCAACGCCGCCATGCGAGCCGAGGCGCTGTCGGCCACGCCCGGGCCGTCGCGTTCTCCCGGACCGGAGACCCGTCCAGCGGTGACTTCAGCCAAGCCAAGCTGATCCGGAAGTTCGCGAGGTGCCCGACGACCTGAGCGCCACCACTCTCCGGTGTACCGCGCCTGGATCATGTTGCCGAGGATAACCACCTCTCCTATTCGCCACGTGATATCTTCGCCGTCCCTTGCCGAATTTCGTCCTGATGGCTCTTCAGCCATTCGTCGATCGCCTTTTCGGCCAGTTCGTATGCCGGCTGCTCCCTCGCGAGCGCTGCAAGCTTAAGCCGTCGGATTATGTTGGGGTGCATATAGATCAAGAGTTGGCTCCGCTTGTCTGCTCTCGCCCGCGCCTTAGACGCCCTCTTTTTTGGCTCGCGCACCTGTTGGCCCTCCGCGGCCAGATAGCTGACCATCTAGACTTTTCTAGCATCGTGGCGAGTCCGACGGAAGTACTGATTTTCGGAAAAACCCAAGATATCCACACCCCAATCAGCCTCTCCCGATCCCGGCCGCTCACGAGCTAGATAGCTAACTATCTTGACTCTTAGATTGTCACCTGCTCTGTTTGGACGCGCGGACCGGATGGCGGCCCGGCCGATAGATCTCTCCCGGTACAATCGGAGACGATTTGTGACGCAGGCAAAACTGAGTTCTCGTCCCTCACGGTCGATCGATCTGCTTTCGGTCGCCGGCCGCGCGCTCCTCGGCGACGGGAATGAATCGAACTGCCGGAGGCTGGCCGTCCAACTGCTGTTGGACCCGGGGGTCCGCTCCTTAAGGTTTGTCGCCTCCCTCCCCCTCGCCGGCGAAGACGTCGACGTCCGGATGTTGGTAGCTGAGCACGACGATGGCCTAGTCGCATATGACATCGTGGACGAGCGCGATGACCGCGATATTGATACTGAGGGGCTGCTGCTGATTGCGCTCGATCAGCACCACATCACGCTACGCGCAATCGACGCCCTTTTAATCTGTGCGCAACCCCTTGCCCGGCACTGCGAGCGCATTTGGGAACACCACGCGCTCAATGTCGGCCGCTACCTCCGCGCGCGGATTGAACGGGTTCTTGAAGGAGAGCGTCTCAGCGCTCGCGAATTGGGTCATGCCGTCGGTGAACAAAACATCGTGCCGATTGTCTGCAATCTAATCTGCAAACGAGTCCTCTACTGCGACCTTTCAACCTCGCTGGATCTCGACGCCTGGGTGGCTCGTCGCTCGGATCGCGCGGTCGCAAGCTCCTTGAGGAGGCGCAAGACTGCGGAATTGATGAAACTAATACTTGGAGGCACGACATGAGTACCTGGCAAGGACTGCTCATCAAGAAATATCCCACTCTCTTCGTCCGGCGTTTCAGGGGAGTGGCGTTCGCACCGGGATACCCCCGCTGCGCCCCGGGTTGGCAGGAGATCGTGACGCGCCTTGTCGAACGGGTGGCAGCTGCAGCGACCGATGGCTCTATCTACTTCACTCACATGGTCTGCGAGCATGGTGTATTGCGCACTCATTGGAGTAGCAGGTCCGAGATTCCGCAACGACAGGTTCTCCAGATCGAGGAAGCGATTGGTCTCGCCGAGGCCCGCTCCGCAAGCGCATGCATCGATTGCGGTGCTGAGGGCCGGTTGTTCGCCACCGACTTCGTACTCGCACCGCTCTGCAAACTTCACCAGCGTGGCACGCCCGTTCCGATCGTCGCCGGTCGCGACGTCTTTCTCCGGCGAGGCGTCGTGAGGGAGCGCCCTGTTCTCCTCCGTTCCCGATACGATTGGGAGTCGGATGCCTTCCTCGATCTACCGACCTCGGCAAATCCGACGGCCAAGGCGCCTCTCGGATGATTATGCATCGTGTCTACCCGAAGAACGCGCAGAGAGTACTGAGCATGGCCATCAAAAAGAATAGCGAGCGCCTGCCCCAAGTGGGCCAGTTCGTATCCGTGAAGTGCGATGGATCTATCCCGGTGCGGCATCCCTTAGTGAGGGACGCGCTGCTGCAAGCTGCGCTCGATCCGGCGGTCCGATCGATCGAATATCTGCCGGCCATTCCTCCCGCGCCTTCGACATGGGACGTCGACGCCATCGTCATCGAACGCGACGATTGCCGCTATTTTCTGGACATCGTTGAGGCCAGGCCCCGCCGTTCAATAGCTCAGCGTCTCATGATTGCGCAGGCCTTGCTCGATCTGGGACTTCGTCCGTTGGTGCGGACAGAGTCCGACATCATACGCGAGCCCCGCTGCACTAATGCCAGGACCGTTTTCGAGTACGCCCGTCGGCCGGTCGACGCTGGGCTGCGCCTGCAGATCTTCGGCGCGCTCACCGACGACGGCTCGATGCCGCTCGGCGAGCTTCTGAGCCGCCTGCGGAGCCACCGAGATCCGGCTTCTGCGGTGATGTCTCTAGTGTCCTGAGTCACAAGTTCGCAATCATAGATTCGCAGTAGATTCGCGTCGCCGTGCCAAGGATGGAGGCTGCA
>NZ_JBVVPC010000036.1:0-78856 GCF_055807355.1 Bradyrhizobium sp. Ken01
AGATCGCCCCTCAAGGATGAGCCGGGATGAGCGACACATACGCCGTTTCCGAATTTCGGTAAAGTGGAATATTTTTGCGTGAGCGGATTGACACGGGCGCATCGAGAAATGGTCAGATGTTTTGCCCGACGGACAACCGCGACAGCTTCGTGGCGCCTGGCGGTTCGGATTCGTCGAGACGGCCCCGACGGTGCGTCGCCTCTTGTCCTTAAACGGGCGGGCTACGCTCGCCCTCTTGCGCGCTGGGCTTGAGCCCAAGCCGCGGTGACGTCGCGCGGCGGGACGTCGACGCGCCGGATCGGCGTCAACTCGCCGGAGGCAGAGATGATCGCAGTCTCCTCGCGACGGCAACGCGGGCACACGAAGCGGACCTCGTTAGGTGAAGCCGACCAGCTCGAACGTTTTACATTGGCCGCCATCGGCCAGGCTGCGCAGTGAGAGCATGACACCAGGAACCGACCGGGATCGAGCATACCCATTCCAAAGGACTCCGCGTCCTGCCATCCCCTTCAATGATTAATCCATGTGAATCGTTCCGGTGCCAAAACACCGCCAAAGGAACCGTCAGCCCCAAACCATGAGGCGGAGCGGCTCAGCGGGCGCCCTTGAGCGTGCAGGACGTGGTGCAGGTGACCGTGTTGCCGTGGTCGCACGCCTTGCAGGCGGCAACGCACTGGTTCATGTCGCGGGGATTGAAGGAGGTGTAGTTCCGCATCGCGCAGACCGGGGTCGAGCCTGTGATGTCCTGCTCCGGGTTGCAGGCTGCCGTCATGAGTCCAAACACGATGACCGCAAGGAGGCGCATGGGATCGCCCTGTGAGGCACGACAAAACAATCTCGCGAGGCGCCGCCGCACCGCAACAAGCCCGGCATTCCCACAGCGGAGAAGCCCAGCAAACGTCCCCGCATCTGCATTGAGGATGCGCGCCAAGTGTTAAGAACGGATTGCCGGCGTCAGGCCGCAGCTTTGCTCGCGATGGCCTGGCGCATGTCCACAGCCAATTGGCGGTACTGCTCCGAAAGCTTCAGATAAAACTCGCGCTTGGTGCTGTCGGTGGCGAGCCTGGCGATCAGCTCGCATTCGGCGGTGAGCGTCTCGAACCGTTCGAGCCTGTTCTCAAGTTCTGTCATCGGCGTGTCCCCGTCAAACGCCTCAAGGACACCAAACCTAAGCCCGGGAAATAGGTCACGGCGAACATCGTTATCGAGTAGAATCAATTTTTCCCGCGCCGCCAGCTATTTCTGCTCCAACCGCCAGGCGCCGTCCCAGCCCTCGTCCGGCGGATTGGCTTCGAACCGCGCGATACGGGCAAGCAGCGCGCGCGAGGGGCCGTCGGCGGGGACGGCTTCGAGTGCCGCGTTGAAGGCGGCACGGGCTTCGTCGAAGCGGCGGGCGCGATAGGCGGCGAGGCCTCCGGCGTAGTGCGAACGCAGGCCCTCATGCGCGGCAGTGAGCACGCCTGCCCGGCCCATCACCTCGAAGATCGCTTGCGGCGCGCTCTGGCCGGCGACCGCGAGACGGTCGACCTCGCGCAATTCGAGGTGCGAGCCGATCGCGTCCGCCGTCGCCTGCGAGATCAGAATACGGGTGCCATAGGTCTTGTTGACGGCCTCCAGCCGCGAGGCGAGATTCACCGCATCGCCCATCACGGTGAAGCTCATCATCAGCTCGGAGCCAATGCTCCCGGTGAGGACCTCTCCGGTCGCGATGCCGATGCGCAGATCGCAAAGCCCCGGCATGGCGCGGATGCCGAGGAGATCCGGCAATTGCTTCTGCAGCGCGGGCACCTGATCGGCCATGTCGATGGCGGCAAGCCCTGCGAGCAGCGCCGGCTCGTCCTCCTCGATGAAGGGCGGGCCCCAATAGGCCATGATGGCGTCGCCGATATATTTGTCGATGATGCCGCGGTTGCTCCTGATCGGACCGGACATCATCGTGAAATAATGGTTCATCACCCTGACCAGGCCGCGCGGGGTCATGCCCTCGCTCATCGCGGTGAAGCCGCTCATGTCGCAGAACATGATGGTCATCACTCGGCGCTGGCCGTCGATGGCGACCTCGGGCCGGTCGATCAGGCCTTGTACTACCTTGGGATCGATGTAGCGACCGAACGTCTCGCGGACGCGCTCGTTGTGCCTGAGCTGTTCGGTCATGCGGTTGAAGGCTGCAGCCAGCTCGCCGATCTCGTCCTGGGTGGAGACGGTGATGGTCTTGTCGAAGCGGCCGGCCTCGACCTCGCGGGTGCCGGCGAGCAGCAGCCGCACCGGGCGGGTAATGCCGCTGGACACCAGGAGCGCAAAGGCAAATCCGAGCACCGCTGCCAGCAAGGTCACGACTCCCGACACGATAATCGCCTGGTATTGCCGACTGATCACCTGCGACGTCGAGAAGAAGACCTGCGTCAGCATGTCGCCGCGGATCGCGTCGACCTTCCGGTTGAACGCATCGCGCAGCGAGTCGAGCTGTTCCAGCGTGCCGCGGGCCTCGGACATGTCCTTGGTCTCGATCTGCTTGAGCAGTTTCGTATTGCCCTCGTCCAGATTGCGCCGCAGCTCGGTGACAGCGCTCTCGATTCGAACGTCGAGCCGTGCCAGTGCGGCGTTGTCGGAAGGGGTCCTGGGGTCGTCGATGATGGCGTTGATGAGCTTGCGCGCGGTCTCGGCCTCCTCCTCGAACTTGCGGTCCAATGCCTCGAAGTCGCGAAGCCGCGCCGCGTAGGCCTCCTCGTCCGACGCCGATCCCATCCTGGTCATGACCATTCGCCGCAGCGCCAGCGCCCGCTCCAGCGAGCGGATATTGGCGCGGGCGAGATGGCTATAGGCCGGAATGTAGCGGTTGGTCAGTTCGTCGAGGAGGACGCCGACCTGGCTCGACATCACCATCGACAGGATCGAGGTGACCAGCATCAGGACGATCAATCCGAGGGCGATGCCGACGATTTTGCGCCGGATCGACTGGTTGAAAAGCGGCATGGGTGTGAGGCAATGGGCTGCAGGAACGGCTATGGACCCCAATACACCGTATCTGGACCAGGGAACACGCACAATCAGGCCGCTGTGGCGCCAAGGAGCCGCCCGCAACCACCGCGCGAGCCTGAATGGTTAACAGAGGTTAAGAGCCCCCTCTATCCGCCGTTGCACAAGTTCCCTCGCTCCATCCGTATTTCGCCGCATTGTTGGAACAGCTTGAGGATGCGAAACGACGTCGTGTCACCGTTTTTGACGCCGTTTCGATTCTCGAGCCGCATACCGTCGCGGACTTTGGTTTGTACTGGTTTCGCAGGGGGACCACGGAATGAACCAGTGCCTACGCTCGCTCGCGTGTGTCGTTGCCGTGGCCGCTTTGGCCTTCATCCCTACCGAGCTGGCAGCGAAGAGCAGTCACAAATCGTCCGCGCCGAAGAAGTCGCATGAGGCGAAAACCGGCAAGCAGCGCCACGCCTCCGCCGGCAAGGCTCGACCCGGCAAGCATGCTGAGGCCAAGCGCAAGTCGAAGAAGCAGGACGACGCGCCCTCGGACAAGCCGGCAGCCCCGCCGCTGACCGGCGATCTCGCCGCGCTGAAGGATGCCATCGATCTCGCGCGGAAGGGCAAGACCGAGGATGCGAGCGCGGCGCGCGACCGCATTGCCGACCCGGCGGGGCAGAAGCTCGCCGACTGGTTCATGCTGCGCCATTCCGAAAGCACGGCGAATTTCAAGCGCTACGCCGCCTTCCTCGCCGCCAATCCGGACTGGCCGAGCAGCGCGCTGCTCCGCCGCCGCGCCGAGGCGCGGCTGTGGCAGGAGAAGGCCGACGCGGCGACCGTGCACAAATTCACGATGGACCGGCCGACCAGCGCCAAGGGCAAGTTCGCGCTCGCCCGCGTGCTGATGACCGAGGGCGATAGCGACAGGGCCGCGCGTCTGGTGCGCGATGCCTGGCGCACCGACGAATTGTCCGAGCGCAGCGAGGAAGATTCCTACGAAGCGTTTCGCGATCTCCTGACCACCGAGGATCATCGTGCCCGCATGGACAAGCGCCTCGGCGCCAAGGACTACGCAGGTGCGCGGCGCGCAGCCAAGCGGCTCGGCGAGGATGCGCTCGCGATCGTCAAGGCCTGCGCCGCCGTCACCGGCAAGGCCGGCAAGGCCAAGGATTATCTCGAGGACGTCTCGGCCGAGGCGCGCCGCGACCTCGGCTATGTGCTGTGCCGCGCGCAATGGCATCTCCAGAATGACCGCATCGACGACGCGGCCGAGGTGATCCTGGCCGCCGCGCCCGATACGATGGCGGCGCAAGACACCGACGCCTGGTGGCGCGAGCGCCGCCTGCTCGCGCGAAAGCTGCTCGACCAGGGCAAGTTCAAAACCGCCTATGATGTGGTGCGCTCGGCGGCCGTGCCCGCGATGGAAGTCTATCGCGTCGACTATCACTTCATGTGCGGCTGGATCGCGCTGCGCTATCTCGATGATCCCAAGGCGGCGATGACGCACTTCGCCGCGATCGACGAAGGCTCGGCCAACCCGATCGCGCTGTCGCGCGCGCATTATTGGCGCGGTCGCGCGGCGGAGGCGATGAACGCAACCGCCGATGCGCGCCTGAGCTATCAGGCCGCGGCGCGCTATCCGACCGCCTATTACGGCCAGCTCGCCCGCGCCAGGCTCGGCCTCGACCGCATCGAGCTGCGCGCGCCCTCGCCCGTGCTGGCAGCAGCCGACACGCCGCCCGCGGACGACCGCGTGCGCGCCGCCGACATGCTCTACGGCGTCGGTGAGCGCGACATGGTGTTTTACTACGCCGAGGATTTCGCCAAGGAGAGCACCGACGTGGCGGCACTCGAAGCGCTCGGCGAGCTCGCCGGCCGGCGCAATGATGCGCGCGTGATGCTGGAGGTCGGCAAGTCGGCGCTGGCGCGCGGGCTCGCACTCGATCACTACGCCTTCCCGACCATCGGCATCCCTGAACACAAGCAGGTCGCGCCTGCAATCGACCCCAGCGTGATCTATTCGGTGGCGCGCACCGAAAGCTCGTTCGACCAGCGCGACAAGTCGGCCGCCAACGCGGTCGGTCTGATGCAGGTGACGCCGGAAGCCGGCCGCGACACCGCAAAGCGCTTCGGCCTGACCTATGATTGGGACAAGATGGTCTCCGATCCCGTCTACAACACGCAGATGGGCGCGGCCGAGCTCAGCGCGCTGATGTCGGAATACCGCGGCAACCAGATCATGACCTTCGCCGGCTACAATGCCGGCCGTGGCCGCGTGCGCGAATGGGTGCAGGCGCGCGGCGACCCCAGGGATCCCAAGGTCGATCCGGTCGATTGGGTCGAGCGCATCCCGCTGTCGGAGACGCGCAACTACGTCCAGCGCGTGATCGAGAACGTTCTGGTCTACCGCGCCCGGTTCGAGGGCAGCGGCATGATCGCCGGCAAGAGCGACCAGCGCGTGGTGACGAAGGACGCGGCGGCCGTGGCGACGCCGGTGGGCTATACGGGAACGGAATAGCCGCAGCTTCGTAGGGTGGATTAGCGAAGCGTAATCCACCAGCCTTTTCGCCGCAAAGAGGTGGATTACGCTTCTCTAATCCACCTACCAGAACGCCTCAATCCACCTTGATGTTGGCCGCCTTGATCATCGGCCACCACTTTGCGATCTCCGCCTTCTGGCGCGCGCCGAGGGCCTCGGGCGTGAGCTGATCCTGCGGCGTCATCTCCAGCCCCTGGCTTTCGAGCTGCTTCTTCACGCCGGGATCGTTCAGCGCTTCCACGGCTGCGGCATTGAGTTTGGCGACGATCGCCTTCGGCGTGCCCTTCGGCACCCACATGCCGGACCACAGCGTCATGTTGAAACCCTTCAGGCCCGCCTCCTCCGCCGTCGGGATGTCGGGCGCCGACGACAGGCGCTTGTCGTCGGTGATGGCGTAAGCGCGAATGGTGCCGGCGCGGACCTGGTTGATGGAGTTCGACGTCTGGTCGACGATGACGTCGATCTGGCCGGCGATGAGATCGTTCAGGGCGGGCGCGGTGCCGCGATACGGCACGTATTGCAGCTTGATGCCGCTGACGCTCTCGAAATAGACCCCGGCGATGTGGCTGCCGGAACCCGCGCCGGCGGTGCCGGCGGTCGGCGGTGATGGCCGCGACTTCAGCCAGTCCAGCAACTCCTTCAGCGAGGTTGCGGGCACCGCGTTCTTGCTGACGACGATCATCGGATTGCTCGGCAGCAGCACCACCGGCTCGAGATCCGCGACCAGGTCGTAATTGAGCTTGTAGACCGCGCCGTTGGCGACGTGGGTGCCGAGATGGCCGAACGAGATCGTGTAGCCGTCGGGGGCCGAATGCAGGGCACGGCCGACGCCAATCGAGCCGCCCGCGCCAGTGACGTTCTCGATCACCAGCGGCTGGCCGAGCGCCGTGCGCATCCGCTCGGCAAGCACGCGCGCCATCGCATCCGACGGCCCGCCGGCGGCGAAGGGAACGATGATGGTGATGGGACGTGAAGGATAATCGTCGGCGCGAGCGGCGCCTGCAACAGCGAGAATAGCAATCAGCGCAGCCCAGGCGGCCTTCATTGTTTTCTCCCAGCAATGTCATTGTTGTTTTTGTCTCTTCCCGCGTACGGGAAGAGGGATCGTTCGTGAAGAGACGAAATGCCGCGCTAGAACTGCGAATAATCGATCGGCTTGTGGCGATCGAGCGTGCGGTTGACCGGCGGCAGCGGGTATTTCAGGCCGGTGGCGCAGTTGAACAGCATCACGCGGTCGGTCGTGCTGACGCGGCCGTCGGCGAGGCTGTCCTTGTAGGCGGCGTAGGTTGCAGCACCTTCGGGGCAGAGCAACAATCCCTCCTCGCGCGCGACCTCGTTCAGCGCCGACGAGATCTTGTCATCGTCGACCGCGATGGCAAAGCCCTTGCTCTCGCGGACAGCGCGCAAAATGAGAAAGTCGCCGATCGCCTGCGGCACGCGAATGCCTGACGCGATGGTGTGGGCGTCCTCCCAGCGCGTCGCATGCTCGGTGCCGGCCTCATAGGCGCGCACCATCGGCGCGCAGCCGGAGGCCTGCACCGCAACCATGCGCGGGCGCTTCGAGCCGATGAAGCCGATCTTCTCGAGCTCGTCGAAGGCCTTCCACATGCCGATCAGGCCGGTGCCGCCGCCGGTCGGATAGAAGATCACGTCGGGCACGTCCCAGCCGAGCTGCTCGGCGAGTTCGAGCCCCATCGTCTTCTTGCCTTCGATCCGGTACGGCTCCTTCAAGGTCGAGGTGTCGAACCAGCCGACTTTCGCCTTGCCCTCGCCGACGATCTTGCCGCAATCGTCGATATAGCCGTTGACGCGGTAGACGGTCGCGCCCTGAAGCTCGATCTCGCTGACGTTCACCTCGGGCGTATCGGCCGGGCAGAAGATCGTGGTCTTGATGCCGCAGGAGGTCGCATAGGCCGCGAGCGCCGCACCGGCATTGCCGTTGGTCGGCATCGCCATGTGCTTGATGCCGAGCGCCTTGCCCATCGACACCGCCATCACGAGGCCGCGCGCCTTGAACGAGCCGGTCGGCAGCCGCCCCTCGTCCTTGACGATGATCTCGCCGCCGCCGAGCTTCTTGCCGAGCTTGGGCAGCCGGATCAGCGGCGTCGTGACCTCGCCGAGCGAGACAATGTCCTGGCATTTGCGCACCGGCAGCAGCTCGCGGTAGCGCCACATGTCGGCGGGGCGCTGCGCAAGCGCGTCCCTGGTCAGCGCCTTCTTCACGCCGGCGAGGTCGTAGCGCACGAGGAGCGGCTTGCCGGCCTTGG
Source organism: Bradyrhizobium sp. Ken01 (assembly GCF_055807355.1). Classification (NCBI taxonomy): domain Bacteria; kingdom Pseudomonadati; phylum Pseudomonadota; class Alphaproteobacteria; order Hyphomicrobiales; family Nitrobacteraceae; genus Bradyrhizobium; species Bradyrhizobium sp. Ken01. The sequence goes on from NZ_JBVVPC010000036.1 coordinate 7,774, forward strand.
AGAGGTTGTGGACCTGGTCGGCTGCATAATGATCGCCTTCCATCGCGCATTCGAGATGGGTGACGAAGCTCGGGCGTTCGATGGTGAGGTTGTCGTTGTCTTGCATGGGGTGGTTTCCTTCTTGTTCTGGTGTTCTCAATGTCTATCCCGTCACCCCTGCGCAACGGCGAAGCCGTTGTCGCTGGAGGTGCCGGAGCGAAGCGGAGGCCTCGAAGGGCGACGAGCCCGGCTGCTGTATCTCGGCCGTGCATCCTTCGAGGCTCGCTGCGCTCGCACCTCAGGATGACGGGTCTGATGTCAAATATTCAGTACCCGTCCATACGCATCCAGCACGGCTTCCTTCATCATCTCCGACAGGGTCGGATGCGGGAACACGGTGTGCATCAGCTCTTCTTCCGTGGTCTCCAGGTTCATGGCGACGACGTAGCCCTGGATCAGCTCGGTGACCTCGGCGCCGACCATGTGGGCGCCGAGCAGCTGACCGGTCTTCTTGTCGAAGATGACCTTGACCAGGCCCTGGTCCTCGCCGAGCGCGATCGCCTTGCCGTTGCCGACGAAGGGGAAGCGGCCAACGCGGATCTCGCGGCCATTCTCCTTGGCCTTGGCTTCGGTCAGGCCGACCGAGGCGACCTGCGGGTTGCAATAGGTGCAGCCGGGGATCATCAGCTTGTCCATGGGGTGCGGATGCAGGCCCTTGATGGCCTCGACGCAGATCACGCCCTCATGCTCGGCCTTGTGGGCCAGCATCGGGGGACCCGCGACGTCACCGATGGCATAGATGCCGGGAACGTTGGTCTTGCCGTAGCCGTCGATCACGATGCAGCCGCGCTCGGTTTTGACGCCGAGCTTTTCGAGACCGAGATTCTCGATGTTTCCGACGACGCCGACGGCAGAGATCACGCGCTCGAACTCGGCGGTCTGCTTCGCCTTGCCGTCATCGAGCGTCGCGACCACGCTGTCGCTCTTCTTCTCCAGCTTCGTCACGCCCGTATTGGTGAGGATCTTGATGCCCTGCTTCTCGAGGCGCTTGCGGGCAAGAGCGGCAATCTCGGCGTCTTCGACCGGCAGGATCTGCGGCAGCACCTCGACCACCGTGACGTCGGAGCCCATCGTCTTGAAGAAGGATGCGAACTCGATCCCGATCGCGCCCGAGCCCATCACCAGCAGCGATTTCGGCATCCGCTCCGGCACCATGGCTTCGAAGTAGGTCCAGATCAGCTTCTTGTCGGGCTCAAGTCCCGGCAGCACGCGCGGCCGCGCGCCGGTCGCGACAATGATGTGCTTGGCCTGATAAGCCCCCTCGCCCAGCGTGCCTTTGGGGCCGTCGACGTCGGACTTCTTCACCGTGACCTTGCCGGGCGCGTCGATCGAGGCCGCGCCCCAGATCACGCTGACCTTGTTCTTCTTCATCAGGAAGCCGACGCCGTCGTTCAGCCGCTTCGAGACGCCGCGCGAGCGCTGCACCACGGCCTTCGGATCGAACGAGACGTTGTCCGCCGACAGACCGTAATCCTTGGCGTGCTGCATGTAGTGGTAGATCTCGGCCGAGCGCAGCAGCGCCTTGGTCGGGATGCAGCCCCAGTTCAGGCAGATGCCGCCGAGATAGGATTTCTCGACGATCGCGACCTTGAAGCCGAGCTGGGCGGCGCGGATCGCGGTGACATAGCCGCCGGGACCGGAGCCGATGATGATGATGTCGAAGGATGTATCGGCCATGGCGGCTCCCGTTCAACTCAAGAGGTGCCGCGGGCGCGGCGCCTGGAAATCAAAACCCTGACCAGCCATTCGAGCAGGATCGCGCCGGCCATGATAGCCAGCGCGATCATAACGACCGCCTGGCCGATGCTCCGTGCCAGCTGCTCGCCGGCAAAGAACGCGGAATGCAGAATATCGAGCCCGACCGGATTGAGTGCAACCACAGCCGAGAGCAACAAGGAGATCCAGGGCCAACGCGTTCGCATTCACCCCGCGCTCCCCCGGCTACACCATCATCATGACGGGGTTTTCGATCAGCTGCTTGAAGGCGCCGATCAGCTCCGCGCCGAGCGCGCCGTCGATGGCACGATGATCGCACGACAATGTTACGCTCATCATGTTCGCGATCTCGATCTTGCCGCCGCGGACGACCGGCCGCTCCTCGCTGGTGCCGACCGCGAGGATGGTCGCATGCGGCGGGTTGATCACGGCGGTGAAGTGGCTGATGCCGAACATGCCGAGGTTGGAGACGGCCGTGGTGCCACCCTGGTATTCTTCCGGCTTCAGCTTGCGCGAGCGGGCGCGTGTCGCAAAATCCTTCATCTCGTTGGAGATGGTCGACAGGGTCTTGGTCTCCGCCTTCCGGATGATCGGCGTGATCAGGCCGCCGGGCATCGCCACCGCAACGCCGACGTCGGAATGGTGGTGCTTGACCATGCCGCTTTCGGTCCAGCTCACATTGCAATTCGGAATTTTCTGCAGCGCGACCGCCATCGCCTTGATGACGAAATCGTTGACCGAGATCTTGTAGAGCGGCTTCTTCTCCTTGTCCTTGGGAGCAGCCGCATTGATCTCCTCGCGCGCGGCGAGCAGCTTGCCGATGTCGCAGTCGATGGTGAGGTAGAAGTGCGGGACGTTCTGAATCGACGCGGTCAAACGTTGGGCAATGGTGCGGCGCATCCCATCATGCGGGACGACCTCGTAAGAGCCCGGTTCGAACAGCGACAGAATCTGCTTGTCCGACATGGTCGGCGCGCTCGAGGGCGCGCCTGACGGCGCCGCCGCGGGTGCCTTCAGGCCCTTGCCGGACTTCGCCTGCTCGACGTCGCGTGCCACCACGCGGCCGTGCGGGCCGGTGCCTGTGACCATCGCAACATCGACGCCGGCTTCCTTGGCGAGACGACGCGCCAGCGGCGACGAGAAGACGCGGCCGCCCTGGCCGTTGCTCTGCACGGCCGGTGCGACAGCAGGTTTCGGCGCGGCAGCTGTGGGCGCCGGCGCGGCCTTGGGCGCAGCAGGCACGGGCGCCGGTGCGGCAGCTTCAGCAGCTTTCGGAGGTGCGGCCGAAGCGCTCGGCTTGGCGGCACCTGCCGCCTTCACGTCCTCCCCCTCGCCGGCCAGCACCGCGATCACGTCATTGACCGGGACGTCCTGCGTGCCCTCTGGCACGAGGATCCTGGCGATCGTGCCCTCGTCGATGGCCTCGACCTCCATGGTCGCCTTGTCGGTCTCGATCTCGGCGATGACGTCGCCGGATTTGACCTTGTCGCCTTCCTTCTTCAGCCACTTGGCGAGGTTGCCCTTCTCCATCGTCGGCGAAAGAGCGGGCATCAGGATGTTGATGGGCATGCTGACCTCAAGAAGAACTTTGCAAAAATCCGTCTCCGGACCGAAGACAGACAGACCAGGTTAGTTGCCGATGTCGCCCTGCCACAGGCGCTCATTGGCAGGGATGGAACGCCAGTTCTTCATCATGGTGATGGAGCGGTCGTCCGCAAGATCGATCCAGGGGATGCCGAACTTGTCGAGGATGTCCTTGGAGCCCTCGAAAGTGACGGACTCTCCGATCACCACGAGCTTGACCTTGAACAGCGCGAGCGCACCGGCACACATCGCGCATGGCGACAGCGTGGTGTACATGACGGTATCGTGGAACGAAATCGCACCCGCCTCGCGCAGGCAACTCATCTCGCCGTGCAGGATCGGGTTGTTCTCCTGCACGCGGTTGTTGTGGCCGCGGGCGATCACCTTGTTGTCGCGGGTCAGCACGGCGCCGATCGGCAGACCGCCTTGCGCGATCGAGGCTTCCGCCTCGCGGATCGCCTCCAGCATAAAATCGAAATGATAGGATTCGATCGCCACGGTCAGTGCCCCTTCCCGCGCGGCGTCGTGGTGCCGGTGTCGGTGGGACGCTCGATCTCGGCCTGGAACATCTCGATGATCCGGTTCAGCGCGTCCTCCTCGGTGTATTCGCTCTCGCGCGCATAGGCGCGCGCGGCGTGACGCGCGAGATCGACGAGCAGCAGGCCCCACATGTCCGGCTCGTCGAAGGCCCGCTGGAATGCCATCGACAGCCCGCCGTCCAGCACGAACACGCGCAGGATCTCGACCGCATCATCGCGGACGAGGACGTCGGGTGGTAATGGCTGCTCCTTCGGACCCGCCATGGTCTACCTGTAGCAGACGGCTTTGGCCGCCTCGACAACTTCGGCAGCCGAAGGCAGCGCGAGCTTTTCCAGGTTCGCGGCATAGGGCATCGGCACGTCCTTGCCGGAGACGCGGGTTACAGGCGCATCCAGATAGTCGAAGGCATGCTCCATGATCCGCGCGGCGATCTCGGCGCCGACGCCGCTCTGGGCCCAGCCCTCTTCCACTGTGACGGCGCGGCCGGTCTTCTTGACCGAGTTGATGATGGTCTCGGTGTCCATCGGGCGCAGCGTGCGCAGATCGATCACTTCGGCCTCGATGCCGTCCTTGGCGAGTTCGGCGGCGGCCTTCAGCGCGTAGCTCATGCCGTTCGACCATGAGATGATCGTGACATGGCTGCCCGAGCGCACGATGCGCGCCTTGCCGATCGGAATCACGAAATCGTCGAGCTTCGGCACCTCGCCGGTGTGACCGTAGAGCATCTCGTTCTCAAGGAAGATCACCGGATTGGGATCGCGGATCGCAGCCTTGAGCAGGCCCTTGTAATCAGCGGCCGAGAACGGCGCGACGACCTTGAGGCCCGGAACGTTCGAATACCAGGACGAATAATCCTGGCTGTGCTGGGCGGCCACGCGGGAAGCGGCGCCGTTGGGCCCGCGGAACACGATCGAGCAGCCCATCTGGCCGCCGGACATGTAGAGCGTCTTGGCCGCGGAGTTGATGATCTGGTCGATTGCCTGCATGGCGAAGTTGAAGGTCATGAACTCGACGATCGGCTTCAACCCGCTCATCGCGGCGCCGACGCCGATGCCGGCAAAGCCGTGCTCGGTGATCGGCGTGTCGATGACGCGCTTGGCGCCGAATTCCTGAAGCAGGCCTTGCGTCACCTTGTAGGCGCCTTGGTATTCGGCGACTTCTTCGCCCATCACGAAGACGTCGGCGTCGCGGCGCATCTCTTCGGCCATGGCATCGCGGAGGGCTTCGCGGATGGTCTGCGTCACCATCTCGGTGCCGGCGGGCACTTCCGGATCTGGCTCTGCGACGACCTGCGGCGCCGGCGCAGCCTTGGGAGCTGGAGCCTCGGCCTTCGCGGCGGCGGGGGCGGCGGACTCAGCAGCCTTCTGCTGCTGGGCAGGCGCGGGCGCCTTGGCGAGATCGGCGGCACTCTCGCCATCGGCCAGAATCGTCGCGATCGGCGTGTTCACGGCCACGTCGGCGGTGCCCTCGGGGATCAGGATCTTGCCGAGCGTACCTTCATCGGTCGCCTCGACTTCCATGGTCGCCTTGTCGGTCTCGATCTCGGCGATGACGTCGCCGGACTTGATCGTCTCACCCTCTTTTTTCAGCCATTTGGAGAGGTTGCCCTTCTCCATCGTGGGCGACAACGCGGGCATCAGCACTTGAATTGGCATATCGACTCCAAAAGAAAGCTTGCGCGCGTTCAGCGGTAAATATCGGTCCAGAGCTCGGCGGCATCCGGCTCGGGATCATGCTGGGCGAAATCGGCAGACGCGTTGACGATGTCGCGCACCTCGGCGTCGATCGCTTTCAGATCCTGCTCGCTGACCTTGGCGGCCAACAGGCGGTTGCGTACCTGCTCGATCGGATCCTGGTCGTGGCGGACTTTTTCGACCTCCTCGCGCGTTCTGTACTTGGCGGGGTCGGACATCGAGTGGCCGCGATAACGGTAGGTCTGCATCTCCAGGATGAAGGGGCCCTTGCCGGCCCGGCACCACGCCGCCGCCTCGTCGCCGGCGGCCTTGACGGCGCGGACGTCCATGCCGTCGACCTGCTTGCCGGGAATGTTGAAGGAGGCGCCGCGCTTGGAAAAATCCTGCTGCGCCGAGGCGCGCGAGACCGAAGTGCCCATGGCGTAGCGGTTGTTCTCGATGACGTAGATCACCGGCAGCTTCCAGAGCTCCGCCATGTTGAAGCTCTCATAGACCTGGCCTTGGTTGGCCGCGCCGTCGCCGAAATAGGTGACGCTGACATTGTCGTTGTCGCGATAATGATTGGCGAAAGCGAGCCCGGTGCCGAGCGAGACCTGCGCACCGACGATACCGTGGCCGCCGTAAAAGTGCTTCTCCTTGCTGAACATGTGCATGGAGCCGCCCTTGCCCTTGGAATAGCCGCCGCGGCGTCCCGTGAGCTCGGCCATGACGCCGTTGGCCTCCATGCCGGTGGCGAGCATATGGCCGTGATCGCGATAACCGGTGATGACCTGATCGCCCGGCTTCAGGGCCATCTGCATCCCGACTACCACGGCCTCCTGGCCGATATAAAGGTGGCAGAAGCCGCCGATCGCACCCATGCCGTAGAGCTGGCCGGCCTTTTCCTCGAACCGCCGGATCAGGAGCATGTCGCGGAGCGCCTTGAGCTCCTGCTCTCTGGTGAATTCCGGGGGCGAACCGCCGTCGGTCTTGTCCTGTGCAGTGCTTGCGGCGGCTTTCTTGGGTGCGGCCATGGGAATTCCGGGTCAGAGAAAACTTCAGCCCTCTCTAACCCAAGTCAAACGCCCTTGGAAAGCACCGCGGCGGCATGGCACGACTTTCATTATGCCGCACTGCAACGTGATCGTAATATTGCAAAATCTTTGACGCGGATCGGGCAACAAATCGACACGGTCGCCGCACCCGCAGATTCGTGCCCGCGTCAAGCAACGTTGAGCCAACGCGATCCCGACATTTGGAACGGGCGGCGCAGAACAGCGCCGCCCTCTCCGCCCGACCGATCAGAAGAAGCCGAGCTTCTTGGGGCTGTAGCTGACCAGCAGATTCTTGGTCTGCTGGTAGTGATCGAGCATCATTTTGTGGGTCTCGCGCCCGACGCCCGACTGCTTGTAGCCGCCGAAGGCCGCATGCGCGGGATAGGCATGGTAGCAGTTGGTCCAGACCCGGCCGGCCTGGATCGCCCGGCCGAAGCGATAGCAGCGGTTGGCGTCGCGGCTCCAGACGCCTGCCCCCAGGCCATAGAGCGTGTCGTTGGCGATCTCGAGCGCCTCTTCGTCGCTCTTGAAGGTCGCGACCGAAACCACCGGGCCGAAGATCTCCTCCTGGAAGACGCGCATCTTGTTGTGGCCCTCGAACACGGTCGGCTGGACGTAGAAGCCGCCGGCGAGATCGCCGCCGAGCTCGGCGCGTCCGCCGCCGGCCAGGACCTTTGCGCCCTCCTGTTTGCCGATGTCGATATAGGAGAGGATTTTTGCGAGCTGCTCGCCCGACGCCTGCGCACCAATCATGGTGTCGGCCGCACGCGGATCACCCTGCTTGATCGCGGCGACGCGCTTCAGCGCCCGCTCCATGAAGCGGTCATAGATGTCGGCATGGACCAGCGCCCGGCTCGGACAGGTGCAGACCTCGCCCTGGTTCAGCGCGAACATGACGAACCCTTCGATCGCCTTGTCGAAGAAGTCGTCGTCTTCGGCGGTGACGTCGCTGAAGAAGATGTTGGGCGACTTGCCGCCGAGCTCGAGCGTGACGGGAATGAGGTTCTGGCTGGCATATTGCATGATCAGCCGGCCCGTCGTGGTCTCGCCGGTGAAGGCGATCTTGGCGATGCGCGGGCTGGACGCGAGCGGCTTGCCGGCTTCCAGGCCAAAGCCGTTGACAATGTTGAGGACACCGGGCGGCAGAATGTCACCGATGATCTCGGCCCAGACCATGATCGAGGCCGGGGTCTGCTCGGCCGGCTTGAGCACGACGCAATTGCCGGCGGCGAGCGCGGGCGCGAGCTTCCAGCAGGCCATCAGCAGCGGGAAGTTCCAGGGGATGATCTGACCGACCACGCCGAGCGGTTCGTGAAAATGATAGGCAACGGTGTCGTGATCGATCTCGCCGATCGAGCCTTCCTGGGCGCGGATGGCGCCGGCGAAATAGCGGAAATGATCGATGGCGAGCGGGATGTCCGCTGCGCGGGTCTCGCGGATCGGCTTGCCGTTGTCCCAGGTCTCGGCGATGGCGAGACGCTCGAGATTGTCTTCCATACGGTCGGCGATCCGGTTCAGCATCGCTGCGCGCTCGGCGACGCTGGTGCGGCCCCAGGCGGCCTTCGCGGCATGCGCAGCGTCGAGCGCTGCCTCGACATCCTGCGCGTCGGAGCGCGCGATCTTGCAGACGATCTGGCCGGTCACCGGCGAGGCGTTGTCGAAATACTTGCCGGAGATCGGCGCGACGAACTTGCCGCCGATGAAATTGTCGTAGCGTTCGGCGAAGGGAATTTTGCTGACGCTGAGGAATTCTACCTTGTTCATTGATCACTCCCGATGTTTGCTGTTTGCGCAATTCGTCGCGTGGTCGCGACTTGCGCCGACGATGTCGCGGGAGGGGTCTTCTGTCAGCCCTGATAGGAGCGATGACGGAGCCGACCTGTCGCAGTTCTGCGACAGGTGACGAGGCTGCACGTCGTGCCGCCGCACATACTGACCTCATCCCGAGGAGCGCGCTCTTGCGCGCGTCTCGAAGGATGGCTGGGGGTGACGTCAGGGCCTCTTGTGATTCCAGACGACCGCTTCGCGGTCTCCTCACCATGAAGATCTACCAGCAGCTCAATGCGCGTTCAGCTCGAACCGCTTGAGCTTCCTGTGCAGCGTGGCGCGGCTGACGCCGAGGGCCTTGGCGGCAGCCGAGACATTGCCGCCGGCGCGCAGGAGAGCCCGCTGCAACACGGCGCGCTGGCCGCCAGCGAGGTGGTCGTGCACAACATCGCCGCCGAGGAGATCGGCCGCAGGCGCTGGTCGCAACGCCCGGCCCGGCGCGAGCCCCAGTCCCGCCCGGGCAGTCCTGGTCGCGCCAATCACGAGATCGTCCGCATCGACCGCGACGAGGCCGCCGCATTGGCCGTCCGCCGCTTGCGTCAACACGATGCGGGCATGGACGAAGGCCCTGCGAAACAGATCGGCCTCGATACGTTTGGCCGCCTCACCGGCCGCGAGCGCGATCAGATTGGAAAACACGTCGGTACGATCGGCGCGGCAGGAGGAGACGTCGAGCACGCCGGCGAACGCAGCCTCATGGTCGTAGATCGGAACGGCGGTGCAGCTCAGAAGCGTGTTGCGGGTGAAGAAATGCTGGTCGCGGTCGATCGTCAGCGGACGCTGCTCGACGAGGCAGGTACCGATGCCGTTGGTGCCCTCATGCTCCTCGCTCCAGAGCGCGCCGGTCCAGAGGCCCCAGGACTGAAATGTCGCATCGTCGGCCGGGGTGCCGCGACGATCGACCGGCACGCCCTCCCCGTCGGCGAGCAGCACGCAGCAGCCGCTGGCGCCGACCGCCTGGTAGAGCCGGTCCATCGCACCTCGCGCCGCGGCGAGCAGCGGCGCGACGCGCTCGCGCGCGCGGTGCAGTTCGGCTTCGCTCAGCCGGTTCGGCGAGCCACGGCCGGCGGGATCGAGACGATGCAATCTGGACGAACGGCGCCACGAGGCCACGAGCGACGAGCGTGCCGCCTGGCCTGACGTAATGGCGGCCTCGACACGGGCCGCGTGATGCCGGGGGGATTGCCCATTCATCACTGTGTTTCCTCCGGGTGGCAATCTAGAGCGTGCCGGCACGGCCTGGTTGATCTGCGTCAACCCAGGCCATGGTGATAGAAGCCATGAGCCGGTTGCCGCGATCCCGTCAAGGCGGCAATCCGGTTCCAGTCCTTCAACTTTAGGAAGAGTTGTCAGTTCGCCGGGATCGTCCGGACCAGATCGCGCGGATTGACGTAGTCGAGTTGGAAGCGCGCCCGCTCGTCCAGCATGTCGGGGTCGATCTTCGCGGAGCGCAGCAGCGAAACGCGCTGCTCGCTCCTGGCGCGCTCCCGCTTGAGCTGGGCCAGCTCGCTGGTCAGCGCCACGATCTCCTGGTCGAGCTCCTGACGGGCGTTGAGGCCGTATTTGCCGGTATAGGCGTTGACACCGAAATAACCGACGATGGCGGCCGCCATCGCATAGAGGGCAAGACCGGTCAGGATCGATTTGAGGCGCGCGCGGGAGACCATCTTGGGAAGATGGGACAGGTTGGTTAAGGGCGTGCTAATGGCCCCCGCGCGCATCGCGTTCCCATGCCTGACTCAGCCGTCATGCCCGGCCTTGTGCCGGGCATCCACGTTCTTCGTCAGTTCAGCAAGGACGTGGATGGCCGGGACACCTAGCGCGAAGACGCGCTTCGCGCCTTTGCCCGGCCATGACGAAGTCCTGGGAATCGCGCCTCAGCCGTGATGCTTCGCGACGTGCACCGCAAACGCGTCGATATAGGCCTGGATCACAGGCTTCAGGGACTCCTTGGTCACGTTGCCCTCAGCATCGAAGGCGTCGCCCACTCCGTTCAAATAGGCCTCCGGCTGCTGCATGATCGGGCCGGAAATACCCGGCAGGATGTTCTGCAGCGTCTTGGCGGCGCTGACGCCGCCGAGCGGGCCCGGCGAGTTCGCGATGATGCCAACCGGCTTGCCATTAAACGAGCTCTTGCCATAGGGCCGCGAGGCGACGTCGATGGCGTTCTTCAGCACGCCCGGGATCGCGCGATTGTATTCCGGCGTGACGAAGATGACGCCGTCCGATTTCTGGATCTTTTCGCGGAAAGACAGCCAATCGGCCGGCGGCGCGCCCTCAAGGTCCTGGTTGAAGAACGAGATGCCGGCCGGCGTGATGACCTCGAGCTTGAGCGAGGCCGGCGCGAGCTTGGCGAGCGCATGGGCGATCTTCAGCGAAAAGCTGTCCTTGCGCAGGCTGCCGGCGATCGTGACGATATTGTAGGCCATGGAGTGTCCTCGAAATCTTCAGCGGGAGTGCCGGGTCGGCACTTAAGCGATCCCGAGTGATGGATGCAAGTGCATGGACCAGTCGGATTTGGAAACGCTGCGTTTCTGAACGGTTGCCCAAACAATCAGGCCGCCAAGTGGCGGCCTGATCCTCGGCAAAAATCTGCAAATCGGCTCAGATCGTCGGATTCCACGCCGACGGGATCAGGCGATACTTGGCGCCGTCCTTCTCGACATGCCCGACCGAGGGGAAGGTGAAGTGGAAGCCGATCACGGTCGCCTTCTCGGCCGCCGCCATGTCGTAGAACTTGTGACGCGTCTCCTGCGCCAGCGCAGCATCGGTGTCGAACACCACATGCCAGTCCGGATTGCGCAGGAAGAACTCGGGGATGTTCGTGACGTCGGACTGGACCAGCACCTTGGCATCGCCCGAGGCAACCGCGAACGAGGTGTGCCCGGGGGTGTGGCCGGGCGTCGCGATCGACGTGATGCCCGGCGCGACCTCCTTGCCCCACTCGTACTTCGTGACCTTGGACTCGAGCCCGGCAAAGGTCTTCTTCACATTGGCGAAGTAGTTCTTCATCATCCCGTTCGACTCGGCCTTGGCGGCGTTGTCCTCGCTGGTCCAGAACTCCCAGTCCTTGCCGGGCACCATGATCTCCGCATTGGGGAAGGCAAGCGCGCCGTCGGCGAGACGAATGCCGTTGGTGTGGTCGGGATGCAGATGCGAGAGCAGCACGACGTCGATGCTCTTGGGGTCGACGCCGGCGGCCTGGAGATTCTGCAGCGTGCGACCGACCGCGCCCTTGCTGGGCTCGAGATTGGCGACACCGTTGCCGGTATCGATCAGCACGAGCTTGGAGCCGGTGTTGATGAGCTGCGGGTTGAACGGCACCGTGACCATGCCCTTCGGCATGTAGGCCGCCTCGCCCGCGGCCAACGCTTCCTCCTTCGGCGCGTTGACGACGAACTTGTCCGGCATCGGGAAAGTGCGCGCACCGTCATTGATCGAGGTGCACTCGTAGCTGCCGACCTTGTAGCGATAGAAGCCCGGCGCCTGCGTGCCGGCTTGCGGCACCGCGGCATTGGCGGCGGTCGATCCAAGCTTGGTCACGGCCGCCGCACCGAGGACGGCAGCACCTGCGAGCAAATGGCGGCGATTGAGATCGGTCATGGAGAAGTCCCCTTCTGAGCGCGCCTTGCGGTTTTTCCGCTTTCAATGGCGGCGGAATAATCTCCCGCTTCGCTCAGAAGGCAAGACCTTCTTTGGGTGACGAGCCGTCGCACGTGCCGATTATTTATTTGGGTTGATGAGGAATTTTTCGCCAGTGGCGCGTTTGGCATAGACCGCGATGTTGGCGGGATCGAGCGCCTCGGAAAGCGACACCACCTTGGTGTAGTGGCTGGCAAACGTGGTCTTCAGTTCGTCGACCACGCGCTGGCGCAGCCTGGCCCCGTCCGCCTGCCCGATCTTCATGAGGAACGGAAACAGCAGCCAGCCGCCGACGCCCCAGGCCATGCCGAAGCCGCGCGGCAGCTCGATCGGGCGAACATCGAGCGCGCCATAGACGTAGACCTGCTTGTGCACGTTGGAGCCGTAGCGGCTGTATTCCTTCGCAGTCTTGTTGATCGCGACTTCCATGCAGTTAAGGATGTCGCCGGCGAGCTTGCCGCCGCCGATGGCGTCGAAGGCGATGGTGGCGCCGGTCTCGACCAGCGCGTCGGTGAGATCGCCGAGGAAGCTCGGCGCGGTGGAATTGACGACATATTTGGCGCCGATCTTGTGCAGGATGTCGGCCTGCTCCTTGCTGCGCACGATGTTGACCAGCGGGATGCCATCCTTGATGCAGATCTTGTTCAGCATCTGGCCGAGATTGGATGCGGCCGCGGTGTGCACCAGCGCCTTGTGACCCTCGCGCCGCATGGTCTCGGTCATGCCGAGCGCGGTGAGCGGATTGACGAAGCAGGAGGCACCTTCGGCCGGCGTGGTGCCTTCCGGCAGCGGCAGGCACTCGCGCACTTTCAACGTGCGATACTGGGTGTACATCGCGCCGCCGATCATGGCGACGGTCTTGCCCATCAGCGCCTTCGCGGCATCCGAGGAGCCGGTCCCGATCACGACTCCCGCGCCCTCGTTACCGACCGGCATGGACTCGTCGAGCCGGCCTGCCATCGCCCGCATCGCGCCCTCCGGCACCTTCGCGGTGATGACGGGAGCGCCCTTGTCGCCGGAAGCCTTTGCCGTGCTCATGTCGGCCGCGCCGATCAGGAGCCCGAGGTCGGACGGATTGATCGGCGCCGCCTCGACGCGGACGACGACCTCGTCCGCGGCGGGTTCGGGGGTCGGCACGTCGAGAAGCGAGATCTCGAGCTCACCGCTCGTCTTGATCAGCGAACGCAGTTGCAGTCCGGTCTTGCCGTCGCTCATGTCGATCCTCCCCTGTTTTTGTCCGACCGCCGGCTTATGCCAGCGCCTTCAGTGCCGCCTTGCCGCCGTAGAGCGCCTGTTTGCCGAGCTGCTGCTCGATACGCAGGAGCTGGTTGTATTTGGCGGTGCGATCGGAGCGTGCAAGGGAGCCGGTCTTGATCTGTCCGCAATTGGTGGCGACCGCGAGGTCCGCGATGGTGGAATCCTCGGTCTCGCCGGAGCGGTGCGACATCACCGAGGTGTAGCCGGCCTTGTGCGCCATTTCGACGGCGGCGAGCGTCTCGGTCAGCGTGCCGATCTGGTTGACCTTGATCAGGATCGAATTGGCCCGTCCGGCCTTGATGCCTTCGGCGAGGCGCTTGACGTTGGTGACGAAGAGATCGTCACCGACGAGCTGGCACTTCTTGCCGACGAGGTCGGTCAACTCCTTCCAGCCGTCCATGTCGTCTTCCGACATGCCGTCCTCGATGGTCACGATCGGATAGCGCGAGACGAGGTCAGCAAGGTACTTGGCCTGCTCGGAGACCGAGCGGGTCTTGCCCTCGCCTTCGTAGACGTATTTGCCATCCTTGAAGAACTCGGTCGAGGCGCAGTCGAGGCCGATCACGATGTCGGAGCCCGCCTTGTAGCCGGCCTTGCCGATCGCGTTCATGACGAATTCGAGCGCGGCGTCCGCCGACGGCAGGTTCGGGGCGAAGCCGCCCTCGTCGCCAACATTGGTGTTGTGGCCGGCCTTCTTCAGCTCGGACTTCAGCGTGTGGAACACTTCCGCGCCATAGCGCAGACCCTCGGCGAAGGAGGATGCGCCGACGGGCAGGATCATGAACTCCTGGAAGTCGATCGGGTTGTCGGCATGCATGCCGCCATTGATGATGTTCATCATCGGCACCGGCAAGAGACGCGCCGAGGTGCCGCCGACGTAACGGTAGAGCGGCATGTCGAGCGAGTTCGCGGCCGCCTTGGCGCAGGCGAGCGACACGCCGAGGATGGCGTTGGCGCCCAGCCGGCTCTTGTTCGGCGTGCCGTCGAGGTCGATCATGATCTGGTCGATCTGGGCCTGCTGCTCGACATCGAGGCCGCTCAGGGCCTCGAAGATCTCGCCGTTGACGGCGCCGACCGCCTTGGTGACGCCCTTGCCGAGATAGCGGGCCTTGTCGCCGTCGCGCAATTCCACCGCCTCATGGGCGCCGGTGGAGGCGCCTGACGGCACCGCGGCACGACCGAGCGCACCATCTTCCAGCACGACGTCGACCTCGACGGTGGGATTACCGCGGCTATCGAGGATTTCGCGTCCGATGATGTCGATGATGGCGGTCATGAGGGCCTCTTTTCGGGGAACAAAGGGGGCGGTTGGCGGTGCTTCTACCGCAATGCATCGAAGCGGAAAAGGCCGAGTGACGTTCCCTGCATGATTGGCTAAGAGGGCGCCACGGAGGCGGCCTGATGTCGAAAAAACCCAGCAAATCGAACAACTCCCCTAATTTGCAGCTCGGCCGCGCCGTTGAATGGCCGGATGCGCCCGAAAAGGCCAAGCTCGACCGCGTGCCGAATCCGCAAGGAGGCACCGATTATCTGGTCCGTTTCACCGTGCCCGAGTTCACCTCGCTCTGCCCGGTGACGGGCCAGCCGGATTTTGCCCATCTGATGATCGACTACGCCCCCGGCCAATGGCTGCTGGAGTCGAAATCGCTCAAGCTCTACATCGCGAGCTTCCGCAATCACGGCGCCTTCCACGAGGACTGCACCGTGATGATCGGCAAGCGCATCGCGAGCGAGATCAAGCCGAAGTTCCTGCGCATCGGCGGCTACTGGTATCCGCGCGGCGGCATTCCGATCGACGTGTTCTGGCAGACCGGCCGCGTGCCGAAGGGCCTGTGGGTGCCGGAGCAAGGCGTCGCGCCCTATCGCGGCCGCGGCTGAACGTTTCCAGTCTCCAGGAAGCAGTGCGTTGCGGCTAATAAGCGCTGAGCAGGTCGACCTTGGCGTTGGCCGCCACCAGCCGCCGCGCCAGGATCGCGGCGAGGTTGCGCATGATCTTCAGCGCGGTCTCGGGATGCAGCCGGCGGTAGTCGGCAAAACTGTCGAGCGGCAGTTCGAGGCAGGTCACGAGCGTATCGGCGAAGACATCGGCGCTGCGGCTTCTCTCGAGGATTGCCATCTCGCCGAACTCCATGCCGGGGCCGAGCGAGGCCAGCCGCACGCCGCTTCGCAATTTGACGCTGACCATGCCGCTCTGGAGGAAGAACAGGGAATTGGCGAGCGTGCCGGCCGCGACGATGCGCTGGCCGGCATAGTAGTGGCGCGTGGTCGAGAGCTTGACGATGGCGGCGATCTCGTCGGCGTCGAGCTCGGCCAGCAGCGCTTGATCGCCGAGATGCACGCTCTCCTTCATGTCGGTAAAGCCGCCGAAGCGATAGATCACCTGGTCCTCGGCCCATTCGATCGCATCGTCGAGCAGCGCAAAGCGCCGCAGCCTTCGCGGATCCGCCGTGCGCGCGGAAATCGCGGCCCATACCGCGGACGTCTCCTCGATGCCTGATAGAACCGTGGTGATGCCTGCATTGTTGAGCGCCGTCAGCGTCTCACCCAGAAGCTCTGCGCCGGCTGCGGTGATGTCGGGGACGCGGCGGAAATCGATTATCAGGAGCGGCGCGTTCGGCGGCTCACTGGTGAGTCTTCGTGTGACGTAGTCAATGGTGCCGAAATTCAGCGCGCCGACGAGCTCGAGGATGCGGATATCGCTGTGGCGATCGTCGAGAATCTGCTGCTCGTGCGGCTGGCGGCTGCGACGCGACGAGATGCCGTAGATATCATAGTCGGCCATGACGCTGCTGCGTACGTCGGCGTTGCGGTTGAGCATGTGCAGGTCGAACCGCGCCGACAGCGCCTCGCAGACCTTGAGGCCGCGCACGCTGTTGAAATGATTGTCCAGCAGCGGCGAGAAGGTGCCGAGCCCCAGTTGCGAGGGCAGCGCCGCGACGATACCGCCGCCGACGCCGCTCTTGGCGGGGATGCCGACGCGATAGGTCCACTCGCCGGCATAATCATACATGCCCGAGCTCGTCATGACCGACAACGTGCGGGCGACGATGTGCGGCGTGATCACCTGCGCACCCGTCACCGGGTTGATGCCGCGATTGGCGAGCGTTGCCGCCATCACCGCCAGATCGCGCGCAGTGACCAGGATCGCGCATTGGCGGAAATAGACGTCGAGGACCGCATCGACGTCGTCGGGCAGCACCGCGTAATTCCGCAGCAGCCAGGCAATGGCCCGGTTGCGGTTGCCGGTCGCGGTCTCGGAGACATGCACGGCCTCGTCGACGCCGAGCTCGCGGCCGGCGAACTGGCCGAGCTTCGAGCGGACGCGCTCGAAGGCGCCCTTCCCGTCCACCTTGTAGATCAGGCCCGAACAGGCGATGGCGCCGGCATTGACCATCGGGTTGAAAGGACGGTTGTCATTGGTAAGCCGGATCGAATTGAAAGCTTCGCCGCTCGGCTCGACGCCGATGGTGGCCGCGACGCGTTCTTCGCCAACCATCTCCAGCGCCAGTGCGAACACGAAGGCCTTCGAGACCGATTGGATCGTGAACGGCACCGCGCTGTCGCCGACCTCGTAGACATGGCCGTCGATGGTGACGAGCGCGATGCCGAAATGGTCGGGGTTGGCGCGCTTCAGCTCGGGGATGTAGTCGGCAAGTTCGCCCGAATTGTCGGCCCGGAATTCTTCGTAACAAGAGGTCAGGAAGCGCCGGAGCGGGGGCTTGGTGGGATATCCCGTCGATCGGGGCACGCTGGCTGCGCTTGGCGAACGGCTGGTCTGGGCGTCCACGATCTCACACCTCGCTTTGCCTAAAATCAAAGCAATTCGTGTGCCATGTATACGGGACCGGCGGTGTCGTGGTGGGGCCGATCCCAGTTGAGGGACCGAATAGCCTCAGCGCGCGTCGGACGGCGCGCGCTGCTTCAACAGGCGCGCGCAGACAAGGCCCAGCGCCACCATGATCGCGGCGCTCGTGAACAGGGTCGGCATCTTGCCGCCATGCTGCAGGCCAAGGCCATAGGCGAGCGGCCCGAGCGTCTGCCCCATGAAGAAGAAGAACGAATGCAGCGACAGCGCGGTGGCGCGTGCTTCGACCGAGAGTTCGCTGGCAAACATCTGAAGGCAGCCATGGGCGATGTAGAAGCCCCATCCCATCACGATGAGATTGAGTGCCTGCACTTCCCAGCGCGGGCCGAAGGCGACGACCACGAGCTGCGAGGCCACCAGCGTCATGCCCGCGATCATCATTCCCTTCATGCCCAGCCATGGCAGCAGGCGCGACACGGTCAGCGTGTAGAACAAGCCGCCGACCGCAAAGCCCGCGATAACGATGCCCGCGATCGAGAGCGAGGTCTGACCGAGCTCGAACAGGAACGAAGCGATGTAGGGAAACAGGCCGAGCACGCAGCAGCCTTCGATGAACACCGCCGAATAACAGACATAGGCGTTCGGGTTGGTGAAGATGGTGCGATAGCCGGCCTTCAGCGCCGACAGGCTCGTCTTCGGCGGATGCTTGACCTTGGCACCACGAAAACCGGCGGCCACCGCGACCGACGCAACGATCACGAGCCCCCCGAGCACCGCCAGCACGCCGCGCCAGCCGAGGAAATCGCCGATCAGGCCGGAAGCGGAGGCGCCGAGCAGATTGCCCGTCATCGCGCCGGCGAGCGTGCGGCTGATCGCGACCTGGCGTTTCTCCGGACCGACGAGGTCGCTGGTCAGGCTGAGCGCCACCGGAAACACGCCGCCGGAGCCGATGCCGGCGAGGATACGGGTCGCGAACAGAACCGAGAACGAGCTCGAGAGCGCCCCCAGGATGTTGGCAAGGCCGAGCAGCGCGAGGCAGCCGATCATCAGCCGCGTCTTGCCGAACAGATCGGCGGCGGCGCCGACGATCGGCTGGATGATCGAGAAGGTGAAGGCGAACACCGCGGCAAACCCGGCAGCTGTCGCGATGCTGACGCCAAAGTCCTCGGCGACGTGCGGCAGCACCGGATCAAGCGCGCGCGCGGAGAGTGCCGCGGCAAAGCTCGCACCGGAAATGACGTAGAGCGCGGCCGGCAGGCCATGATCGTGCGGCCGCGCTGCGCCTTGCTGCATCAGCGCGGGTCGGCTTTGGTCGAATCTTTGGCGAGCGCGTCGAACGCCATCAGTCTTCGGATCAGCGCCTCGAACTCGCGCAGCGGCACCATGTTGGGTCCGTCGGACGGCGCGCTGTCGGGGTCGGGATGGGTCTCGATGAAGACACCGGCAACACCGACAGCGACGGCTGCGCGTGCGAGCACCGGCACGAATTCGCGCTCACCTCCGGAAGAGGTCCCCTTTCCGCCCGGCTGCTGTACCGAATGAGTGGCGTCGAAGATCACGGGTGCGCCGGTGGTGCGCGCCAGGATCGGCAGTGCGCGCATGTCGGAGATCAGCGTGTTGTAGCCGAAGGACGCACCGCGTTCGGTCACGAGCACGTTGGGATTGTTCGCGCTCGTGATCTTGGATACGACGTTGCCCATGTCCCAGGGCGCAAGAAACTGGCCCTTCTTGACGTTGACGACCTTCCCGGTCGCAGCGGCTGCCAGCAGCAGATCGGTCTGGCGACACAGGAAGGCCGGGATCTGCAGGATGTCCACCGCCTGCGCCACCTCGGCGCACTGCGCGGCGTCATGCACGTCTGTCAGGACCGGCAGGCCGAGCGACGATCGGATTTCGGCGAAGATCGGCAGCGACTGGGCAAGCCCGAGGCCACGCGCAGCCGACGCGCTGGTGCGATTGGCCTTGTCGAACGAGGTCTTGTAGACGAGGCCGATCTGCAGGCGCGCGGCAATCTCCTGCAGCGCGGAGGCCACCTCCAGCGCATGCTGGCGGCTTTCGAGCTGACACGGCCCCGCAATGATCGAGATCGGCAGATCATTGCCGAATTTGACCTTGCCAATGGTGACGACCGGCGCCGCTGACGTCGAAGAGCTCAAGGCAAATCCCTCGTTTCGGCGCGACCATAGCCGCGATGAAGGGCGGATCAACCCCATTCGGCCTGGGCTCCCAGAATATCAGGGTTGCGCCCAGGCCCTCAGCGATGGCCTCGCGCCGGCAGCCTCTACTTCACCGCCGAGAAGGCGGTCGGCGCCAGGATCTGGCTGACGATGTTGCCGACGATCTGGCCGTCCGCCTCGCTCTCGGCGCGCCCTTTCATCCAGTCCGGATCGGTCATGAAGGCGGCCCACTTCTTCTCGCGCTCGGCGAGCGACTCCCAGGCCAGGAAATAGGTCAGCTCCTGGTTGGATTCACCGATCAGGGTCGTGAAAAACCCGGCCTGCCTGATGCCGTGCTTTTCCCACACCTTCAGCGTGACGGTCTCGAACCGCTTGAGCAGTGCCGGCAGGCGGCCGGGCACGCAGCGATAGATGCGCATTTCGTAGATCATTCTTGTTCCTCCCTGATCAGGTCCGGCGGTTATATCGGCTGGCCCTGACGGTGTCTTGAGGCCCGCTCGGCCGCCCCCGGTGGCGTTCCGCGCATGGCTGGGGTCCGCTGAAGCCGCTTCATCGAGAGTCGGTTCCCGCAATGCTGCCGCAATGATACGGCCGCTAGATTGGCGCGATTGAGGTTGAGGTGCGGATCATGCGGATTTTGCTCGTCGAGGACGAGGCCGAAATGGCCGACGCGCTGGCGTCGGCGCTGAAGCGCTACGACATGGTCGTGGACCACGCCCCCACGCTCGCCGAGGCGGAAGAGGCCATTTCTGCCGACGTCCACGCCGCCGTCCTGCTCGATCGCCAGCTTCCCGATGGCGACGGTCTCACCCTGATCCCGAAACTCAGGGCGCGCGCCGACGGCGTGCCGATCATCGTGTTGACGGCGCGCGGCGAACTCGCCGACCGGGTCGCCGGGCTCGACCGCGGAGCGGATGATTATCTGGCGAAACCGTTCGCGGTGGAGGAGCTGCTGGCGCGGCTGCGCGCCGTGCTGCGCCGGCCCGCCGGGATGCAGCCCGACATCATGCACGCCGGCCGCCTCGCTTTCGATTTCGGCCATCGCGAGGCAAGCATCGATGGGGCTCCGCTCGAGCTGCCGCGACGCGAGCTCCTTGTGCTGGAAGCCCTGGTCCGCCGCATGGGCCGAACCGTACTGCGCTCCGCGCTGGAAGAAGCCGTCTACAGTTTCGACGACGAGATCCAGTCGAATGCGCTCGATACGCACGTGTCGCGCCTGCGCCGCAAACTCTCGGAAGCCGATGCGCGCGTGGAGATCCACGGCATCCGCGGCGTCGGCTATCTCTTGAAGAAGCTGCCATGAGCAAGCACCACGATCCCTATTGCCTGCGCTCGCGGCTGAGCTGGCGCCTGCTGTCGCTCCAGGCGGTGCTGCTCACGGCGCTCGTTGCCGTCGTCGTCGGGGCATTGAGCGCGTCGGGGTTCGTGATCGCCGGGCGCGACGAAGATCGCGTGATCGACATCGTCCAGCGCGCGCTCGCGCGCGACGCGCAAGGCGACCTGGTCCTGCGGTCGACGACCGAACTGAAACAATTGCGCAGCGAGACCCCCGATCTCTGGTTCCTGGTCCGCGACAGGCAGGGACATTCACTCAGCGAAGGCGCCGTGCCGGCCGAATTCGCCGCCATCGGCAGCAGCCTCGACCAGATCAGCCAGGCGCGGCTCGGTTGGCAGCTGTTGGAGGACGACCCGCGTAAGCCCCCGGCGCGGCTGAAGCGGGTCGACACCGACGCCGGCAATGTGCAGATCATCACGGCGACGCAAGGCAAGCTCACCGGCGCCAAGGCTTTGTTCATGACTTCGCTTGCATTGCTCGGCATCGCCCTGCCCGGCCTGCTCCTCATGGGAACGGCGACGTTCATTGCCACACCGATGATCGTGCGGCGCGCCTTCGAGGCGCTCGATGCAACGGCGGACCAGGCGCGGCGCATCGACATCCATCAACGCGGCGCCCGGCTGTCGCTGGACCGAATTCCGCTGGAGGTCGTACCGCTCGTGACCGCGGTCAACGACGCGCTGGCGCGACTAGACCAGGGCTATGCCCGCCACAAGCGATTCGTCGCCGATGCCGCACACGAGTTGCGCACGCCAATCGCAATCCTGAACACGCGACTGGAGTCGCTCCCCGCAGGGCCGGAAAAGACCCGGCTGCTGGAGGATTCCGCGCGGCTGGCTACGCTTGCCGAGCAACTGCTGGACATTCAGCGGCTCGACCGCTGCGGCCATCCCTTCGCGCGCGTCGACCTCGTTGCAATCGCGCAAAGCGCGGCCGCGGATCTCGCGCCGCTGGCCATTGCCGCCGGCTACGAGCTAGCGCTCGACGCCCCCTCCACGCCGGTCGAAACGATCGGCGATGCGGCGGCGCTGGAGCGCGCGCTGACCAACCTCGTGCAGAATGCGATCCAGCACGGCCCTCGCCGTGGTACCATCGGCATTCGTGTCAGCAGGCCCGCGAGCATCGAAGTCACGGACGAAGGCGCCGGCATCCCGGCCGATCAGCGCGAACAGATATTCGAGCCGTTCTACCGGCTGTCACCGCTCGATCGCGGTGCCGGCCTCGGCCTCAACATGGTGCGCGAGATCGTGCTCCTGCATGGCGGCCACATCTCGGTCGCGGACGCAGCGATCGGCGGCGCGTGCTTCAGGATGTCACTGCCGCCAGTCCGGGAGAATTGACGCAATCGGCGTGCGGCACGCAATGCTGTCGCAATGCACTCAAGCGATTGTTCGGCCGCCTCACCGCTGATCTGCGAGGCGCAACCAAGATGCCGGAGTGCGCATGCCCAACGATTTCCTCTCGTTCTTCCTGTCATGGATGTCAGCCCCGCGCCGCGTCGGCGCGATCGCGCCGTCAGGCGCGGCGCTGGCCGATCTCATCACCCGCGAGATCACCGCATCGACCGGTCCTGTTCTCGAGCTCGGCCCCGGCACGGGCGCATTTACCTACAAGCTGCTCAAACGCGGCGTGCGTCAGCAGGACCTCACGCTGATCGAATACGGCTCCGACTTCATGAAGGTGCTCCAGATGCGTTTCCCCAACGCGCGCGTCTTGTGGATGGATGCGGGGCGGCTGGCAACGGAGCGCCTCTATGAGGGCGCGCCCGTCGGCGCGGTCGTGAGCGGCCTGCCGCTGCTCAACATGTCGACGCGCAAGGTCGTCTCGATCGTCGGTGGCGCGTTCAGTCACGTCCGCCCCGGCGGCGCGTTCTACCAGTTCACCTACGGCATGAGTTGCCCGATCCCGCGGCCCGTGCTCGATCGGTTAGGCTTGCGCGCAAAGCTGGTGGATCGTGCCCTGCTGAACGTGCCGCCGGCCGCCGTCTACAAGCTGACGCGGCGGCCGCAGATGAAGCTCGTCACGGGATCGCTTGCGCCTGATACGTCCATGCCGGCCGCGCCGGAGCCGATACATCTCGGGCGTGACTGCACCGCCACGCCCTGAGCCGATTACACCAGGCGGCTCTGCACCATCGCTGCCCGAATGAACGACGCGAACAGCGGATGCGGCTCGAAGGGGCGCGACTTCAGTTCGGGATGGAACTGGACGCCGATGAACCAGGGGTGATCTTCGTACTCGACGATCTCCGGCAGCACGCCGTCGGGCGACAGGCCGGAGAATTTCAGCCCGTGCTGCTCGAGGCGATCCTTGTAGGCGGTGTTGACCTCGTAGCGATGGCGGTGGCGCTCGGAAATCTCGGTCGCGCCGCCATACACCTCGGAGACGCGGCTGCCGCGGTTGAGCGCCGCGGGATAGGCGCCCAAGCGCATCGTGCCGCCGAGATCGCCGGCGTTGGTCCGCTTCTCAAGCTCGTTGCCGCGCAGCCATTCCGTCATCAGGCCGACCAGGGGCTCCTTGGTCGGGCCGAACTCGGTGGAGTTGGCCTCCTCGATCCCGACAAGATTCCGAGCGGCCTCGATCACCGCCATCTGCATGCCGAAGCAGATGCCGAAATACGGCACGTCGCGCTCGCGCGCGAACTGCGCCGCGCGAATCTTGCCTTCGGCGCCGCGCTGGCCGAATCCACCGGGCACCAGAATGCCGTTGACGTGCTCGAGGAACGGCGCTGGATCTTCCTTCTCGAAGATCTCGCTTTCGATCCAGTCGAGATTGACCTTCACCTTGTTGGCGATGCCGCCATGCGAGAGCGCCTCGATCAGCGACTTGTACGCATCCTTCATGCCGGTATATTTGCCGACGATGGCGATGGTAACGTTGCCCTCGGGATTGCGGATGCGCTCGTTGATCTGCTGCCAGCTCCGCAGCTCCGGCGGAATCCGCGAGCCGATGCCGAAGGCGGCAAGCACTTCGTCGTCGAGGCCTGCCGCATGGTAAGCCTGAGGGACAGCGTAGATGCTGTCGGCGTCGCGCGCCTCGATAACGGCGCTCTCGCGCACGTTACAGAATAGCCCGAGCTTGCGCCGTTCCTCCTTGGGGATCTCGCGATCGGTACGGCAGAGCAGGATGTCCGGCTGGATGCCGATCGAGCGCAGCTCCTTGACGGAGTGCTGCGTCGGCTTTGTCTTCAGCTCACCGGCGCTGGGGATATAAGGCAGCAGCGTCAGATGAATGTAGATGGCGTGATCGCGCGGCAGCTCGTTCTTGAGCTGGCGGATCGCCTCGAAGAACGGCAGGCCCTCGATGTCGCCGACGGTGCCGCCGATCTCGACCAGCACGAAGTCGTAATCGTCGTTGCCGTCGAGGACGAAATCCTTGATGGCGTTGGTGACATGCGGAACCACCTGGATGGTGGCGCCGAGATAGTCGCCGCGCCGCTCCTTGGAGATGATGTCCTGATAGATGCGCCCGGTCGTGATGTTGTCGGCCTTGGTCGCCGGCCGCCCGGTGAAGCGCTCGTAGTGACCGAGATCGAGGTCGGTCTCCGCGCCGTCATCGGTCACGAACACTTCGCCGTGCTGATACGGCGACATCGTTCCGGGATCGAGGTTGAGATAGGGGTCGAGCTTGCGGAGGCGGACCTTGTAGCCCCGGGCTTGCAACAGGGCACCGAGTGCCGCTGAAGCCAGACCCTTGCCGAGCGAAGAAACCACGCCGCCGGTGATGAATATGTACCGCGCCATGGGGCTTAACCTCTAATCCCTCGAATTCGATTCGCCAAAGCGATTCGTATTCCGCCCCAAACATTTTGCGGGGCTGTGGGTGAGCCAGAACTGAGAGTGGTGACAGAGCCTTGATGGGGATTGTTGATGCAGGACGGTAGAAGCCGCCCTGCATGGCCCCCCTGCTTTATTGCGAACGCGGTACCTGCGGGCCGCTCGGTGCCGGCGCCTGCTGCTGCTCGTCGGCCTTCTTCAGCGAGTCCAGGATGCCGCCGGAGGTCGGCGGCGCGATAGGCCCGCCACCGGCCGGCTGGGTCTGCGACGCCGGCGCGCCGATGATCGACGACGGCTTGCGGTCGTAGCCGGCATACCAGGACAGGAACAGGCTGGTGAGGAAGAAGCCGACCGCCAGGATCGCGGTGGTCCGCGTCAGAAGGTTCGCGGTGCCGCGGCTCGACATGAAGCCTGCGCCACCTCCCATGCCAAGGCCCCCGCCTTCGGACTTCTGGAGCAGGACGGCGCCGATCATGACGGTGACGATCATGAGGTGAATGACGATGACAACAGTCTGCATAGTGTCCTTCCGTCACAAGCCGACAGCGCCGAGACGGCGGCCAATCGTGCTTCGCGGGTTTTCCTGAAGTTGCGCGGTGTTACACGATCAGACGGGTCATTGCCACCCCCGATCGGCCGGGTCCTAAGGTTTGAAGTTAGCTAGGGACAGCCCTGCGCAATCGCAAGGAAATCGACCGCCTTCAGGCTGGCCCCGCCGACCAGCGCGCCATTGACGTTCTTCACGGCCATCAGCTCCGCCGCGTTCGACGGCTTGACCGAGCCGCCATAGAGGATCCGCATCCCGGCGCCGTCGGTCTTGAACCTGGAGGTCAAGAATTCCCGGATAAAGCCATGAATCTGCTCGACATCCCGGGATGTTGGGGTCAGGCCGGTGCCGATTGCCCAGACCGGCTCATAGGCCACGACCAGATTGGCGGCGGTCGAGCCAGCCGGCAGCGAGCCGTTGAGCTGGCCGCGCAGGATATCGAGGGTGTGGCCCGCATCGCGCTGGCCTTGCGTCTCGCCGATGCAGACGATCGCCGTCACCCCGGCGCGCCAGGCGGCCTCGGCCTTCTGCCGGATCAGGGCATCGCCCTCGCCATGGTCGGCGCGGCGCTCGGAATGGCCGACGATGATCGCGGTCGCACCCGAATCCACAAGCATTTCGGCGGCGATGTCGCCGGTATGGGCGCCGGAGGCCTTGGGGTGGCAATCCTGGGCTCCCACCGCGACCTTCTTGCCGCGGGCCTTTTCGGCGAAAGCTGCGATCAGGGTCGCCGGCGGGCAAACCAGCAGATCGGCTTTGCCGGCCACTTCTGCCGCACCATTGAGCATGGCGTCGAATTCGGCAGTCGAGGCCTTCAGGCCGTTCATTTTCCAATTGCCGGCGATCAGGGGGCGGATGGCATCGGTCATGTCAGATTCCAGCAAAATTTGGCTTGTTCATGCGCTAGCAGAGGTCCCGTGGCAGTTCCAGAGACCAGGGGCTTTTAACCGCAGGGATCGAAAGCCTGCCGGACCCGAGGTTGCGGGGGGAAAGCCACCACTTTATGATGATTGATCAATTTGGTGACGCGCTTTTGCGGAATCTGCATTAAGACGCGCTCCCGTTCCCCTCCTGCCAAACAAGTTGGACCAAATGCTTCGAGGAATGCGTAAGGCCTCATCAAACTGGCTCGGCAAGACCATTATGGCCGTTGTGATGGGCGTGCTGATCATCAGTTTCGGCGTTTGGGGCATTGCCGACATCTTCAAGGGCTTTGGACAATCCACCGTGGCCAAGGTCGGCGGCACCGAGATTTCGCTGAACGAGTTCCGCCAGATTTACACCGATCGCCTCCAGCAGATCAGCCGTCAGTTCGGCCGGCCGCTGTCGCCTGAACAGGCGCGCGCCTTCGGCCTTGACCGTCAGGTGCTCCAGCAGACGATCGCGGAAGCCGCCCTCGACGAAGAGGCGCGCCGGCTCGGGCTCGGCCAGTCCGACGACCAGATCCGCCAGCTCATCATGAACGACCCGAACTTCAAGGGCGTCGGCGGCAACTTCGATTCGAACCGCTTCCAGTCCGTGATCCGCAATTTCGGCTATACCGAGCAGCGCTACGTCTCGGAGCAGCGCAAGGTCTCGCTGCGCCGACAGATCACCGGCACGATCGGTGCCGGCCTCGAGCCGCCGAAGGCGATGCTCGACGTGCTGACGCGCTTCCAGAACGAGCAGCGCGCCATTGAATTCGTCAGGCTCGACGCAGCCCAGGCAGGCACCATCGACGCGCCATCGCCCGAGGCGCTCGCCGCCTATTTCGAGGATCACAAGGTCCAGTTCCGCGCGCCCGAATATCGCAAGATCGCGTTCGTCGTGGTCTCGCCGGAGGAGATCGGCAAGTGGAGCGAGGTGTCGGACGAGGACGCCAAGAAAGCGTTTGACCAGCGCAAGGACCGGCTCGGCACGCCGGAGAAGCGCCAGATCCAGCAGATCGTATTCCCCAACGCCGCCGAGGCGCAGGCCGCGCGCGAGCGGCTCACCAGCGGGACGTCGTTCGAGGACCTCGGCAAGGAGCGCGGACTGAGCGCGTCCGACGTCGATCTCGGCCTTGTGACCAAATCCTCGCTCGATCCCGCAGTTGGAGACGCTGTCTTCGCGCTTCCCGCCGGTGAAATCAGCCAGCCGATCCAGGGCCGTCTCGGCACGTCGATCGTCAAGGTCGAAAAGATCGAGCCGGGCGTGGAGGCGAACTACGCGAGCGTTGCCGCCGACATCAAGCGCGAGATCGCCACCGAGCGCGCGCGCGTCAAGGTCGCCGATCTCCGCGACAAGATGGAAGACGAGCGCGGCGGCGGTGCCAGCGTGATCGATGCGGCGCAGAAGCTCGGGCTCACCGCCGTGACCATCGACGCCGTCGACCGTTCCGGCCGCGCCCCGAGCGGCCAGCCGGTCCCGGGCATTCCGCAGGGCCTCGACGTGGTGTCGCAAGCCTTCAACACCGATGTCGGGGTCGACAACGACTCGATCTCTTTCAAGGGCGGCTATGTCTGGTACGACGTGCTTGCCATCACGCCCTCGCGCGACCGCAATCTCGACGAGGTCCGCGATCAGGTCGAGGCGCGCTGGCGCCAGGACCAGATCGCGACCAAGCTGAAGGCCAAGGCGACCGAGATGGTGCGGAAGCTCGATTCCGGCGCCAAGCTCGCCGACGAAGCAGCCGCGATCGGCGTCAAGGTCGAGACCGCCACCGGGTTCAAGCGCGACGACTCGCCCGCCAGCGTGCCCGCAGCCGTCGTGTCGGCCGCCTTCCGCGTCGCCAAGGACGGCGTCGGGCAGACGGCCGTGACCGGCGGCACCGAGGTGATCGTGTTCCGCGTTGCCGAGATCATCGATCCCACCGCCGATGCCGCTTCCGATGCCGTCAAGAAGCTGAAGGACAGTCTCGACCGCGCGCAGACCGAGGAGCAGGTCGCTTCCTACGTCAACAAGCTTGAAACCGACATCGGGACCACCATTAATCAGGCCGCCTTCGCGCAGGTGACCGGCGCGAACCAGTGAGTTGAAAGCACGCGATGGACGACCTGAAATCGATCATTGGAAAAGTGGCGACCGGCGCCAGCCTGTCGCGTGACGAAGCGGCTTCCGCCTTCGACGCCATGATGTCCGGCGAGGCTACGCCCTCGCAAATGGGCGGCCTGCTGATGGCGCTGCGGGTGCGCGGCGAGACCGTGGACGAGATCACCGGCGCTGTCTCGGCAATGCGCTCCAAGATGCTCACGGTCGATGCGCCCGCGGACGCGGTCGACATCGTCGGCACCGGCGGCGACGGCTCCGGCTCGGTCAATGTTTCGACCTGCGCCTCCTTCATCGTTTCGGGCGCCGGTCTGCCGGTGGCCAAGCACGGCAACCGCGCGCTGTCGTCGCGTTCGGGCGCCGCCGACGTGCTGGCTTCGCTCGGGGTGAAGATCGATCTGAGGCCCGAACAGGTCGGCCGCTGCATACGCGAATGCGGCATCGGCTTCATGTTCGCTCCCGCCCATCATCCCGCCATGAAGAACGTCGGCCCGACCCGGGTGGAGCTTGCGACACGCACGATCTTCAACCTGCTCGGTCCTTTGTCCAATCCGGCCGGCGTGAAACGGCAGATGGTCGGCGTGTTCTCCCGGCAATGGGTGCAGCCGCTGGCGCAAGTGCTCAAGAACCTTGGCTCCGAATCCGCTTGGGTCGTGCACGGTTCCGACGGCCTCGACGAAATCACCCTCACCGGCCCGACCTTCGTCTCCGCGCTCCACAATGGCGAGATCCGGAATTTCGAGGTGACGCCGGAGGACGCGGGCCTGCCGCGCTGCGAGGCCGGAGCACTCAAAGGCGGCGACGCCGACGCCAACGCTATCGCCTTGCAGAGCGTGCTCGACGGCAAGCCGAGCCCCTATCGCGACGTCGCGTTGATCAACGCCGCTGCCGCATTGGTCGTGGCGGGGCGTGCCAGGGATCTCAAGGAAGGTGTCGTGATCGGCGCAAAATCGCTCGACAGCGGCGCGGCGAGCGCGCGGCTGAAACATCTGATCGCGGTCTCGAACGGCTGAGCCTGACATGTCGGACATCTTGACCAAGATTGAAGCCTACAAGCGCGAGGAAATCGCGGCGGCCAAGCGCGCGCACCCGCTGTCGGCGGTGGAGGCGAAGGCCAGGGCGCAAGCAGCACCGCGCGGCTTCGTGCACGCGATCAAGGCCAAGCACGCCAATGGCGACTTCGCGCTGATCGCGGAGGTCAAGAAGGCCTCGCCGTCAAAGGGCCTGATCCGCGCCGATTTCGATCCGCCGCTGCTGGCCAGGGCCTATGAGGCCGGCGGCGCTGCCTGCCTGTCGGTGCTGACGGACACGCCCTCGTTCCAGGGCCATCTCGACTTCATGGTGGCGGCCCGCGCGGCAACGTCACTGCCGGTGCTGCGCAAGGATTTCATGTTCGACACTTATCAGGTGGCGGAGGCCCGCGCGCACGGCGCCGACTGCATCCTGATCATCATGGCGGCGCTCGATGATGCCACGGCCAAAGAGCTCGAGGATGCCGCCATCGCCTATGGCATGGACGTGCTGATCGAGATCCACGACCGCGCCGAGCTTGACCGCGCGCTGAAGCTACGTTCGCAGATGATCGGCGTCAACAATCGCAATTTGCGCACCTTCGAAACCACCCTTGCGACCAGCGAAACATTGGCGCCGCTGATTCCCGGCGACCGGCTGATGGTCGGCGAGAGCGGCATCTTCACGCCCGCCGATCTCGCCCGGCTCGAGCGCGTCGGCATGTCGACCTTCCTGGTCGGCGAGAGCCTGATGCGGCAAGCCGACATTGCCGCTGCGACCCGCACGCTGCTGGCGCGCGAGACCGCGCGCGCCACGGGCACGAACTGATGGCGCGTAAGCCCGCAAAGGCCAAACCGACCAAGGCCGGCCCTGCCCTCACCCATATCGGCGCCTCCGGCGAGGCGCGGATGGTTGACGTGTCGGACAAGCCCGCGAGCGAGCGGCTCGCGGTCGCGGAAGGACGTGTCGTGATGACCAGGGCGACGCTTGACCTGATCGTGTCCGGCAACGCCAAGAAGGGCGACGTGCTCGGCACCGCCCGCATCGCCGGCATCATGGCCGCCAAGCGCACCGCGGAACTGATCCCGCTCTGCCATCCGCTCGCGTTGTCGAAGGTGACGGTCGAGATCGAGCCCGACGCGAAGCTGCCGGGCTGCCTCATCCGCGCCAGCGTGAAGGTCACCGGCCCGACCGGCGTCGAGATGGAAGCCCTCACCGCCGTCTCGGTCGCCTGCCTCACCATCTACGACATGATCAAGGCGGTGGAACGCGGCGTGCGGATCGAAGGCATCCACCTGGTCGAGAAGCTCGGCGGCAAGTCCGGCCACTACCGCGTCTGATTGGCGCTGCTACGTCAGCGACGCGCTGATCGAGCCGAATTTGAATTGAGCTTGCTGCCCAGGCAGTTCACGACAGCGGTAATCACAAGCGCGATGCCGGCGGCGATCAGGCCATACTCGATCGCATATTGATTGCTTTTGTAAGCGTCCATTCACGGCGCATTAACCCAGCTTGCTAACTTCGCCTCCACTCCGTTCCCGTAAACCAACGGATGTTTCCGGGGCCAGGAATTGACCCTGACGTGTGCACGACAACGATCGATCATGATGACGGGATTCGGCAGTCGCCTTTTTGACCAGGCCTTCGTGCGCAGCGGACCAATCCGCTGGCTGGTCGTCGGCGGCACGCTGCTGATCGCTGCGATCGCCGTCGGCGCGACGCTGATGGCGCAAAATTTCCGCGAACGTGCGTTGCGCAGCTCCGGCCGCGAGCTGGAAAACACCGTGCTGATGCTGGCCCATCATTTCGACCAGCAATTGCAGGATTTCGCAGTCATCCAGAAAGATTTCGTCGACTACGTCCGCGCGAGCGGCATCACCAGTGCGGCGGACTATCGCAAACGCCTCTCCGGCCAGGACCTCCACCGGATGCTGCGTTCGAAGATCGAGGCGCTGCCCTACATAGGCGGACTCAATATCATCGATGCCGAAGGCAATTTGATCAATTCGTCGACGGCATGGCCGGCCCCGAACGTGAACGTTGCCGATCGCGCCTATTTCCGGACCTTCCGGTACGATCCCAACGCTCCCGAAGTCCTGATCGAACCACTCTACAGCCGCATCTCCGGCGCCTGGACCATCCTGATCGTGCGCAAGGTCGTCGGACCGAACGGTGAATTCATGGGTGTGGTCGGACGCGGCATCGAGCCGGCAAACTTCGAAAAATTCTTCGAGTCCGCCGTGCTCGGCGAAAGCACGACGATCTCCATGCTGCACCGGGACGGCACGATGCTCGCGCGTTATCCCCATTCCAGCGAATTGATGGGGCGGAATTTCAAGAACGGTCCGTTCGCGCATCAAAGGGTTTTCGGGCTCGACCATTTTGCCGGCCGCTTCATGAGCCCCGTCGACGGCGAGGACCGGCTGATTTCCTCACACGCCCTGCCTCACTTCCCGATCCTGATGATGGCCACCACGGCGCGCGCGACGGCCCTCACGGACTGGCGCGAGCAGATCGGCATCTTGATCTCGGTTGCCGCCTCTTCCGCGCTCGCCATCGCGGGCGTGCTGATCGCGATCATACGCAAGCTCCTGGAGCAGCATCGCCTTTCGCGGGAACGGCTGACGCTGGAAAAGCAGCGCCTCGACCGCGCCGTCAACAACATGACCCAGGGCCTGCTGCTGTTCGACGCCTCGCAGCAGCTCGTGATCTGCAATCAGCGCTACATCGAGATGTACGGACTGTCGGCCGAAATCGTGAGACCCGGCAGCAGCTTCCACGACATCATTGCGCACCGCAAAGCCACCGGCTCGTTCACCGGCGATGTGGACCAATATGTCGCGCGGGTCCTGCGCGACATCCATGTGCGCAATTCCATGGTGGTCGAGACCTCCGACGGTCGCTCGATCCAGATCGTCAACGAACCGCTCACGGACGGCGGCTGGGTGGCGACGCATGAGGACATCACGGAGCGCCGGCGCATCGAGGAGCGCATCACCCATCTCGCTCATTACGACGCGCTGACCGACCTGCCCAACCGCACCATGTTCCACGAGCATCTGCGTCAGGAACTCAATCTCGTCGCCGGGGGCGAACAGCTCGCGGTGCACTACATCGACATCGACGAGTTCAAGGGCGTCAACGACGCGCTCGGACATCTCGTCGGCGACGAGCTCCTGAAGTCGGTCGCGCAGAGCCTCCGGCGGTGTGCGGGTCCGGCGGACTTCGTGGCGCGCCTCGGCGGCGACGAATTTGCCATCGTCCAGAGCGCGGTAACGTCGCTGGATCAGGTCAACGAGCTCGTCGCGCGGGTGTTCGAGGCCATCCGCGCGCCGTTCGACTGCATGGGACATCATCTTGCCACCGACGCCAGCATCGGCATCGCGCTGGCGCCGCAACATGGAACGGCGCTGGACCAGATCCTGAAGAACGCGGATATGGCGATGTACGCGGCCAAAGCCGCAGGGCGTCGCACCTATCGCTCTTTCGAACCGGAGATGGACGCCAAGATCCACGAGCGGCGGCAGCTCGAGATCGACCTGCGCCACGCCATCGCTCAAGGCGGGCGCGAAGGCGGCCTCGAAGTTTATTACCAGCCATGCCTCAGCCTGAAGGACGACCGCATCACCGGCTGCGAGGCGCTGGTGCGCTGGCGCCATCCCGTGCGCGGCATGGTCTCGCCGGCCGAGTTCATCCCGATCGCCGAGGACACGGGCCTGATCAACGAGATTGGCGAATGGGTGCTGGCGACCGCCTGCCGGGACGCGGCGAACTGGCCCGACGACATCCGCCTCGCCGTCAACGTCTCGCCGGTGCAGTTCAAGAGCGGCACGCTGGCGCTGAAGATCATGGCGGCGCTTGCCGCCTCCAATTTGCCGGCGAGCCGGCTCGAGCTCGAGATCACCGAGGCGGTGCTGATCCGCGACGACGACACCGCGCTTGCGATCCTGCATCAACTCCGCGCCATCGGCGTCCGCATCGCGCTCGACGATTTCGGCACCGGCTACTCCTCACTGAGCTATCTGCATCGCTTCCCGTTCGACAAGATCAAGATCGACCGCTGCTTCGTCGACGACATCGCCGGCCCCGATGGCTCCGCCAGCATCGTGCAGGCCGTCGTCAATCTCGCGGCCGCCCGCCGCATGACCACCACGGCCGAGGGTGTCGAGACAGAGGAGCAGCAGCGTCTGCTGCGCGCGCTCGGCTGCTCCGAGATGCAGGGCTATCTGTTCAGCGCGGCGAAGCCGGCCGACAAGGTGCTGGAGCTGTTCGCGGTCCATCGCAGCCGTCTCGCACAGCGCGGCGGCAACGAAGGCCGTCGCCGCGAGGCAAGCTAGTCATCCGTTGGAATGTGTGAGGAAGCGCTTCGTAGGTGGGCAAAGCGAAGCGTGCCCACCTCTTGTCTCGCCGCGGATGCAGAACCGGTGGGCACGGCGCTTACGCTCCTTTGCCCACCCTGCGGCATCTCGACAGGCGATCAATTAGTTCGGCACCGCAGCCTTCGACGCCGGCTTGGCGGCGACCGCATTCGCGGTTTGGCCGTGCAGGAAGTCGTAGGCCGTATGCAGGGCCTTGTCGTCTTTGGCTTCCGGCGGGACATAGGACTGCGACCCGGTCTGCTCGGTGCCATCGGCCGCCTGGAGATGACCGCGCATCTGGGACTCCGCCATGGTGTCCATCCGGCCCTTCAGCTCGGCCGGCACGTCCTGGAGGATCTCGATGTCGGGCGCGATGCCCTGGGCCTGGATCGAGCGGCCCGAAGGCGTGTAGTAGCGCGCCGTGGTCAGCGCCAGCGCGCCGTTGCCGGTGCCGAGCGGAATGATGGTCTGCACCGAGCCCTTGCCGAACGAGCGCGTGCCGATCAGCGTCGCGCGCTTGTGGTCATGCAGCGCGCCGGCCACGATCTCCGAGGCCGAGGCCGAGCCGCCGTTGACGAGAACCACCAGCGGCTTGCCCTTGGTGAGGTCGCCACCATGCGCGGTGAAGCGCTGGGTCTCTTCCGGATTGCGGCCGCGGGTCGAGACGACCTCGCCACGCTGCAGGAACGCGCTCGACACCGATACGGCCTGGTCGAGCAATCCGCCTGGATTGTTGCGCAGGTCCATCACGTAGCCCACCAGCTTCTCCGGCGGAACCTCCTTGGCGATCGATGCGATCGCCTTCTTCAGGCCATCGGTGGTCTGCTCGTTGAACGAGGTGACGCGGATATAGCCGATATCGCCGTTCTCGACATGGAAGCGCACCGGGCGCACATGGATGATCTCGCGCTTGATCGCGACGTCGAGCGGGGCGTCGGCCCCCTTGCGCACGATCGTGAGCTTGGTCTGGGTCTCGACCGGCCCCTTCATCTTGTTGACGGCCTGCTCGAGCGTCATGCCCTGCACGGCATCGCCGTCGATCTTGCTGATGAGGTCGCCGGACATGATGCCGGCCTTGGAGGCCGGCGTGTCGTCGATCGGCGAGACGACCTTGACCAGCCCCTCCTCCATCGTGACCTCGATGCCGAGCCCGCCGAACTCGCCGGAGGTGGTCTCCTGCATCTCGGTCCAGGCCTTGTCGTTCATGTAGCGCGAGTGCGGATCGAGCGAGGTCACCATGCCGGTGATCGCGCCTTCGATCAGCTTGGCATTGTCGGGCTTCTCGACATAGCTCGCCTTCACCCGCTCGAACACTTCGCCGAACAAATTGAGCTTGGAATAGGCGTCATCCGCGCTCGCTGCCGCCCGTGCCGCCCATACGCCGCCGTGCGGACTGGCTACCAAAAGGGTCAGACACGCTCCGGTGAGCGCGCCCAGTGGAAACAGCAGGGTTTTCCGCATGAATAGGCTGGCCTTTTTGCTTCGCGGTTCGGTGGGGCTGGAGAGCCGCCATGCAAATGGCGATCCAGCCTGCTTCTCACAATACCATTCTGGTTTCTTCAAGGCCGGGATGCCACGCCGGCGGGTACACCGTAAAAATCCCCTCGTCCGGACCTAAACTTTCGGCAACGTTGCAGGACCCGGTTCGTGCGCAGCGGGGGGCGGCCGGCCCACGCCTCGCAGCCATGCCATTTTAGGATGGTTTTGGCGCCCCGGACGGGTTAGGCGATGAGGGAAGGCTTCAAATTCTCGGGAGGATAACAATGAACGAGGCACCCCGCATCCAACCGGAAAGGAACGTCGAGCTCGGCGCCAGCACCGAGCCGTTCCAGAATCTGCATGAATTCATCCGGAAAGCCCGCGCCAACCTCAACCAGAATGCCTGGGACTATATCGTCGGCGCGGCCGAGACCGAGACCACGATGCGTCGCAACCGCATGGCGCTGGACGAGATCGCCTTCCGCCCGCGCGTGCTGCGCGATGTCCGCAAGGTCACCGGCTCGGTCGAGCAGTTCGGCCGCAAGATGCGCCTGCCGGTCTTGCTCGCCCCCGTCGGCGCGCTCGAGATCTTCGACCCGGATGGTGCGGCGAGCGTGGCACGCGCCTGCGGCACTTTCGGTGCGGCGCACATGCTCAGTTCGGTGTCCGAGCCCGGCCTGGAAAAGACCGCCGAAGCTGCGCCCGAGGCGCTGCGCCTTTACCAGCTCTATGTGCGCGGCGACGACGCCTTCGTCGCCGACGTCGTCAGCCGGGCCGAGAAGAACGCCTATGCCGCCTTCTGCCTGACCGTCGACACCGCTCATTACAGCCGTCGCGAACGTGACATCGCCAAGCGCTACGTTCGCGAGAGCCGCCTGCGCGCCACCGGCGGCGACTACCAGAAGGGTCTGGAGTGGCGGACGGTGAAGATGATCAAGGAGAAGTTCAAGATCCCGCTGATCCTCAAGGGCATCGCGACGTCAGAGGACGCACTGATCGCGATCGATCACGGCGTCGAATGGATCTACGTCTCCAACCATGGCGGCCGTCAGCTCGATCACGGTCGCGGCGCCTTGCATGTCCTGCCCGAGATCGTTGACGCCGTGAAGGGCCGCGCCAAGATCATGGTCGATGGTGGCGTCTGTCGCGGCACCGACATCGTCAAGGCAATCGCGGCGGGCGCCGACCTCGTCGGCATCGGCCGGCTGCAATGCTGGGCGCTGGCGGCGGCCGGCGAAGCCGGCGTGGCGCGCATGCTGGAGCTGCTCGAGGACGAAGTGCTGCGCTGTCTCGGCCTCCTGGGTGCGACCTCGTTCGCCGAGGTCAACAAATCCTGCCTGCACCAGGCGACCGCAACCAACGCGCCGAGTGTGTTCAGCGCGTTTCCGCTGTTCGACCACGAGCCATATCGATACTGAGTGAAAGGATGCAGGTGACATCGCTGTCTCCCGGAGCTGCGGATGCGCTCCTGTTCGATCTCGGCCGCGTGGTGCTCGATATCGATTTCTCCAAGGCAATCGCCTGCTGGGCGGGACATGCCGGTTGCGAGCCCGAATCCATCGTCGCGCGCTATGTGCGGGACAGCGAAGCCTATCGGTTGCACGAGATGGGGAAGATCAGCGATGAGGACTATTTCGCCTCATTGCGAGCCTCGCTCGGAATCGGCATTTCGGATGCGCAGTTCCTGGAAGGCTGGAACGCGATCTTCGCCGGCGAAATGCCTGATATCGCCGAGCTGCTGCCGCGGGCAGCGAAGCAGATGCCGCTCTACGCCTTCTCCAACACCAACCGGCCGCACGTGGACCATTTCTCGAGGGAATATGCCGACCTCCTCGGCCATTTCCGCGAGCTGTATTTGTCGTCCAGCATCGGCCTACGCAAGCCGGACGCGAAGGCCTTCGACCACGTCGTTGCGGCGATCGGCGTGCCCGCCGGGCGTATCGTGTTCTTCGATGATCTTGCCGAAAATATCGAGGGAGCGCGGGCGCGCGGCTTGACGGCGGTGCATGTGACCTCGCCCCGGGACGTCGGGAACGCATTGAAGGCATTGGGCATCTGACGACTATCTGTCGTCGCGAAACCCGACGGGAACAATTTTGAAAAAATTGAGGAACCCGATCACTTTGTGCATTTTTGTACAGAGTTCCCGGAACGGAATACCGCCTTCCGGACTCTTAGAGTCCGCTGGGACTTCTACGGACGGATGCATCATCGTGTTGGGCAAGACCTACCTCACCAAGCAGGCCTCTCTTCTTCTTGAATTCGCCAGGACAACTTCAGATTCGGATCTTTCCGCCAAGCTTGTGAGCAAGGCCGCCGACCTGAAATCCCAGGCCGATCCGTTGCCCGACAAGGATAAGGGATCCAAGGCGCCCGACGTAACATCCGGGCAGGCAGGCAGCTGATCGATGCAAGCCGGTGATTTCGTGGCTTCGATGACCACTTTCCTGCCGATCTCTCACGTTCTTCGGATCATGCCGCGACGCGCTTGATCCCGGCTTCCGGAACGATGCGAAGCGGCGGGATGACTGCCCCCGTTTTTGCCTCTGCGCCCGCGCTCGGCTAGAAGACTTGCGGAACATTCGCCCGAACGTGCCGAGCAGGAGTTTTCGCCGTGGCCTTGATGCCGGTTTCCGACGCGCTCGCCGCGGTGCTGGCGGATGCAGAGCCACTGCCGGAAGAAATGATTTCCCTCGACGAGGCCTACCATCGCGTGCTCGCGCGTGACGTCGCGGCGCGGCGCACGCAGCCGCCGCAGGCGATGTCGGCGATGGACGGTTACGCGGTGCGGGCGGCCGACGCCGCGACGATCGATTCGGAGCTCACCGTCATCGGCGAAGTCGCGGCGGGCCGACCGTTCGCCGGGAGGGTCGGCGCCGGCGAGGCCGTACGGATCTTCACCGGCGGCGTCATTCCCGGTGGCGCGGATGCCGTCGTGATCCAGGAAGACACTGTTGTCGCCGGCAAACGTATCACGATCAAGGAAGCCGCGATCGCCGGACGGCACATCCGCCCAGCCGGTATCGATTTCCGCGAGGGCGACGTGCTCCTGCGCAAGGGAA
The DNA here is from genome assembly GCF_055807355.1 of Bradyrhizobium sp. Ken01. Classification (NCBI taxonomy): domain Bacteria; kingdom Pseudomonadati; phylum Pseudomonadota; class Alphaproteobacteria; order Hyphomicrobiales; family Nitrobacteraceae; genus Bradyrhizobium; species Bradyrhizobium sp. Ken01. The sequence goes on from NZ_JBVVPC010000036.1 coordinate 45,664, forward strand.
GCCGTCTCACCGAGCGCGACCTCGCGCTCGCCGCCGGCATGAATCATCCGCACCTTGCCGTTTTCAGGCGTCCGAAAGTCGCGATTCTCGCCACGGGCGACGAGCTGGTGATGCCGGGCACCACGCCCGGCCACGGCCAGATCGTCTATTCCAACGGCTACGCCCTGCACGCGCTCGCCCGCAGCGAGGGCGCCGAGACCATCGACCTCGGTATTGCCGCCGACACGCTGGAGGCGACCACCGCCGGCATCCGCAGCGCCCGTGAGAGCGGCGCCGACGTCCTGATCACGACCGGCGGCGCATCGGTCGGCGACCACGATCTGGTCCAGCAGGCGCTGCGGGACGAAGGCATCGCGATAGCGTTCTGGAAGATCGCGATGCGGCCAGGCAAGCCGATGATGCACGGACGGCTCGGCGCAATGGGTGTGATCGGCCTGCCGGGCAATCCCGTGTCGTCCTATGTGTGCGCTTTCCTGTTCATGGTGCCGCTGATTCGCGTCCTGTCTGGCCGTTCGGTGATTCACCACCGCCGTGAACGCGCCGTGCTCGGCCGCGACGTCGGCGCCAACGACCAGCGCGAGGACTATCTGCGCGCGCATCTGGAGGAGCGTGACGATGGCACACGCGTCGTTCTTCCCGTCAATCATCAGGACTCTTCGCTGCTTGCGAATCTCGCTGCAGCACAGGTACTTCTCGTGCGCGCACCGTTCGCGCCGAAGGCCGAAGCCGGCACGGCTTGCGAAGTGTTGCGGCTCCCCGTCTGAGCGTCCGGCAATGCGCGTTCCGCGAACTTTGCTCCGTTCACGGTAAATTAAGCAGTTGCGGAACATGTATCGAACATATAGTGTCCGTTCATGATTTGTTTCGAGCATGTAGCGGCTTATGGCCGAATTCAGCGTCTCGGAATCGGACGACATCAACCGGGGGACTTTGGTCGAGATGTTAACGCGCAAACAATACGAGCTTCTGCGGTTCATCAGTGAACGTCTGAAGGAAAGCGGCGTGCCGCCCTCCTTCGACGAGATGAAGGATGCGCTCGACCTGCGCTCGAAGTCGGGCATCCATCGCCTGATCACGGCGCTCGAGGAGCGTGGCTTCATCCGACGCCTGCCCAACCGCGCCCGTGCGATTGAAGTCATCAAGCTGCCGGAGCTCCAGGCAGCCGCCGGCAGCCGCCGCGGCTTCACGCCGAGCGTCATCGAGGGCAATCTCGGCAAGGTGCGTGCGGGCTCCAGCCTGCCCGCTGACGAGGGCGAACGTCCCGTGGCGGTGCCGGTGATGGGCCGCATCGCGGCCGGCACGCCGATCGAGGCATTGCAGACCCGCAGCCATACCATCAGCGTACCGCCTGACATGCTCGGCTCGGGCGAGCATTACGCGCTCGAAGTACGCGGTGATTCCATGGTCGAGGCCGGGATCCTCGACGGCGACATGGCGCTGATCCAGCGCAACGAGAGCGCTGATACCGGCGACATCGTGGTGGCGCTGATCGACGACGAGGAAGCGACGCTGAAGCGCTTCCGCCGTCGCGGCGCCTCGATCGCGCTCGAGCCCGCCAACGCAGCCTATGAGGTCCGCATCCTGCCGCCCAACCGGGTGAAGATTCAGGGCAAGCTGATCGGGCTTTACCGGAAGTACTGATAACGGAAGTACTTCATGCCGGAAGTGCTTCATACCCGAAGTACTTGGCGCCTTGCGCGCTTCCGATCGGCATCGCCGGTCGGAGATTGGAGCGGATCATCATCCGCTCCGGCTGGATGGTCTTTCTGGTTCTGCACAGACTATCCGGCCCCTCCTCCGGCGCTGGCTCCTCGCGACGCCGACGAAGCGGCACCGCTTCGCGGCTCGAGGAAACGGCGGCCAGCGGTCAAGTCCGCAACGGCATGCGATCGAGCAACCATTGCAACCAGCCGGCAATATTCGCGCACGCGCCTCCCGAATGCATCGCGGCGAGCTTTGTTCCTATTGGATTCGGGAAAGATAATGTGATCGCGGCTTGCGGAAGCCAGCCGCAGATTTGCCCACAACCAAGCAGAGCTTTCGTGCTTCCACTCTGATGGAGGCCTGCGCCTCGATAAGAGACGCGGGTTGCTATCCCAGCATGAGGAGCACCCGATGTGTGACTACAGCCTACATGCCGTCGCGTCGCGCCCCGCCGAAGTCGGCGAGACGATCGTCACGACAAGCTTCCGCGGCACCTCGACGCGCGGCTTCGCCTCCGCAGCCGATCCATCCGTTGCCGTCTGCCTGCTGCCGGGAACGGAGCTCGCCTTCGCCGACGACGTCCGCTACGACAATCGCTGGATCTGGACGCGCACCATCAATTCCCGCGTGGGCAAGTTCGGCAAAATCGATCCGCACGTCCCCGACCGCCATCACGACGCGATCGAATTCCCCGACGGCAAATATGTCCTGGTGACGCAGCTCGTCGAAGGCCAGCGAGCGACCGTGCTGCAACTGCCGGTGACCCAGTCGGTCACCGAGCGCGAGCACAAGGCGCAGATCATCGCCGACAGCAGGCAGCCGACCGTCACGCACCTGCCGATCGGCTGAAACAGCCGCCCTCCGGCTACGAGGTCGGAGGTCAGGATTGAATCGCCATCGCCGGCCGTGGCCGGCGAGATGGTGTAGTTTGCGCCCAGCGAATCCGAGCGGACGCACCGATCCACTGCGTTGCTCCGCACCATCAGATCAATCGTCGGCCTGCAAGTCCGTCTCCGCCGGCGTTGCGTCCTTGATGCGGGACGCGGTCGTCTTCGGCGCGAGGCTGCCGTCGAAATCACCCTCGCCGGCGCCGGCCGGCAACCAGGGGCGGCTCGTGCCTCTCGCCCTCACCGCCTGAACCGCAAAACCGTCGCCACGCTGCGTCAGCGCCAGCGCGCTCTGGCTGGCGAGCCGCTGCCGATCGACCACCATCGCGGCGCAATCGGGCGGCGCGGGACGTGTCGTCACCACCAGCGCGGCCCGACTGCAATCGTCCGCGAGAGCGTCGGCGCGGAGTGCCAGCGCGACCAGCCTCCCGTCGGCCAGTGGCGTCACGCAGCCGGATTCGTCACAGGACACGCCATCGGCCAGCGAGGCTCTGCCCGCATCGCGGGGATCGGCGTCGGCAGCGAGCCATTCCTTGAGCAGAAAGCTGTCCTTGTTCGTCCTGATCAGGTGCAGATATCCGTCCTTGCCCCGCACGGCGACGCTCGCGCCATCCCCGGCAATCAGGATGTCGGGCTGCCGCGCCGACAGTCCCCAGAGGATCGCTGCCAGCAGCACCAGGGCGCCGGACCAGCGTAGCGGCGTCCGCAACAAGCCCAGCACGATGATTCCCAGGCTCGCCGCGATCAGCGGCGCGATTCCGAACGCCGGGATGCGGCCGACCGCGCCCGGCAAGGCCGCGACCCAGCGCGAGACCGCGACCATCCAGTCGATGCCGATCCCCATCAGCCACCAGAACACGCTGTCCAGCCCGAACGGAGCAGCAAGCAGCCCCAACAGTCCCGCCGGCATCACCAGCGCCGAGACTACCGGCATCGCGCCGAGATTGGCGAGCACGCCGAACGGCGTGACACGGTGGAAGTGGAAAGCGGCGTAGGGTGTGGTCGCAAGTCCCGCAATCAGCGAAGCCATGAACAGCATCGCGATCTCGCGGCCGCCCCACATCGCAATGCGCGCGGTCGCCGAATGGTCCGGCGAGGCAAACAAATTCGGCATGCCGATCTGCACCAGCGCCACCAGGCCGAGGGTTGCCGCAAACGACATCTGAAAACTCGGATGCACCAGCGCTTCCGGCGCGACCGCCAGCACGATCAGCGCAGCCACAGCAAGCGTGCGGAAGGTGATGGCGCGGCGATCGACCATCACCGCGATCAGCACCACCGCCGTCATGAAGAACGATCTTTGCGTCGCGACCTCCGCGCCCGACAGCAGCAGGTAGAACGCAGCAGCGACCAGCGCGGCGGCGGCCGACCATTTCTTGATGGCGAAGCCCGCCGCCAGTCCCGGAATCAGAGCGAGCAGCGCGCGTACCGCGAAGAACACGACACCGGCAACGACGGCCATGTGATAACCGGAGATCGAGAGCACGTGGCCGAGGCCGGAGATGAACATGGCGTCGTTGACCGGCGTGGTGATCGCATCGCGCCGCCCGGTGAGCAGCGCGGTCGCGATCGCCCTGTTGTCACCGTCGAGCGTCGCGCGGATGCGGGCATCGATCGCATCGCGCAGGCCTTGCATGAAGGCCGCGTAACGCAGCCGCAAGCCGCCGGTCTCAGGCGGCGGCGCCACCGTGATTGCGCCCATTGCAAAACCGGAGGCGCCGATGCCCTGGAAGAACATGTCACGCGAAAAATCGTAGCTGCCGGGTCGCACCGGCGCGAGCGGCGGCATCAGCCGCGCCTTCAGCTGAACGAAGCTACCGACCTCCGGTGCGGTGCCTTTGCGGACCGACAGGCGCACGCGCTCGAGCCTGACGTCGCTGCGTTGCGCCTCCATCGCGGTGACGCGCAGCACGAAACGATCTGTCCGCTCGCGGATGTCACGAGCCTCGACGAAGCCCGACAACGACACCGAATAGAGCGACTTTGCCAGCACCGGGTGGGCGATGCGCGCCGTCTTCCAGGTCGCGACGGCAAAGCCGGCCGCGACCGCTGCGATCATGATGGCCGGGGCGAACAGCCGGCTCCGCCGCAACAGAGCCGCGCCAAGCAAGAGCGCGCTGGCGGTCGTCGCAACGACCCACAGCACCGGCTCGTGATCGGCAGAGAAATAAAGCGCGATGCCGCAGCCAAACGCCACGGGCACCCACGGCAACAGCCGCCCAGCGCCAGCCTCGGCGCGTAGCCACGCGCGCAAGGTCTCGGCCAGCGATGTCCAGATGTCGAGGCCTGCAGGCGCGAGGCCGCCCGCGGACGCGGCGCGGCCCGCGGGCCACGTCCCCGCGATCCCCTGCGACCGTAGCGGCCGGCCCGGCTCCGCCATTCTCTGCACTCGGTGATACGCAACGAAGTCAGAAGCTACCGGAACGTGCAGGCGGGCGGATAGCGGTACGGATCAGGAACGAAAGGGCGCGATCGCTACTTTTCCTCTTCCATCGTCACGGCCACGTCCGCCTTGGCCGAGAGCCGGACCTTGTTGCCCTCGATGTCGGCGACGAGGCCCTTGTCGATGAAGTGATGATGCCCCTTGTGGCTGCCCTCGCCGCTGTCCTTCTTGGTCAGTTTGATGCGATTGCCTTCGACCTTGTCGACGGTGCCGATATGGACGCCGTCGGCGCCGATGACTTCCATATGTTCTGCGATGTTCTGCATGGTGGGTTCCTTGTTGGCCCACCCCAACGCGCGAGGTGCACCTTCGTTCTCTCACGAGAATGACGATGCCGTGTGCCCCACGGGTCAGATCAGCGGCGCCTGCGACGAGGCGTGGTGATTGACGATCTTCCAGTCGCCGTCCTCGCGAATGATGACCCAGCTCATCTTGACCGAGAAACCGGGGCGTTCGCCGGCGAGATCGAACGAGATGGTCGCGGCCATATTGATCAGATCAGGACCTGCCTGCGCCGCCTTCACCTCGGAAAAAAACGCGCTCGGCTGACGCCAGCGCGGCAGGCCGTTGAAATAGTCTGCGACGCCATCCCTGCCCCAGTAGAGCTTCGGGTTGGAGCCGAAGAAGAACGTATTTTTCCCATAAAGCGACGACAGCGCGGCCGCATCGAGCGTGGCGAAGCCGGCGCACCATTTCGCGATGATGGCGGAAACGATCGCGTCGGCTTCGTCGCTCATTGTGGTCCCTCAGCCTTTGGCAACTTCCTTCGCGAACGTGTCGCGCAGGCCGATGGTGCGCGAAAACACCGGCTTGCCGGGCGTCGAGTCCTTGTCGCGGACGAAATAGCCTTGGCGCTCGAACTGCATCGGCTCGGTCGAATTGCTTTCCGCAACCGATGCCTCGACCCGGCCATCAGCGAGAATTTCCAGCGACTGCGGATTGAGGTCGGCCGCGAAGTTCGAGGCGTCCGGGCTCGGATTGGCAAACAGCTGGTTGTAGACGCGGATTTCCGCAGGCACGGATGTTGCCGCCGACAGCCAGTGCATTGTGGCCTTGACCTTGCGGCCGTCGGGCGCGTTGCCGCCCTTGGTCGCGGGATCGTAGGTGCAGCGCAGCTCCACCACTTCGCCGGCATCGTTCTTGATCACGCCGGTGCATTTTATGAAATAGGCGTAGCGCAACCGCACCTCGTTGCCCGGCGACAGACGGAAGAACTTTTTCGGCGGGTTCTCCATGAAGTCGTCCTGCTCGATATAGAGCTCGCGGCCGAACGTGATCTTCCGGGTGCCGGCCGAGGGATCGTCCGGATGATTGATCGCCTCGAGCTCCTCGGTCTGCCCTTCCGGATAGTTCTCGATCACGACCTTGAGCGGCTTCAGCACCGCCATCCGCCGCTGCGACGTGCGGTTCAGCTCCTCGCGGATGCAGAACTCGAGCATGCCGACGTCGACAACGCTGTTGGCCTTCGCCACGCCGATGCGCTTGACGAATTCGCGAAGGGCGGCCGGCGGCACGCCGCGGCGGCGCATACCCGCCATGGTCGGCATGCGCGGATCGTCCCAACCCGCGACATGGCCCTCGCGGACGAGCTGGGTCAGCACGCGCTTGGACAGCAAGGTGTAGGTCAGGTTCAGCCGCGCGAATTCGTACTGGTGCGGCTTTGACGGCACCGGCAGCTTCTCGATGAACCAGTCATAGAGCGGCCGGTGGTCCTCGAACTCCAGCGTGCAGATCGAGTGCGTGATGCCTTCGATGGCGTCCGACTGGCCGTGGGCATAATCGTAGCTCGGATAGATGCTCCACTTGGTCCCGGTGCGCGGATGGTGCGCATGCAGGATGCGGTACAGCACGGGGTCGCGCAGATTGATGTTGCCCGCACCCATGTCGATCTTGGCCCGCAGCACGCGCGCGCCGTTCGGGAATTCGCCCGCCTTCATGCGTCGGAAGAGATCGAGATTTTCATCCACGCTGCGATCGCGGAACGGCGAGTTCTTGCCGGGCTCGGTCAGCGTGCCGCGCGAGGCGCGGATCTCCTCCTGGGTCTGGTCGTCGACATAGGCGAGCCCGTCGCGGATCAGCTGCTCCGCCCATTCGTAGAGGCGGTCGAAATAGTCCGAGGCGAAGAACAGGTTCTTGCCCCAGTCGAAGCCGAGCCAGCGCACGTCGGCCTGGATGGAATCGATATATTCCTGCTCTTCCTTCACCGGGTTGGTGTCGTCGAAGCGCAAATGGCAGCGGCCCGGAAACTCCTGGGCGATGCCGAAATTGAGCGCGATCGACTTGGCGTGGCCGATATGCAGGTAACCGTTCGGCTCCGGCGGGAACCGGGTCACGATCTCCTTGTATTTGGCCTGCTCGAGGTCGGCCTGGATGATGTCACGAATGAAATCGCGCCCAACCTCGTTCGCCACCGGTTCTGTCATTACGAAAATCCTGTAGGGAAATCAGCGGCCCTTCTGCCAAATTCGGGACGCTGAGCCAAGGGCTTAAGCAAGGCCTTAAGCCGTCCGCTGCCGGGCTTTAGTTATGTACCGGTCCTGTTATATACCACCGCCTCCAATGCATAGGCCTTGCCAAGAATGACCTCTCCCGTCGTCACCCGCTTCGCTCCCTCGCCGACCGGCTTCCTCCATATCGGGGGCGCGCGCACGGCCCTGTTCAACTGGCTCTATGCGAAGAAGCACGGCGGCAAGATGCTGCTCCGGATCGAGGACACCGACCGGGAGCGCTCCACCGAGGCCGCGATCGGCGCCATCCTCGACGGCCTGAAATGGCTGGAGCTCGGCTGGGATGGCGACGTCATCTACCAGTTCAGCCGCGCCGCCCGCCACCGCGAGGTCGCCGAGCAGCTGCTCGCCGACGGCAAGGCCTATCGCTGCTACGCCACCGCCGAGGAGCTGACCGCGATGCGCGAGAAGGCGCGCGCAGAGGGGCGTACCCGCCTCTATGACGGTCTGTGGCGCGACCGCGATCCGGCGACGGCCCCAACCGACGTGAAGCCCACCATCCGGCTCCGCGCGCCGCAGACCGGCGAGACCGTGATCGACGATCAGGTCCAGGGCCGCGTGGTCTGGCAGAACGAGAATCTCGACGACCTCGTCCTGCTGCGCGGCGATGGCAACCCGACCTACATGCTCGCCGTGGTGGTCGACGACCACGACATGGGCGTCACCCATGTCATCCGCGGCGACGACCATTTGATCAACGCGGCCCGCCAAAAGCAGATCTACGATGCGATGGGATGGACGCTGCCGAGCATGTCCCACATCCCCCTGATCCATGGCCCGGACGGTTCGAAGCTCTCCAAGAGGCACGGCGCGCTCGGCGTCGATGCCTACCGCGCCATGGGATACCTCCCGTCCGCGCTCCGCAACTATCTCGTCCGGCTCGGCTGGAGCCATGGCGACCAGGAAATCTTCTCGACGGAGGAGATGATCGCGGCGTTCGACCTCGCCAGCGTCGGCCGCGCAGCTGCGCGCTTCGATTTCGCCAAGCTGGAAAACCTCAACGGCCACTACATCCGCAATGCCGACGATCAATCACTCGTGAAGATGTTCGAGGACGTGCTCGACCACGTCGTGCCCAGCCGTGACGAGCTTAAGGCCAAGTTAAACGACACCACGCGCGCGCAGCTCCTGAAGGCCATGCCGGCCCTGAAGGAGCGCGCCAAGACGCTGATCGAGCTGATCGACGGCGCCTATTTCATCTTCGCCGACCGGCCGCTGGAGCTCGATCCGAAGGCGGCAGCACTGCTGACGCCTGAGAACCGCAAGCTGATCGGCCAGCTTCATTCCGCGCTGGAGAAAGTCGAGGCTTGGAGCGCGGCCAATGCGGAAGCCGCGCTGCGCGCCTTTGCCGAGGAAAATAGCCTCAAGCTCGGCGCGGTCGCCCAGCCGCTGCGGGCGGCGCTGACCGGCCGGACGACGTCGCCCGGCATATTCGAGGTTTTGGACGTTCTGGGACGCCAGGAAAGCCTGGGCCGGCTTAAAGATCAGGCCAAGGACTAGGCCAAGAACCGGGGCCGAGAACCAGGCTACGACGTAAGTCGACCATGCGTGGCGCCATCTTGCAGCGCACACAGCAATAATATACCCATCTCACCCGTACCTTCTGGAACATCCGGCCTGCCCCGCGATATCTCATCGGGGCCTCCGGGTCCGGCCCGTTTCACCATACATCGGGGACCTCTGATGGACGCAAAACCAAGCAATAAGACCGCCACACTGACGGTCGGAAACAAGAATTTCGATCTTCCGATCCACAGCGGCAGCGTCGGGCCCGACGTCATCGATATCGGCAAGCTCTACGGCCAGTCCGGCCTGTTCACCTACGACCCGGGCTTCACCTCGACCGCGAGCTGCCAGTCCAAGATCACCTATATCGACGGTGACGCGGGCGTGCTGGAATACCGCGGCTATCCGATCGAGCAGCTCGCCGAGAACGGCGACTTCCTCGAGACCTGCTATCTGCTGCTGTTCGGGGAGCTTCCGACCGCCGCCCAGAAGAAGGATTTCGACGACCGCGTGATCCATCACACGATGGTGCACGAGCAAATGGCCCGCTTCTTCCAGGGCTTCCGCCGCGACGCCCATCCGATGGCGATCATGGTGGCGGCTGTCGGCGCGCTCGCCGCGTTCTATCACGACTCGACCGACATCAACGATCCGAAGCAGCGCATGATCGCCTCCATGCGCATGATCGCCAAGATCCCGACGCTGGCTGCGATGGCCTACAAGTACACGGTCGGCCAGCCCTTCGTGTATCCGAAAAACTCGCTGAAGTTCGCCGAGAACTTCCTGCACATGTGCTTCGCCGTGCCGTGCGAGGACTACAAGATCAACCCGGTGCTGGCTGACGCGCTGGACAAGATCTTCATCCTGCACGCCGACCACGAGCAGAATGCCTCGACCTCGACGGTGCGTATCGCGGGCTCCTCCGGCGCCAACCCGTTCGCCTGCATCGCCGCCGGCATCGCCTGCCTGTGGGGCCCGGCGCATGGCGGCGCCAACGAAGCAGCGCTCGCAATGCTCGCCGAGATCGGCTCGGTCGACAAGATCCCCGAGTTCATCGCCAAGGTGAAGGACAAGAATTCTGAAGTCCGCCTGATGGGCTTCGGTCACCGCGTCTACAAGAACTACGATCCGCGCGCCAAGATCATGCAGAAGATGTGTCACGCCGTGCTCAAGGAGACCGGCCATGGCGACGATCCGATGCTGAAGGTGGCGCTCGAGCTCGAGAAGATCGCGCTCAGCGACCAGTACTTCATCGACCGCAAGCTCTACCCGAACGTCGACTTCTATTCGGGCATCACGCTGAAGGCGATGGGCTTCCCGGTCTCGATGTTCACCGTGCTGTTCGCGGTCGCCCGCACCGTCGGCTGGATCAGCCAGTGGAGCGAGATGATCGAGGATCCGCAGCAGAAGATCGGCCGCCCGCGCCAGCTCTACACCGGCGTCACCCGCCGCGACTACGTCGCGATCAACAACCGGAAGTAAGGTCGAGCCCATCACGGCTTTCGAAGCGGCGCCATCTCCGGATGGCGCCGCTTTTATTTTGCGCCGACACAATCTTGCTGCCGCGCACAACAACAAGTCGGCGCAATGCGTCGGCCGACGCTTGACGTCGAAACGCTTCGCGCGCAAATTCTTACACTAAGTAAGAATGACGACAGGGATGGAAATGCCGGAGCAGCCGAGAAGTCGGCGGCAGACGCGTGCTGCCATTTTGACTCATCTGCTTCAGTCAGGCGGGTCGTTTCGCCCGCCGCTGGCCAAGGCCGTGCGCCTGTCGGAAGCGAGCCTATCGCGCATCCTGTTCGACCTGAAGGCCGAAGGCCTGATCGAAGAGGTGCGGCGCCCTGCCCCTTATGTCGGTGGCCCGACCGGCCTCGTGTCGCTCGATGGGGCGGTGGCGCTCGCGGCTTTCGAGCTGACCACCCAGCGGCTCAGCGTCGGCATCGGGGGCCTGTCGGGTGAACTGCACGACATCGGGCACGTGCCGCTGCCGGCCGCGCCGACCGCCGCGACGGTCGGCCGGGCGTTTCGCGAGGCCATGACATTGCTGCGCGACTGGACGCGGCACCGGCGCATCCCCCTCGCGCAGATCGGCGTCTCCATTCCGGGCCTCGGCCGGCTGGGCGCGTCAGGCAATCCGATCATTCCCTGCGACATCGGGCGTATCAGCGAGATGTTCGGCGGGACGTTTGCCGGCGTGCCGGTCGAGTTCACCAATTCGGTCGTCGCGCACGCCATCTTTCACCGTTGCCGCACGGAGAACTATCCATTCAGCGGCGCGCATCTGTTCGTCTTCGTCGGCCAGGGCGTCGCGGGCACCTGGATGGATGATCCGATCGAGGACGATGCCCTCCAGCCGGTCGAGCTCGGCCACATGGTGTTCGGAGCCGACGGACCAATTTGCCGCTGTGGTCATCATGGCTGCGTCGAAGCCTATACGTCGCTTCCCGCCCTGGCCGGACTTCTTGGCGTCGCCGAAGCGGAGTTGCTTCAACTCGGCAGCGAATGGGTAACCGCAATACTGCTCTCGTCGCGCGTGCGGCAGGAATTGCGCCGGCGGCTGTTCCGGCTGGGGCTTGCGATCGGCAACACGCTGAACGTGAAGCCATGCAAGGGCGTCGCGATCAGCGGCTGGCCATCGCTTCTCGCCGAGGACGATCGCAACGCGCTCGTCGAGGGGATCGACGCCTGCCTGTTGGGCGGCCGCAAGCACGCGCAAGTGTCGCTCGCTTTCGTGCCGCCGTCGCATGGCAACGATCCGCGGGCGGCGCTGGCATTCGCGGCTTTCTGCCTCGCTTGCCGCGGCGGCATGCCGGCCGCATCGATCGAGGCCGCCTGAGATACCTGATGCCGCGCGGCTCTCGCGCGAAAGAGTTCACACCGGGAGGAACTTGCCATGCCGATCACGACAACAAGGCGCCAACTGCTCGCCGGATCTGCCGCCGCGCTCGGGCTGCCGGCATTTGCCCGCGCACAAGGCGGGATCAAGCCGCGTCTGACTGCGATCTCGCAATGGTCCGCAGGCAGCGATGGCGCCGCCATCACGGCGCTCGGCAAGAAATTCGAGGAGAAGGGCGGGGTTTGGCAGCACTCGCCCGTCCCCGGCTTCACCACCGAGATGATGAACAAGCTGCGTGCCCAGATCATGGCCGGCGATCCACCGGCCTGCTCGCAGCTCAAGGGCCCCGAGATCGCGGCCTGGTCGAAGATTGCCCCAACCGTCGATCTCGATGCCGTCGTCGCTGCCGCCGGCTATGAAAAGGTTGTCGCGCCAGACCTTGCAAAATTGCACAAGCCGGGGGGCAAGTGGATTGCGCTGCCGTTGCAGATCTACAGCACCAACATGCTGTTTCTCTCCAAACGCGCGATGGACAAGGCCAAGACCGACAAGGTCCCCGTCACATGGGCTGAGTTCAACGACCTCGCCGAAAAGATGAAAGCAGGCGGCGTCCCCTATCCCATTGCCAACGGTGGCACCCGCCCGGACGACGGCCAAAAATTCGAGGCCGCTTTGGCAGGCATCAGTCCCACTGCATACCGCGCAGCCATCATGAACCTCGACAAGAAGGCCCTGGAGGGCCCCGAAATAAAAGCCGCCTTCGTCCAGGTGCGCAAGATCGCCGACTGGATGGACCCCAATGTCGGCGCCCAGCACTTTTCAACCAACCTGAAGCGCTTCGTCGACGGCGACATGGGCATGATGATCATGGGCGGGTGGGCGCAGGGCGTTTTGCGCAACGCCGGCTTCAAGTTCGAGGACTTCATGATCGCTCCGGGCCCGAGCGACAATAGCAAGCCGGTCTTCCTGTTGAATGCCGATGCCTTCATATTCTGGCAGCGCAAGGAGGCCGACCTGCAAGCCGGCCAGACGCTGATGGCCCAGCTCGTGATGGATCCAGCGATCCAGACCATGTATTCGCAGATCACGGGATCGATCCCCGTGCGCACCGATGTCGATCTGTCGGGCGAAGGCTGGTCGGACGGTCAACGGCGGACGGCAGCAGCCCTGAAAGACGCGATCGCCAGCAATCAGGCCGTCCTCAGCCTCGCGCACAACATGGCGCAGGAAAACGGCATGACCGCAGCGATGATCGACGTGATCACGGAGTACGTGAAGAACAAGACGATCAAGCCCGAGCAAGCGGCCATACGCCTCGCCGAGGCCGTCGAGAGCTCACGTTGACGATCGCCGTCTCGACAACACCGGGCCGGCCGGCGGCCTTTGACTGGGTACGCCGGCTGCCGGAATATTTGACGATCTGGGTGCCGCTGCTGCTGTCCGCCGCGCACCTCATTGCGTTTACGCTCTGGACGATCTGGATATCGTTCACGCCGTCCACTCTGGTCCCGGTCTCGGGCTGGGTCGGTTTGCGCAACTATTCTTCGGTTGCAGCATCGCGGAACTGGCAGATTGCCTTGGACAATCTGCTGCTGTTTGGCTGCGCCTTCGTGTTGCTGAGTCTGGCGGCCGGCCTCATCCTTGCAATCCTGCTCGATCAGCGCATTCGCGGCGAGAACCTGCTGCGGTCCATCTTCCTCTATCCTCTGGCGGTGTCATTCGTGGTCACCGGCACGGTCTGGAGTTGGCTGCTCAATCCTGGCCTCGGGATCCAGAAGCTGGTCCGCGATCTCGGCTGGACCTCGTTCCGGTTCGACTGGCTGATCGATCGCGACATGGCGATTTGGACCATTGTCATCGCTGCGATCTGGCAGTCCTCCGGTTTTGCCATGGCGCTGTTCCTCGCCGGCCTCCGCTCCGTCGACGCCGACCTGATCAAGGCCGCGCAGATCGACGGCGCCGGACCGATCCGAATGTACCGGCGGGTCATCCTGCCGACCCTCTGGCCGATCACGATCACCGTCATCGTCATCCAGCTGCAGTTCGCGATTTCGACCTTCGACCTCGTCCGCGCGCTCACCAATGGTGGGCCCGGGATCGCCACCCAGCTGCCGGCTCTCGTCGTCTACGACCTGATGTTCCAGCGCAGCCTGCTCGGACGGGGAGCGGCGGCGGCAGTGCTCATGTTGCTCATTCTTCTCGCGGTTTTGCTGCCCTATGCAGCGTGGCGTTACGTCCAGCGGCGGCGGGCGATCCATGCGTGAGCGAACCATCGCACCAGGCCGGATACTGATCTATCTCGTGGTGTCGCTGGTCGCTGCAGCGTGGCTCGCGCCACTGGCTGTTGTCGTGCTGAATTCGCTCCGTACCAATGAGGAGATCGCACAGGCCTCGATGATCGGCTGGCCGAAGCAATGGGCATGGAGCAACTACGCCGCCGCCTGGAGCGGCTTCTGCGTCGCCGAGACCTGCGCCGGCATCCGGCCGTACATGCTGAACTCCGCGCTCGTCACGATTCCCGCGACGATCTTCTCGACTCTGCTGGGTGCTGTCGCCGGTTACGCCGTATCGCTCTGGCGTTTTCGCGGCGATAGCTGGATCTACGGCATCGTGACCCTTGGCCTCTTCCTTCCCCAGCAGATGCGCTTGCTTCCCTGGACCATCGTGTTGCGCGACACGGGCCTGATGAACACGCTAACTGGCCTGGTCGTGATCCACACGATCCAGGGACTCTCCTTTACCGTCTTGTTCTGCCGAAACTACTACACTGCCATCCCGCAGGATTTGATAAGAGCTGCGCGCATCGATGGCGCAGGGTTCTTTCGTATTTTCTGGCGCATCATCCTGCCACTCTCGCCGCCCATTCTGGTCGTCACCGTGATCTGGCAGTTCACGCATATCTGGAACGAGTTTCTCTACGGCGTGACATTCACGACCGGTCAGCAGCAGCCGGTCACCGCCGCACTGATCGCGCTATCGGCCGCCGTTGCCGACATCCCGCAGCATGGCGTGCAAAGCGCGGCCGTGATGATCGCCGCCTTGCCAACCCTGCTGATCTATCTGATCGGTGGCAAGTATTTCGTACGCGGCCTCACCGCCGGGGCCGTGAAATGATCGGATTGTCATGGCAGCACTAAGCATTCGCTCCCTGTCCAAGCGCTACGCCAATCTGGAGGTGCTCAAGGGCATCGATCTCGACATCGAGAGCGGTGAATTCACCGTGCTCGTCGGCCCATCCGGCTGCGGCAAATCCACGCTGCTCAACATCATCGCAGGGCTCGACCTTCCGAGCGCAGGCACCGTGGAAATCGGCGGACGTGTCGTCAACGACATTCCGCCGAAGGACCGCGACATCGCCATGGTGTTCCAGTCCTACGCGCTCTATCCATCGATGACAGTGCGCCAGAACATCACCTTCGGAATGGAATGCCGCCACGTACCGAAGCCGGAGCAGGACAAGGCGCTGGCGAATGTCGCCAAGCTGCTCCAGATCGAGCCGCTGCTCGGTCGCAAGCCCTCGCAGCTCTCCGGCGGCCAGCGCCAGCGTGTGGCAATGGGCCGGGCGCTGGTGCGCGATCCCCTGCTCTTCCTGTTCGACGAGCCGCTCTCCAATCTCGACGCCAAGCTGCGCGTCGAGATGCGGATGGAGATCAAGCGGCTGCACCAGCGCATCGGCGCCACCATCGTCTATGTCACCCATGACCAGATCGAGGCGATGACGATGGCGACGCGCATCGCCGTGATGCATCGGGGCGTGGTGCAGCAGTTTGCCGATCCTGACACCGTGTATCGCTATCCCGCCAATCTGTTCGTGGCCCGTTTCATGGGTTCGCCGCCGATGAACACGATGCCGGCACGGCTCGAGGCCGATGCCGGCGGCCCGGTGGTCGTGATCGGCGCGGGGCGGCGGGACGAGGTCCGCCTCCGCCTTGGCCAATACGACGCGGCGGCCCCCTTCGTCGGCCGTGACGTGGTGGTCGGGATCAGGCCGGAATGCATCGCCGAGGGCAGCCGCGTGTTCTCCGCCGATCCGCCCGTCGTCGTCAATGCGCCGGTGGAGATGGTCGAGCCGACCGGAGCCGAAACGATCGTGCTGCTGCGGCTTGGCGGCGAGCCTGCGCTGGCGCGCATCACGCCGGACATCCGCCCCACACCGGGCGCCGCCGCCCCGTTCGCGCTCGACACGCGCCGCATCTGCCTGTTCGACCCCGAGACGGAGCGACTGATCGCATGACAAGAACGAGCTATGCCGGTCTCAACGACCGCGTGGTGTTGATCACCGGTGGCGCCAGCGGCATCGGTGCCGCCTTCGTGCGGGCGTTCGCGGCCCAAGGGGCTCGCATCGCGTTCCTGGATCTCGATGAAGCAGCCGGCCAGACGCTGGTCGCGGAAGTGAAAGCCGCGTCCGGGATCGTACCATTGTTCGTGTCCTGCGACCTGCTCGACATCGACGCCTTGCGCGCCGCCATGGCGCAGGTTCACGGAACGCTTGGCGATGCCGCGGTTCTCGTCAACAACGCCGCCAATGACCAGCGTCAGGTACTGGCCGAGGTCACCCCGATCGAGTTCGACTGGATGATCGGTGTCAACCTCAAGCACGTCTTCTTTGCCGCGCAAGCGGTGGTGCCGCAGATGCAGGCGCGCGGCGGCGGTTCGATCATCAACATGTCGTCGATTGCCTGGATGCGCGGCGCGCCGGGGCTGCCGGTCTACGCCGCGGCGAAGGCCGCGATCGTCGGCTTCACCAACTCCCTGGCCCGGTCGCTCGGGCCCGACCGCATCCGCGTCAACGCGATCGCGCCGGGGATGGTGATCACGGAGCGTCAGCGCCGGCTGTGGTATCCGGATGACCAGGTGGTCGCCGAGCTGCGCACGCGTCAGGCCATTCCCGACGCGGTGACACCCGACGACGTCGCCAACATGGCGCTGTTCCTCGCCTCCGACGAGAGCCAGCGCATCACGCGGCAATGTTTTCAGGTCGATGCTGGTCTCGGCTAGAGCGTGTACTCACAACCGGAGCTGCCTCGTAGAGGTCCGCTCCGTATCCGATAGCGGTCGCGTTGGCGTACCTCTCCCTGAGTCCGCGATGGGCCAGAAGGCGAAGTGCTGGGCGGCGGTCGGGTGCGTTGAACTGATCCACTCAATTTGAGTATTCTCAATAAAGCCTTCGACAAAGTTTCATGAGAAAAACTGGGAATGTCCTGGATCATTGCGCTCGCTTCTTTCGGCTTTTATTGGTGGCTTACCAGGCGGGCGAGTGAACGCGCGGCAGAACTCGCAGCAGCTGGAATTGGGCGCTCTCCGTTGTATTGGGTGTCGAACGCGCTAGTTGCCGTCTTGTTGGCCCTGGTTCTGTACATTGCCCACATTCACAATCAATCGCCCGTTCCGGCCTTCCTATGGATCGCGGCCGTTGCGATAATCGTGGCTTTGCTTTTCCTGCGCCGTGCGTTGAAATGGCGCTATCCCGTATAGGAAGCCAATTGTTTTGCGGACGCGTCGGACTCATCTGATGCAACAATGTCTGCAACGGGTCACAAACCGCCGATCACGCCCAAGGTTAGGAGGCTTCCGCTTTGCGCTGGCAAGCCGACGTTTATGAGTACACGTCCTAGCTAGCCCGCCTGCCCTTGCGCATCGTCGCCAGCACGATGTCGGCTGCGAGCACGCTCGGCGACTTGTTGCCGGTCGACATGATCGCATCGAGCTGCGCGAACGCTTCCACCTGCTGCCGGCGCAGCGGTGAATCGGTCAGAAGCTGCGAGAGCGCGGGCGCCAGCTTCTCCGGCGTGCAGTCTTCCTGCAGGAACTCCGGGATGACATCCTTGCCGATCACGAGATTGGCGAGGATCACCGAGGAGACGCGGATCGCGCGGCGCAGGATGAAGGCTTCGATCGCGCCGACGCGATAGGCCGTCACCATCGGAATGCCCGATAGCGCGAGCTCCAGCGTCACCGTGCCGGATTTTGCCAGTGCCGCGCGCGCGATGCGGAAGGCGGCGCGCTTCTCGTTCTCGCCGACCACGATTTGCGGCTTGACCGGCCAGTTCGCGATGCCTTCGCGAATGGTGGCTTCGAGATGCGGCATGGTCGGCAGCATCAGTTCGAACGCGCGGCCGTCCGTCTGCAATCGGCCGAGCGTGGCGCCGAACACGTCGAGATGGTGCCTGATTTCGCTGCGGCGGCTGCCGGGCAATACCAGCAAGACCGGCGGCTCGCCGTCGCGGCGCGCCTGCTCCTCCGCGTTCGGCCGCAGCGAGGGCAATTGCTCGATCAGGGGATGGCCGACATAGCTGCATGGCGGACCGCCGAGCTTGCGATATTCCTCCGGCTCGAACGGCAACAGGCCGAGCACATGGTCGACGTAGCCGAGCATGGTTCGCGCCCGCCCCGGCCGCCAGGCCCAGAGCTGCGGCGAGACGTAGTCGACGATCGGGATCGCCGGATTGCGCGTCCGCACGCGGCGGGCGACACGGTGGGTGAAGTCGGGGCTGTCGATGATGACGAGCGCGTCCGGCGCGGCTTCGGTCACGGCCTCCGCGGTCTCGCGGATCAGCCGCAGGATCTTCGGCATTTGCTGCACGACCGCGGCGAAGCCGACGATCGAGAGCTCCTCGATCGGAAACAGCGTCTCCAGCCCCTGGCGCGCCATGGTGTGGCCGCCGACGCCCACGAACTGCACGCCGTCGCCGAGGCGCTGGCGCAGCACCTTCATCAAGGCGCTGCCGAGCCGGTCGCCGGATTCCTCCGTGGCGATCAGGAAGATCTTGCGCTTGGGATCGCGGCCCTGCATCACGCCGGCAGGCCGATGACGAAGAGATATTTTGCGTCGGCGAGCGCGATCATTGCCTGCGGCTCGGCGGCGATGGTGTTGCCGGCGACGACGGCAATGCCGGCGAGCCCGGCGGCGGCGACGCCCTCAAGGGTGCGCGGGCCGATCGTCGGCAGGTCGAAGCGCAGATCCTGCCCGCTCTTTGGGACCTTCACCAGCACGCCTCGCCCGGTGGCGGCGCGGATGCGGCCCTCTTCGCGCAGCCTGGCCACGCGCGCGAGCAGCGCATCGGTGCCCTCGATATCCTCGACTGCCACCACATGGCCGTCGATCACGACCGCAGCCTGGCCGATGTCGAACGGACCGAGCGCGGTCAGCACCGCGCGTCCGCGCTCGATGTCGGTCTTGCCGGTGTCGCTCGGCCAGGCGCGGCTGATGCAGCCCTCGGGCATCAAGAGGTCGGGCGCGACATCCTTGATGCCGACCATGCGAAAGCCGCCCTGCTCGAGAATGCGCCCGACGCCGGACAACAGATGATCGTCGCCGCCGCGGAAGGCGCGGATGACATTGCCGAGCAGCCGCAGCGTCGTGAAGTCGACCCGGACCTCCGAGAGCGAAGGCCGCACCAGCGTGCCGATGAAGATCAGGTCGCGGCAGCCCTCCTCGCGAAACAGCCGCATGGCGCGGCCGAGCTGGCCGACCGAGATCCAACGATGACGGAATTTTTCCACCCGTGCCGGATCGCAGGCCCCCCGAAGGGGAAATAGCACTGGTGTAATGCCGCGGGCAGCGAGCGAGTCGGCAACCGCGAACGGCATCGCGCCGCCGCCGGCGACCACGCCGACCGGCGATGAAATCTCCGAAGCCGCCGATGTCATGCCCGGGGCCATCGCATCATCACTTCGCGATGGCGGGAAGACAGAGCGGGCGCTTGCCCTTGCCGATGAAGTCGAGGATTTCGCCGATGGCCGGATCTTCACCGGCGAGCGGCCGCGCCGCCTCCAGGCGTTCGGCAAAGGTAGCGGGGCCATGGAAGAGTTTCTGGTAGAACGCGCGCACGGTCGCAAGCCGCTGCTTTGTGAACTTGCGCCGCTTCATGCCGATCAGGTTGAGGCCTTCAAGCACCGCATACTGGCCGTTGACGAGGCCGAACGGAATGACGTCATCGCGCACGCCGCACACGCCGCCGACCATAACCTGCGGGCCGATGCGGGTGAACTGGTGCACCGCGGACAGGCCGCCGATGAAGACGAAATCACCGATCTCGCAGTGACCGCCGAGCGTGGCCGAGGTCGCGAAGATCACGTCGTTGCCGACATGGCAGTCGTGGCCGACATGGCTGCAGTTCATGAAATAGTTGCGGTCGCCGACCTCTGTGATGCCGCCGCCTGCGACCGTGCCGGCGTTCATGGTCACGGACTCGCGGATGGTGCAGCCCGAACCGATCTTGAGCTTCGTCAATTCGCCACGATAGCTGAGCGATTGCGGCGGCGTGCCGAGCGAGGCGAACGGATAGATGGTGCAATCGTCACCGATCGTGGTCTGCGCGGTGATATGCACATGTCCGATCAGCTTGCAGTTACTGCCGATCACGACATGCGGGCCGATGATGCAGAAGGGGCCGATCTCGGTGCCCTCGCCGATCACGGCGCCGTCCGCGATCCGTGCGGTGGGATCAATCTTACTCATCAAGCAATCTGACTCATCAAGAAGGTCTGATTAGGTGTTGAAGTCGCTCGGTTTTCCGCTGGTTAGCGCGACTATGCCCGATCTGTCCAGTGACGTATGATCTCTCCGTGTTTCAAGTGCCGGGTGAAGCAGCCTTCCCGGCTCATCAACAAGTTCACGCGGAGCTTCAGGTATCGTGGTCAGGGCCCTGGCACTTCTCCTCGCACAGCTCGTGACTGCGCCGATCGTGTCAGAGACGATCGAGACCGCCGAAAACCGCCTCGTCGATCTCAAGACATTCGAATGCCGCGACATCAGCCGCAGCACGGTGCTTCAGCGGGTCTGTTACGACCGTGCGCAGCAGACCCTCATTGTGGCTGTGGACGGCGTTTATGACCGCTATTGCGGCGTGCCAATCGACACGGTCGAGCGCCTGCTGGGCGCACCGTCCATGGGCCAGTTCTTCAAGCAGAACATCAAGCGCGAGGTCAGCGGTGGCCGGTACGCGTGTGCTGCACGCGAGCGTATCCAGAGAAGTTGATCCCGCTCAGTCGGTCAGCATGGCGCCGACGTCGGCCTCCGCAACCACCTGGCCGTTGACCTTGGCGTCGCCGTGAAACCACCACATGGCCTTGCGGCGGCCGATCGAGCGCATGTGGTATTCGATGGTATCGCCGGGCAGCACCGGCTTGCGGAACTTGCACTTGTCGATGGTCAGGAAATACACAGCGCGCGGCTTATCGGTGCCCTCGACCGACTTGATGCCGATCACACCGGCAGTCTGCGCCATCGCTTCGATCATCATGACGCCGGGATAGACCGGGCGATCGGGAAAGTGGCCCTGGAACGGCGGCTCGTTGAAGGTGACGTTCTTGATGCCGATGCCGCTGTAATCGGTGCGGATGTTGATCACGCGATCGATCAGCAGCATCGGAAAGCGGTGCGGGAGCGTTTGCAGGATCATGTTGATGTCCACAAGCTCGAACCTGACCGGTGCTTCGTCCGTCACTCCCGTTCCTCCTGCTTCGGATCGGCCTTGCTGTCGCGCGCCAGGCGCTCCACCGCCAAAATTTCCTTGAACCACTGTCTGGTCGGCTTGGCGAAAAAACCACCCCATCGTCCGTTGGGAGGGACGTCGTCCTTGACGCCGCTCATGGCAGTCACCTGAGCTCCATCCCCGATCTTGACGTGATTGTTGATGCCCACCTTCGCTCCCAACGCCACGTTGTCGCCGAGGGTGAGGCTGCCGGCAAGACCGATCTGGGCTGCCAGCAGGCAGTGCCGGCCAATGGTCACATTGTGGCCGATCTGGACCTGATTGTCGATTTTGGTCCCCTCTCCGATCACGGTGTCGCGCAAGGACCCACGATCAATCGTGGTGCCGGCGCCGACCTCTACGTTGTTCTGGATCAGCACGCGGCCGGTCTGGGGCACCTTCAGGTGGCCCTCGGGGCCGAAGAAGATGAATCCGTAGCCGTCCTGGCCGATCGAGCAGCCGGGGTGGATCAGCACGTCGTTG
This sequence comes from Bradyrhizobium sp. Ken01, assembly GCF_055807355.1. Lineage (NCBI taxonomy): Bacteria > Pseudomonadati > Pseudomonadota > Alphaproteobacteria > Hyphomicrobiales > Nitrobacteraceae > Bradyrhizobium > Bradyrhizobium sp. Ken01. The sequence continues at coordinate 67,509 of NZ_JBVVPC010000036.1, forward strand.
CCGATCAGCGCGCACTGGATGGCCGTGCGTGCGCCGACATTGCAGTCCCGGCCGATCTTGACGCCGGGGCCGATCACGGCCCCCACACCGACCACCGTGCCGCTGCCGATCTCCACGTCAGGGCCGATCACGGCCAGGGGATCGACGATCACGCCGTCCTCGAGCCTGGCCGTCGGATCGATGATGGCCGACGGCGCGATGCCGTCGTTGCCGGTCCAGGATTGCGGCCGGAGCGCGTCGCCATGCCACTCCCGCGCGATCCTGACGAAGGCGCGGAACGGCTGTGGCGCCCGCAGCACGGCGACATGCGCGGGCACCCGGGCCTCGAAGCGTGGGCTCACCAGGCAAGCACCGGCCTTGGTCGCCTTGAGCTCATCGGCATATTTGAGATTGTCGAAGAACGTCAGGTGCATCGGGCCGGCTTCGTCGAGCGAAGCCAGACCCCTGATGATTTGGCCGCCCCTGGCGGGATCGACCAGCTCCGCCTTGGTCAGCGTGGCTATGTCGGCCAGCGCTGAGGCGGGCGGCTGTGTGAAGAAGGTCGGCTGCGCCATTCCACCCCGTCGCGGTCCGGCTTCGGCATGAAGCGGCCAAGCCGCATCATGCCTCATCTCCTGGATTGGCACGATCCCTTTCGGAAACCGGCTCCGTAGTCCGGATCGTGCCTTGCTGTTCGAATTAGAACGAGGTGCCGCCGCCGAACCGGAACTCCTGCGTACGGTCGTTCTTGCCCTTGGTCAGCGGCACGGCATAGTCGAAGCGCAGCGGACCGAACGGCGAGGCCCAGATCAAGCCGACGCCGACCGACGAGCGGACCGCATTGCCGTTGTCATACACCAGGCCGGTGCAGGTTCCAGCCGAGGCTGGATTGACGGTCGACGGCGTGCACGTCGAATTCTTGGTCGTGGTCATTTCGTTCGTCACCGACCACGTCGTCGGGCCCTGATAGTCGAACAGCCCGCCAGCGTCGGCGTAGACGGCGCCCTTCAGACCCACTTCCTTCGGCAGGAACCAGAACGGCATCTGCAATTCGAGCGAAGCACCCCAATATTTGGTGCCGCCAAGCGCGTCCTGCGTACCGAAGGGGTTCAAATCGCGCGGTCCGATACCGTTCGGGGCAAAGCCGCGGACGAGGTTCGGACCCATCTGGAAATGATCGAGCATGCGCAGATCGCTGCCCATCTTGTTCAGCATGCCGCCCTGGAGGCGAACGAGACCGACGATATCCGACACCAGAGGAGTGTAGTACTTCGCGTCGACCACAGTCTTCAGATAGGAGACGTCGCCGCCGACGCCGGCGAAGTCCTGCCGGAAATCGACCAACAGACCGTCGGTGGGGTTCTTGTTGTTGTCGAGCGTGTTGTAGGTCAGCGTGTAGCCGAGCGCCGAGGTCAGGGTCTTGCCGTTGGCAAGCTCCTTGCGCACCGGCAGCGAAGCTTCGCCATCGCTGTAGCAGCCGAGGCCGTTCGTCGAGCTCAGGTCGATCCCATTTGCATTGGCGAAGGCCGGGCTCGGGTTAAAAGCCGCCGTGCCCAAATTGTTGTTACAGTTCGCCAGGTAGGACGGCAGCGTGATTTCCTGCCTGTAGATCGAGTAGCGCACCTGCAGCGACAGATCTTCACGCAGGGAGAAACCGAGGCGCGGCGAGAAGCCGAGCGTCTTGGTGCCGTAGGAGATGTAGCTGTTGGACTTCTGCTCACGCTGATAGAGGTCGAGACCGAGCGCGACCCGGTAGTCGAGCAGATAGGGTTCGACGAACGACAGCGAGTAGCCGCGGGCATACTGGCCGTAGGTCACCGCCGCCTTGGCGAACAGGCCGCGGCCGAGCAAATTGCGCTCGGAGACCGAGACTTCGGCCAGCGCGCCGTCGGTGGTGGAGTAACCACCCGAGACCGAGAAGTCGCCGGTCGATTTCTCTTCCATGTCGACGAGCAGGATCACGCGGTCGCTCGACGAGCCGGGCTCCGTCGTAATCTTCACGCTCTTGAAATAGTCGAGGTTCTTCAAGCGGCGCTCGGCACGGTCGACGAGCGCGCGGTTGTAGGCATCGCCTTCGGAGACGTCGAACTCGCGACGAATCACGTAGTCGCGCGTGCGGGTGTTGCCGCGAAGGTTTATACGCTCGATATAGGTGCGCGGACCCTCGTCGATGTTGAACACGACCGACACGGTGTGCGCCTCGAAATTGCGGTCGCCGCCGGGACGGACCACGGCGAAGGCATAACCGCGCCGCGAGGCTTCGATCTGCATCTCCTCGACCGATTTCTCGACCGATTCGACGTTGTAGAGCGAACCGACATTGACGCGCGAATAGTTGCGCATCGATGTGGGATCGAAGTTCGGAATGCTGGAGCGGAAGTCGATCGAGCCGACCCGGTATTGCGAGCCTTCCTCGATCTTGAAGGTGACATTGAAGCCCTTCTTCTCCGGATCGTATTCGGTGAGCGCGGCGACGACCTGGACGTCGGCGAAACCGTTCTTGAGATAGAAGCGGCGGATCAGGTCGCGGTCGGCCTCGACCCGATCGGGATCGTAGATGTCGCTGCTGGCGAGGAAGCTCAGCAGATTCGATTCATGCGTCTTGATGACGTCGCGCAGGCGGTAGGACGAGTACGCGTTGTTGCCGACGAACTCGATCGACTTGACGCCGGTCTTGGCGCCCTCCTCGACCGTGAAGATGAGATCGACGCGGTTGTTCGGCTGCTCGATGACTTCAGGCGTGACGCGGACGTCGTAGCGGCCGGAACGGCGATAGATTTCGGCGATTCGCAGCGTGTCGGACTGCACCATGGCGCGGGAGAAGGTGCCGCGCGCCTTGGACTGGACTTCACCGGTGAGCTGCTCGTCCTTGATCTTCTTGTTGCCCTCGAAGGCAATGCGGCCGATCACCGGGTTTTCCACCACGGAGACGACGATCTGGCCACCGGCGCCGCGGTTGATCCTGACGTCCTGGAACAGGCCGGTCTCGATCAGCGCCTTGAGGCCGTCGTCGATGGCACCCTGATCCAGGCGACCGCCGGGACCCGGCTTGAAGTAGGAGCGGATCGTCTCCACCTCGACCCGGCGATTTCCTTCGACGGAAATCGACTGCACGGTCTGAGCAAGCGCAGACGAAGACACAAAGGCAGCCCCAACCGGGGCAAGCACCGGCGCGCCGAACATGATCAGGGTTGCGAGCAAGCCCCCCCGGAGTCGCAGTCCAAACTTCATTGCGCAACGCGCCCTTATCATTCCGTACCAGACCCAACCCCAACGCCGGTCTGGAGATTCCCCAAGTTCAAGCCGCTTGTAGACAATTTCACCGACGCCGCAAACGGTCGAGCGCGCCGTAATTTCATTTTCATTCCAAGACGTTGCCCAAGAGCAACGCCCGGGCAACGCCACAAAAAAGCCCCTATCAGGATGCGGCCATCCGCAGGATGTCGTTATAGGTCGCAAACACCATCAACATCAGCACCAAGCCCAGCCCGATTCGGAATCCCATCTCTTGAGTCCGCTCGGACAGGGGCCGACCACGGGCAACCTCCGCCGCATAGAACATAAGGTGACCGCCATCGAGCAACGGGATCGGGAACAGATTCAGCAGGCCGATCGACACCGAGAGCACTGCGCAGAGGTTGATCACGAACTGGAACCCGGCGCTGGCCGCCTGCCCCGACATCTTGGCAATGCCGAGCACGCCGCTGACCTCGTTCGGATTGCCGTTGCCGACGAACAACGAGCCCAGGAACTTGAAGGTGCTGGTGATGATGAACCAGACCTGCTCCACCCCGATCTTGAGCGCTTCGCCGACGCCGACCGGCGATGTCGAGGCCTCACCGGCCTGAGACTTGTGCTCGACGCCGAGCACGCCGAGACGGTGGCTGTTGCCGAAGGGATCCTTGCGCTCGAGCAGCGCCGGCGTCGCGGTCAGCGACACGATGGCGCCGTCACGCTTGACCTGGAAGGCAAGCGGCGAACCGGCATTCATTGCAACCATGCGCTGCATGTCGGCAAAGCTTTCGATCGGCTTGCCGTCGATCTGGACGACGACGTCGCCGATCTTGAAGCCGGCTGCCGCCGCAGCGCCGTCGGCGACGACACCGTCGACGCGCGCGATCGTGCTCGGCTTGCCGTAATACAGCGCCATGCCGGCAAAGATCAGCGCTCCCAGGATGAAATTGGCGATCGGTCCGGCGGCAACGATAGCGGCGCGCGGGCCGACCTTCTTGTGATGGAAGCTGCCGGCGCGCTCCTCGGCCGTCATGGCCGCGAGCTTCTCGGACGACGGCGTCGAAGCCTCGCTCTCGTCGCCGAAAAACTTGACGTAGCCGCCGAGCGGGATCGCCGAGATCTTCCAGCGGGTGCCATGGCGGTCGTTGAAGCCCACCAGCTCAGGTCCGAAACCGAGCGAAAAAGTTAACACGCGGACGCCCGCCCAGCGCGCGACCAGGAAATGGCCGAGCTCATGGAAGAACACGACGATGGTCAGGACGAACAGGAAGGGAACCGCGTAGCCGAGGAGCCCATGGCTCAACGTATTGAAACTATGGACGAAAAAGTCGATCATCGAATTCCCTCATCCAGCGCCGCTAGGCCCTGGCCCCGAACCATCTAGGATGCCTTTAAGGCAATTTGAGGCAATAGGGCGGCAGCCCTATTTCGCGCAACATGGTCAACAGCGATTGCATCGTCCGCCGACGTCAGCGGGGCCTGGTTCCCGCCACGAACCCAGTCGTCCAGCGTCGCCTCCACCAGCCGGGCAATCGCACCAAACCGGATCTTGCCGGCGATGAAGGCGGCGACCGCGACCTCGTTGGCGGCGTTGTAGACCGTGGTCGCCCCCTTCCCGGTCCGGAGCGAATCGAAGGCCAAGCGCAGCCCGGGGAAGCGCTCGAAATCCGGCGCCTCGAAGGTCAGCTGGCCGATCTTGGCCAGATCGAGCTTGGCCGCCGGCCCCTTGATGCGGTCGGGCCAGCCGAGGCAATGCGCGATCGGCGTGCGCATGTCGGGTGCGCCGAGCTGGGCGACGACCGAGCGATCGGAGAACTCGACCATGCCGTGGATGATCGACTGCGGATGAACGAGGACGTCGATCTCGTCGGGCGAGAGCGCAAACAGATAGGAAGCCTCGATCACCTCGAGCCCCTTGTTCATCATCGACGCGGAATCGATCGTGATCTTCTGGCCCATGCTCCAGTTCGGATGCTTCAGGGCTTGCTCGAGTGTCGCCTGCTCGATGTCGGCGGGGTTCCAGGTGCGGAACGGGCCGCCGGAGGCCGTGATGATGACACGGACGAGCTCGTCGCGATTGCCCGAGGCGAGCGCCTGGAACAACGCATTGTGCTCGGAATCCGCAGGCAGGATGCAGGCGCCCGCTTTCGCCGCGCGCTGCATGAAGAAATCGCCGGCGCAGACGAGACACTCCTTGTTGGCGAGCGCGACATGCGCGCCGCGATCGACCGCCGCCAGTGCCGGCTTCAGCCCGGCCGCGCCACTCACGGCGGCCATCACCCAATCGGCCGGACGCGCGCCGGCCTCGATCACCGCGCTTTCGCCGGCGCCGCATTCGGTGCCGGTGCCCGCGAGCGCAGCCTTGAGCTCGGCAAATTTTGAGGTGTCGGCGATCGCGACGAAGCGCGCGGAAAACTCCTTCGCGAGCTTTGCCAGCGCCTCGACATTGCTGTTCGCCGTCAGCGCCTCGACACGGTAGCGCTCCGGAGAGGCGCGCAGCAGATCCATCGTGCTGTCGCCGATCGAGCCGGTGGCGCCGAGAACCGTGACGCTGCGGACGGTCGACGCCGCAGCCTTGTTGTTACGCAATGGAACCGCGCTCATATGTTCACCAAACCATAAGACCGCTTCCGGCGCTATGCACACCATGGCGGAGGAAGCCGATAATCCATGCCACCAGGATGGCAGCGACAAAACCGTCCAGGCGGTCCAATAGCCCGCCGTGGCCGGGAATTAAGTGACTGGAATCCTTGACATCGAAGCGCCGCTTGACCGCGGATTCGAACAGATCGCCGCAGGCCGACACGACCGAGAGGACCGCGGCGACGAGCAGCAATGGAGCCATCTTTCCGATCCCGCAAGCGGCAAAGCCGGCGGCGACCAAAAGGCTCGCGGCAAAGCCGCCGAGCGCCCCTGCCCAGGTCTTCTTCGGGCTCACGCGCGGCCACAGCTTCGGTCCGCCGATGCCGCGGCCGGCGAAATAGCCGCCGATATCGGTCGCCCACACCACGAGCAGCACGAACATCAACGCGGCGAAGCCGTTCACAAGATCCTTCCGCAGCAGGATCGAGGCGAGTAGCGCCGCCGACGCATAGGCGAATCCGGAGGCCGCCCAGACGAACTTGCCCCGCGCGATCACCGTCACGATCGCACCGCCAATCAGGCCAGTGATGATTGCGGTCTTCAGCGCGCCGAAGGCAACGCACAAGCCCATCGTGGCGATGACGATCGTCCCCGCCCCGGTCAGCGCGGTCGAGCTTGCGCCCACCACCATCAGCCACTCCGCGAACAGTCCGATCGACACCAGGGTGACGAGGAGTGCCCACAGCCAGCCGCCGGCATAAGCGAGCGCAATGGCGAGCGGCGCCAGCACCAGCGCTGCGAGGATTCGCATCACGAGATTGCTCGGGGCAGGCTGAGCGCCGGCCGGTGCGGAGTCGGGTTCGCTCACGAGGCGGTTTTCGCGACCAGGCCGCCGAAACGGCGCTCGCGCCTGGCGAATTCGGCGATTGCGCCTTCCAGCGCCGCCTTGTCGAAATCGGGCCAGTGAATCGGCACGAAGACGAGCTCGCTATAGGCGGCCTGCCACATCAGGAAGTTGGACAGGCGCTGCTCGCCACTGGTGCGGATGATGAGATCGGGATCGGGAATGTCGGGCGCGTCGAGATGCGCCCCCAATGTCTCGGCATCGATCGTGTCAGGACTGCGCCGGCCCTCGGCGACTTCGCGCGCGAGCTTCTGCGCCGCCTTCGCGATCTCCTGCCGGGAGCCGTAATTGAAGGCGACGACGAGCGTGAGGCGCGTGTTATCGCGCGTCAGCTCCTCCGCCTCGTTGAGAAGTGCGCAGATGTCGCCCTCCAGCCCGTCCCGCTCGCCGATGATGCGGACCTTGACGCCGTCGCGATGCAGGCTCGCCAGATCGTTGCGGATGAAGCGGCGCAACAGGCCGAACAGATCGCCGATCTCGCTCGCCGGACGCGACCAGTTTTCCGAGCTGAAGGAGAAGATGGTGAGATAGCGGATGCCAAGCTCATGCGACGCGCGAACCACGCGGCGCAGGGCCTCCACGCCGCGGCGATGGCCTTCCGCCCGTGGCAAGCCACGCGCGGCCGCCCAACGTCCGTTGCCATCCATGATGATGGCGACATGCGCAGGCGCATCGGACCGATCTGGTCCTTCCGTTGCGGGCGCGGCGGCGTTGGACATGAGGTTGCCTTAAAGCATGATCCGGACCCGAAGGGCCGCGTTAGCGCAAAGTGCGAAGCGGTTTTCCGAAAAGATCATGCACGAACAATAACCTAGAGCGCGATCCACCGCGCTCTAGACGGTGAGGATTTCTTTTTCCTTGGCGGCCAGCAACTGGTCGATCTCGGAGATCGTGCCGTCGGTCGCCTTCTGCACCTCGTCGGCGTGGCGCTTCTGATCGTCCTCGGACATCTCGTGATTCTTCTCGAGCTTCTTGAGAACGTCGAGACCATCGCGGCGGACATGGCGCGCGGCGACCTTGGCGGCTTCCGCGTATTTGTGCGCGACCTTGACGAGCTCCCTGCGGCGCTCCTCGTTGAGTTCGGGGATGCGCAGGCGCAGCACCTGGCCTTCGGTCGCCGGCGACAGGCCGAGATTGGAATCGACGATCGCCTTCTCCACCGCCTTGACCATCGACTTGTCCCAGACCTGCACCGAGATCAGGCGCGGCTCCGGCACGCTGACGGTGGCGAGCTGGTTCAGCGGCATGTGGCTGCCATAGGCGTCGACCTGCACCGGATCGAGCATCGAGGCGGAGGCGCGACCGGTGCGCAGGCCGCCAAGTTCGTGCTTGAGCGACTGGATCGCGCCCTGCATGCGGCGCTTGACTTCGTTGAGATCGAAATTATCCGTGGCCATCACGTTTCTCCTTCAAAATCCCGGCGACCTCTCCGCACCCACCCTCAGGGTGCAACGACAAGCCGTCAGCCGGCGACAATGGTTCCGTGGCCGCCGCCACGCAGTACAGCGCCGATCGAACCCGGCTCCGCGATCGAGAACACGATGATAGGCAGCGACGTCTCGCGGGCAAGCGCGAAGGCGGTCGCATCCATCACCTTGTAGCCGCCCTCGATCGCCTGCGAATGCGTCAGACGGTCGAATCGCGTCGCCGTCGGGTCCTTCTTCGGGTCGGCCGAGTAGACGCCGTCGACATTGGTCGCCTTCAGCACCGCCTGGGCGCCGATCTCGGCGGCGCGTAGCACTGCGGTCGTGTCGGTGGTGAAGAACGGATTACCGGTTCCGCCGCCGAGCAACACGATCCGGCCCTCGGCGAGGTATTTGTGCGCCGCGGTGCGGGTGAACAGCTCGGAAATCTCGGGCATGACGAAGGCCGACAGCGTGCGCGCGGGCGTGCCCTTGCGCTCGATCGTGGCTTCGAGCGCGAGGCAGTTCATCATCGTGGCGAGCATGCCCATGGTGTCGCCGGTGGGGCGCGACACGCCGCGCGAGGAGACCTCGACGCCGCGAAAGAGGTTGCCGCCGCCGATCACGACGGCGATTTCGGTGCCGAGATGGCGGGCTGCGATCAGATCGTCGGCGACCCGGTCGATGGTCGGCTGATCAATGCCAAAACCCTGCGGTCCCGCGAGATATTCGCCGGACAGCTTGATCACGACGCGACGATAGACCGGATCAGTCATGAGCACTTTCCTTGTCCGGGCGCCGCTTCCGGCGGCACGCCGGAGGGAACGTTCCGGCGCTTACTTCTTGCCGCTGGCCGCCGCGACCTCGGCCGCGAAGTCGCTTTCCTGCTTCTCGATTCCCTCACCGAGAGCATAGCGCACAAAGCCCGCGATCTTCACCGCGCCGCCGATCTTGCCTTCGGCTTCCTTCACCGCCTGCGCCACCGACTTGCCGGTGTCGTGGATGAAGGCCTGCTCGAGCAGGCAGACTTCCTTGTAATAGGTCTTTAGGCCGGACTCGACGATCTTCTCGATCACGTTCTCGGGCTTGCCCTGCTGGCGATATTTGTCGGCGAGCACGTCCTTTTCGCGCTTGACGACCGCCGGATCGAGACCGGACGGATCGAGCGCCAGGGGGTTGGCGGCCGCGACATGCATCGCGATCTGACGGCCAAGCGTTGCGAGCTCATCGGCCTTGCCGGGCGATTCCAGTGCCACGATCACGCCCATCTTGCCGGCGCCCTCGACGACCGCGCCATGGACGTAGCTCGACACCACGCCCTGGCTGACCTCGAGCGAATCTGCGCGGCGCAGCGTCATGTTCTCGCCGATGGTGGCAATCGCGTCATTGATCGCAGTTTCGATCGTGACGTCGCCGACCTTGGCGGCCTTGATCTTCTCGACATCGGCGCCGACGTTGAATGCGACCTGGGCGACCATCTTGACGAGGCCCTGAAACTGGCCGTTGCGCGCCACGAAATCGGTCTCTGAATTAACCTCGACCACGACGCCCTTGTTGCCCTTGGTGAGCGCGCCGATCAGCCCCTCGGCAGCGACGCGGCCCGACTTCTTGGCGGCCTTCGACAGGCCCTTCTTGCGCAGCCAATCCTGCGCCGCTTCCATGTTGCCGTCGTTTTCGGTCAGCGCGGCCTTGCAGTCCATCATGCCTGCGCCGGTCGACTCGCGCAGGTCCTTGACCATCGCAGCTGTGATCGTTGCCATCGTTCAAAATCCTTTTTGCCTGCCGGTTTGCCGCGGCGCGGCCAGATCGCCTCGCCGCGGTCCATCTCAGGAATTCGCGTCAACTGAAATGGTGGCCGGAACTTGTCCGGCCAACCCATCGCTCTTTTTGACTATTCCGCTTCCGCGGTCAGCGCCTTGGCCTTGGCCACCCAGGCGTCCGCGCGGCTCGGCAGGCCGACTTCTTCGCCGATCTTGTGCGCGGTGTCGTGGTCGAGCTCGGCCAGCTGCCAGAAGTGGAAGATGCCGAGGTCGTTGAACTTCTTCTCGATCGCGCCCGACACGCCCGGGAGCTTCTTGAGGTCGTCGGAGGTGCCGCGCGGACCGGCAAGGCCCTGGAAGCCGCTCGTGGCAGCGGGCAGCTCTTCTGCGACCGGCCGAACCGAAGCGCCGACGTCGATTCCGGAATCGCCCTGGGCGCGCGAAATGCCGTCAATGGCTGCGCGCGCGATCAGATCGCAATAGAGCGCGATCGCGCGGCCGGCGTCGTCATTTCCCGGCACCACATAGGTGATGCCCTTCGGATCCGAATTGGTGTCGACGATCGCCGCGACCGGGATGTTGAGCCGCTGGGCTTCCTGGATCGCGATGTCTTCCTTGTTGGTGTCGATCACGAAGATCAGGTCGGGCAGACCGCCCATGTCCTTGATGCCGCCCAGCGAGCGGTCGAGCTTGTCGCGCTCGCGCTGAAGCGTCAGGCGCTCCTTCTTGGTGTAGGAGGAGGCATCGCCGCCGGCGAGCACGTCGTCGAGATGACGCAGGCGCTTGATCGAGCCCGAGATCGTCTTCCAGTTGGTCAGCGTGCCGCCGAGCCAGCGCGAATTGACGAAGTACTGAGCGCAGCGCTTGGCCGCGTCGGCAACGCCGTCCTGCGCCTGGCGCTTGGTGCCGACGAACAGGATGCGGCCGCCCTTGGCGACGGTGTCGCTGACCGCCTGCAAGGCGTTGTGCAGCAACGGCACGGTCTGCGCGAGGTCGACGATGTGGATGTTGTTGCGGGCGCCGAAAATGAACGGCGCCATTTTCGGATTCCAGCGGTGAGACTGGTGACCAAAGTGCACGCCGGCTTCGAGGAGCTGACGCATAGTGAAATCGGGTAGTGCCATCGTTCTAATTCTCCGGTTGGTTCCTCCGGAAGCGTGTGAGCAGGACAGAGCGTTGTCGCCCCGGCTGCCACCGGACGGCCTTGTGAGCCATGCTTCCGTGTGAGATGGCGCGGTGTATAGCGCGATTTCGACCAGAAGCAAGGAAATAAGGGCCTTTCGGGGCGGCTTTCGCCCGCGAGAGGCCCCCTTCCGTAAAGACCACGCTGCGGCCTAGCCCCTGCCTAGCATCTGGGCTGGTTCGGCGGGCACTTCTTTGCCGCCGGCGGCGGCGCCGGAGGACGCGGCGGAGGTGCTGCCGGGCGCGGCGGCGGCGGTGGCGCGACGGCCACCCGGGGCGGCGGAGGCGGTGCCGGCCGGGCGA
>NZ_JBVVPC010000037.1:0-78148 GCF_055807355.1 Bradyrhizobium sp. Ken01
TAGTAGAAACCCGCACCGTACAGGGAGCAGATCTTCACGTATTCGACCGCTTTGGCCTTCACGGGGAGATCGGCTGCTTGCGCTCCGCCCACGGCGATAAGACCCGCCGCTGAGCCGAGCAAAAGGCTCTTAACCAACTTCATGTTAAACCTCCAAGTTGCTCTTCAGGGAAGGTCACTGACCGGACGGCCAATTCCCGAACCCCCTTTTAAATCCACCGATTGAGCCACTTCGCGCCTTCGGACACACCCGCGGAACGCGAGGGACTTAAGCGAAAGACTTAAACGGGACGACCTTGGGATGCCCCCCTCCGTCGCACTCACGATATGAGGCAAAGACCTCCGATCAAGCAATGACAGAGTGCCTCGGATAAGGTCGGAATGGCGCGTTTTTGGACGGATGTTGCACAAATATCACTTTTTGCTGAACGGACTCACCCGCCTAGAGGTTTGATATCGCTGCGAAATTTGTCTGACTCCCGCAAAAATCGCTCGGGGAACCATTTCCTGCGGACTCGGGTTCACCACAGGCTTGGGGCTTCGCCGCACGAGAACACGGGGCAGAATCATTCATCCGAAGGCGTCATCCTTCCCTTAAACGATCGCGCGGACCGACGTGTCTTGTAGTACTTGCGCCGGCGCGAAGTGCTCGCCCTTGTCCTATCGACCTAACGACCGGAACACACGCACACGCATTGCGTCGCTAGGACCAGCTGCCCGGTTTAGCTTGGAGTGGTTCGATATTCAGCGGACCGAGCAGACCAAAGCCGGACTTACCTAAGTCTACTGCAGGAGCTTTGTTCAGCTTAGCTCGTTCCCTCCCGCCCCCTCTCTGGCTAAACAGCGTCAATATTGAAGCTCGCAGCTTACGTGGCAGGATACGAGTGGGACGAGCAGACATCCTGTCGGAAGGCGTCGCCACCACTTGCACAGATGCTACCACTCACCAGCCTTGGGAGCTGGGTCGCTCTCGGTTGCGCGTGATGAAATGTTTGGCCAGCTCCCTTCGCCAGCCTGCGCCGTCCACCACAGGACGGAGCGGTGAAGACAATTCGTCGCTCCGAGCTCGATCGTAGGCTCACGATGAATGTCGACCCCGCTTAGGCCCGCTGGATCATTGAGCAAGTCGTGAGATGTCCGGATTAAAGTCTAAACCCGACTCCGCTCGATAGGCCGAATACGCCTGTTGTGAACCAAGAGCTCACCCGTTCGCTGCCGCAGGGCGCGCGCACGTGATTGGCTTGAACAAAGAAACGACGGGTGCCTCTTTATCAGGGCGCCCGTCGAAGTTAATCAACCGAAGCTCAATTTACTTGGCGATTGCAGCCTGGGCTGCAGCGATCTTCGCTTTCACAGCCTCAAGATTAAAACTCGCGCCTTTCTGCATCGGCGGAAACTCAATCGCGGTCATCGCCAGCTTTTCAACCTGTTGTTGGACAAATACGAAGCGCCAGAATTCGTATTTGAACCAGTCGAAATATTGCTGCGCGCCTTCCTTGGTCCCGTTGTTTGGCCACCCCGTGCGCTCAAACGGATCGAGGCGAAGGTTGGTTATGTAGGGTACATCCGGCTTGCTTTTGTCGCCCAGCCAACCGCCAGGCTGGTCGATGAAACGAAACTTGTAGTCATCGATGCGAACCGCGCCGAGCTCGCTTTCGCCGAAGTACCAGATCTCGTGCCTTTTCGACGGCCCCTGGCCGGTGATCATATCCATCTGATTGTAACCATCGAGATGGCACTTGAACGTGGTATCGCCGATCTGTTTGCCCTTCTTCAATTCTTCGGCGATGTTGGGATTGCCCGCGGCAGCAACAAGTGTCGGGAACCAGTCGAGGCCGGAGATCATGCCATTTTCCACCTTGCCCGACGGCACCTTTCCCGGCCAGCGGATCATTGCTGGCGCGCGGAAGCCGCCCTCCATCACCGTGCCTTTGCTCTGCGCGAAAGGCGTCTGTCCGCCGTCGGGCCAGGTGAACACTTCGGTGCCGTTGTCGGTCGTGAAAATGACGATGGTGTTGTCGTCGACCCCCATGTCTTTGAGCTTCTTCATGACGATACCGACGTCATCGTCGAGTTGCGCCATGCCGGCTTCATGGATCGTCCAGCCGTTCTTGGAGTTGCGCAACGCCTGATATTTCGGCGACAGATGGGTGACGATGTGCATGCGGGTCGGGTTGAGCCACAGGAAAAACGGCTTGTTCTCAGCCTTCGCCTTGTCGATGAACGCCAGCGAGAAGTCGCGGATTTCGTCGTCCACAGTTTCCATTCGCTTCGGATAGAGCGTTCCGGCGTCCTCGATCTTCTGCTTGCCTACCCTGCCCCAGCGTGGATCTACCGTCGCGTCGTCAACGCTGGTGGCATATGAATGAATCATGTTCCGCGGACCGACGGTGTTCAGCAGATCCTGCGGATAGGCGGGATGTGCCGGATCTTCCATCGCGTCGAGATGATAGAGATAGCCAAAGAATTCGTCGAAGCCGTGAACGGTTGGCAAGAACTCGTTCTTATCACCGAGATGGTTCTTCCCGAATTGGCCGGTCGCGTAGCCCATCCCTTTTAGCGCCTGAGCGATCGTTACCGCCTGCGCCGGCAGGCCAGTGGGAGCGCCGGCTTGGCCAACCGTAGTCATACCGGTGCGTATCGGCAGCTCGCCAGTGATGAAGTTGGCGCGGCCGGCCGTACAACTCGCTTCGGCATAATAGTCGGTGAACAGCATGCCTTCGGCGGCGATCTTGTCCAAATTCGGTGTCCGGCCGGCCATCATGCCGCGGTGATAAGCGCCAAGATTCCAGATGCCAATGTCGTCGCCCATGATGACAACGATGTTGGGCTTCTGTCCGGCGGACGCAGTTGCGGGCGCTGTCGCCGCCTGCTGCGCCTGGGCAGGGCTCGTCAACCCGACGGCTGCGAGCGCGGAGGCCGCGACGAGAGAGCTGCCGCTCAACAGCAATTCGCGGCGTTTCAATCCTGCGCTGCTCGGCGCGGTAGCGAGTTCTGACTTCTCGGACGCCTTTTTGTCGCTCATCTTTTTGTCGCTCATGACGAGTTCTTCTCCCTGTTGGCCATTCCTAACGCGCGCTAACTCAACTGCACGAAATCACACACCGCAGATCAGATGTTGTCATCCGACATGCTGATGCCGATACTGCACTTTGACTGTGTTTCCAGCGATCGACTATGCACAAACGGCAGCCGCCTCGAACGCGCGCATATGCGTCGAGGGCTCAAAGCCAACAGCCGACATCCTCGGAGAAGTGGCCGCATGTCAGAAGAGCCTAGACGAATCCAACACCGCACCGTTCGCGGTCGAGGGACGAACCTCAGCGCCGCCACACGAAACGTTATGCTCTGGTTACAAGCGAGGCAGCACAGTGGAAAATGCCTGGCCTGAAAACATTTTGCTCGTCGGGAAGGCTGAGGCAGGTCGACACGAGCGCAGCGGTAGCCCTTCCGCCGAGAAGCATCTGAGACATCGGTAGTCGCAGGCTAGGCGATGGTCTTCCTCATCAGGATTTCGTCCTGGAGATGCACCGGAATCCAACATGGCTCGCCGAAGTATCGATTGGCTCGGCATGACGGGCTGCCGGGCGATACCGTCGGCAGTAGTTCGGCGCGCACAGATGTGAGCCTCCCTTGAGCACTCTCCGGGGGATGCTGATGTTTGGGGTACGTGGGTCGTAGCTTTCGCCTTCGACGCCGCCGCGCGGATTCTTCGGTATGCAACAAGCCTTCGGCGCATCGGCATCGTGCTTCGCCGAATACCAGTCGGCAGTCCACTCCCAGACATTGCCGATCATGTCATAGAGGCCATAGCCATTCGGCGGAAACGCGGTCACCGGCGAGGTACGTTCGAAGCCATCGGCTGCGAGGTTCTCGTGCGGGAAGTTACCTTGCCAGGTGTTTGCCAGGTGTTTGCCAGCAGGGGTCAGTTCGTCTCCCCACGCGAACTCCGCCTCGCTCAGTCCGCCTCGCGCGGCGAATTCCCACTCGGCTTCGGTCGGCAGATCCTTCCCGGCCCATTTTGCGTATGCTTCCACGTCGCGTAATGAGACGTGGACGACGGGATGATCTTCGAGGCCACGGATATTGCTGTGGCGTCCGTAGGGCCGCCGCCAGTTGGCGCCGAAGGCGAAGGTCCACCACTCGCCCCAGTAACGCAGATCCACGGCCTCTTTGGGCGGAGTGAAGACAAGGGAGCCAGCTTTGAGCATCTGCGGCAATGCGTTTGGATAATCCTTCGCTTCAGGAGTTATCTCGGCGAAGGTGACGTAGCCGGTCGCGTTGATAAAGTCGCGGAACTGGCGATTGGTTACAGGGGTCCGATCCATCCAAAATCCGTCCACGGTGACGCGGTGGGCGGGCGCTTCTTCCGGATAATGCCTGTCCGAGCCCATCAGGAAGGTACCCCCTGGGACGTGCACCATCTCTGGATGCGACGAATCTTCAACCGGGCGCCTGAAACTAGACTGGGGGGCAAAATTCATGTGACTTCCGTCTTGACGGTCGCTTCAGCAGCAGAGTGCCCGCTCTGCGCCGTGCGCACTATGCGAATTCGGCAGAATCCGTAAGCCTGCGAAGAGAAGGCCTTAGCTGCGAACCCGAAAGGCCAGGATTACCAATCCCGCCCCCTGAATGAGGAGCAGCGCACCAAAGACAACCGGCACGGCCAATGCGGCTGCGATGGGAGACCCTAGTAGCAGAAGACCAACCAGGCCGTTGATCGCTCCCAGGATAAGCGGCCCGATGCCGCCACCCTTGAGGCCGGCAATGATCTGCAGGGCGCGCCAATGACCAGTCCTTGGACGCCGAGAATGAGCACGAGCACCGTCGGCACAGTCAGGGCAGCAACGAGCGGATGCCGCAGAACAAAAAGACCTGCGAGAACGCCAACCACCCCGCTGAGCAACGACCATACTATGGCGTTGAGCCATCGACGAAAACTTGGACGCCCGCCATCGGGCCAGTTGAATGTTTCGGCGCATTGTCCGTCGTGTAGACCACGATCGTGTTGTTAGAAATGCCGAGATCGTCGAGTTTTTTCAGCAGCTCGCCAACCTGCCCGTCGTATTCCACCATACCATCTGGATAGATGCCTACCCCGGTTTTTGCCCTGCGATTCCTGCTTGAGACGAGTCCAGATATGCATGCGGCTGGGATTGAACCAAACGAAGAACGGCTTCTTGTCTCGATTGGCGCGTTCGATGAAATCTGCTGACGCTTTGAGACTCGTCGTCGATCGTCTCCATGCGTTTCTTGCTGAGAGGACCGGTTTTCTCACACTTCTGTTTGCCAAGAGGACCAAAGCGGGCATCATCGCCCGGGGCCGCAGTTGCGGTCGCAAAACATTTCATTGCTCCGCGCGGACCGAACTGCCTTCGGAATGATGGATTGGTTGGATGGTCCGCATGCTCGGGTTCGTCCTCCGCATTTAGATGGTAGAGGCTTTCGAAAAACTCATCAAAGCCGTGCACGGTGGGTAAAAATTCGTTGCGGTCGCACAGATGATTCTTCCCGAACTGGGCGGTCCGTATCCTTCTGGTTTCAAGAGTTCGGCAATCGTTGGATCTTTCGCGGAGATAACTTCCTTGGCTGCAGGCAGCCCAACTTTCAAAAGGCCCGTGCGGAGCGGACTCTGTCTGGTGATGAAAGCAGCACGCCGGCCGTACAGGACTGTTGCCCATAACGGTCAGTGCGCCCTCGTTGGCGATACGATCGATGTTCGGCGCCCGACGAGCGGCGGTTTTACATTCGCTTGGCGTTCATAGCTCCGGCTCCTACACTCACGCTGCGGGACGGCAAACTTCTCCAAACTCCGGGGGGCAGTTGCAGAAGCGAACAGGAGCTAACTACTCACTAATCTCCGGTCTCCGTCTCACTTAGTCTGTCCGAAGTCCCTCAGATCGCGTTATGCGAATTCGGCACAGCGGTTATAATCTAGTCCTCCTTGCTGGAAACGCGGCGCAACGTTGATGACGGCGTTTCTCCGAACAGGTCGCGGTAAGCTACCGCGAAACGCCCGAGTTCCGTGAAGTGATGATGTCTGGCAATCTCTGAAACACTGGCAGATGCCGGATCAGCGTCACGCAATGCGGATCGCGCTCTATTCAACCGCCGCAACAGGTAGTAGCGGCTTGGACTAACGCCTAAAAATTCCGCACAACAAAGCCGCAACGTACGCTCCGGCACCCCAATGGTTGTGCAGAGCTCCGACAGGTTCAAATGAGGCTCCGTTAGCCGAGCCAAGCATTCCTCGAAACTAACCATGATCTCCGAGTGGCGCCGCCTTGAGTTGGACGGTCTGTCGGCATTCCGGGTCGACAAGCATATGACGAGCGCGTCGAGCAACTCGCGCTCGATCGAAGCGGCGCAGGCTTTGAAGAAGAACTCTCCTGTCGTTTCAGCGACGTCGCACAGTTTCAAAATCAGGCTCAACAAAACTTTGGTGGCTTCATCTGCAGGCATCACAATGCAGTTGTCAGATGGCGCTCTGAGACTTTCACCGGTCAAAGCTTTGCTGTAGGCGGCAAGCTCGTCTGACGGCAGAGATATCACTCCCCAGCCCCCGTCTCTGGTTGTTCGCTGGTGCGTCCTCTGCCCGAGGGAATGGAAAACCAGATCGCCAAAATCTAGACCAACTCCACAGCAGAACATGCTGAGCACCCTGTTCGTAGAGAACGAGATGTGCACATGGGATTGCGGCAAGCAAAGGAAAGCGATGCGTGGAAGGTTCTCTTTTGCCCTCAGCAGCTGCAGGCAACCGATGTTCAAGTGGGTTAGTTGTCCCTTGAACTCACCATTGGCTGTAACAAAGAACTCGACCTTTCCAGTTCCAATCGCCGCACTATACGTGTCGGGACTAACGAAGATCGCCGTTCCATTCTGGATCATCGAATCGTCTCGTTCGAAGATGGCCGCGGCGCCGCGGGCCCGTGGGGCTGCAGTTTGGTTGATTGACGACGATCCGCCTATGCAGGTTCGGAAGCCGATTGCACTGCTTCGCAACTTCTGACGCCCTGACGACCAGCGCTAGGCACTCGTGCTTTGCTCCGAGTGTTGCGCCGGTACATCACCCACCCACGGTTTGTGGTTTTGCCGATTTTGCATAGCTTAAGGCCAAACCGCGGATAGCATAGGTTCTGCAGGTGTCGAGGAGCGGGCAGTTGCGGCGTGATCGTTCGATCAGGGACTTTCGGCTCGGTGCCGGTGCGATCGGTGCGTGCTAATCCTCACCACCCACGAGTCCCGCGCCGACGAAAGGGGCATCTCGTTCTGGCTGCCTGGGCAAGTCAACAGTCTGCCGGCGGCCCCGCAGAGCGCAATCGGCCGGCGGCCTACCGCTTCGTTGAAGCCAACGGTCTTGCCCCCTTTATCGTCGATGAAGTTCAACTCGGGCAGAGGAAACAGGGTTGGAGCCGTCGCGCATCTCGAATCTAGTTTTGATGGATGAGCCTAGGATCTGGTCGGGAGGAACCCCGTGAACCTTATCTGTCCATGGACGCATTTCGGCGGATCTCGGAAGACACTGGTTTGCCAGCCGCCAACGAGGGCGCTCGACATTGCTCAATCTTTCGAAATATGTCGGCACGTTCACAAGGAGTTGTCGCAAAATCACTTGTTACTAAATTTTCTTCCGGAATTGCATAGCGCGCCTGACCATTGAACTTCAGACTGCGGCAAGCCACCGCTGTAAACAAGCTCCAGGCACGATCGCTTTGGAGCGCGAGGACAGCACACTCCATGTGGCCGACTGCAGGATTGTAGGAATCGCTCATGATCACTGCCCGCTGGCTGGCTATCATTCTCATCCTTGAACATGCGGAGCCGTTAGCGGTCTTCGCCAAAGACGGGCACGAACGCACCGTGACAATCCGCGATACTGGGTCCGCTCAGCGCGTGAGATCTAGCGTCGTCGCTCGACAGGATTTGTTTGATCGGCGCAACCCAAACAACTTTCGCGTAGACTGGCCCAGTCCTCCTGCTCAGCCCGGACAATTCTGAGGAAGCAGAACTTATCGATGAACGCTTTCATCCGTGAGGATGAATCAAGTCAGTTCTGTCGCACCCGATCTTGGGCCGCGAAGGTCGACGTCCACGAAGCGAAGCAAGTTGCAGACAGGCCAGTTAGTGATCTCGATGCCGACCACCGGACTGCCTTACCACTCCAAAGAGGCCAACATGCGCAGGATGCTCCTTGTCGTGACAACAATGCTTTTGGCGGCAAACTCCCATGCCCAGGCACAAACGGACCTCACCGCATACGCTGATTCAAACGGATACATCGACGTGCAAACATTGACCTGCGCCGCCCTTGCGGGCACCTGGCAGGGAGACGCCGATCGGCTCACCACTTGGTATAGCGGCTGGTACAACGGCCTCGCCAAGAAGCATTACTTCAATATCGCTAGATCAAAAGAGCTCGAGCATGAGGTGATCGTCTACTGCAAAGCGAATCCTCAAATACGCATCATTGAGGCCATTGACGTCATGCTCAAGCAAGAGAGGCTCTCGGCCGGCTTCAAATGACACTGACCGCAATTTTTTGCATTCAGTGATGTGGGGGACGTGGCCTTTGCGACCGCCTTAATTCCAGATTTCGCATCAGAAATGGTCGGCAGAGAAATTAGAAGTCGATCGCCGGAATTGCATAGTCAAACGCATAATGCTCTTCCAAGGTCGCCCGAGCGTCGGGACACCTCGTGCAAATTCTGGAAGCGAGAACGTCCGAGGACGTCGACGAATAAGGGGGCGATATGACGAGCAAGACCAAGACTGCCGCGCTCGCAGGATTTATGGGCGTTTCCATCGCGTTCACGGGGATCGCCGGCGCATTTGGCCAGGCTGCTCCAACATCGTCCTCGATCAAAACGATCGGCACCCCTAGCGTGCCTGCAAAACCCGAAATCGTCCCGTCCTTGTTCGTGATGAACTCCCGCGGTGCGTCACTGCAGGGAGATAACTTGGTTCTGACTGGCGTCACGCCGAGCTCGATTATCTTCGCCGATCGCCCAATACGAGCTGCCGGTCACCAGGCGACCGCCGACGTGATCGCAGAATGGGGATCAGGAGAGGACAGCTTCGCCAAGAACCCGCCCAATGCGACAGTGTCCGTCTTAGCGAAGGACGGCTCAGTGAAGGATGCGGTCGTGGTGCTGAGGAACCCGAAGCTCGAGGGTGACAAGCTGACTTTCACCGTGCAGACGCTGGAAGGTGATCTCGCCGGCGCCGACGGAGCGGCAGCGATCTTCATCGATATTATCGGGCGACCGCTGACGCCGCTGTCGTTTGCCGGAGTTGCTCGCCGTTCAGCATTCCGCGGCGCAATGTACGCGGGCGCCGCAGGGGCTGCCGCATATGGGGCGGCCGCTTATGCCGCACCCTACTATCGTTCGTATCCGCCCCCTCCGGCCTGCGGCTACTACCCCTACCCGCCTTGCTATTGAAGACGCACTACCGAGAACAAACCCTCTTTCCTTCGGAGCTCGGCTCCCATTGCCGCAGCCGCTGAATCCTGACAACCGCTCGGCTTCCGCGAATGCTCCTCACGAATTCCGTCAAAAGACTGGACGGCTTCAACTCATAAGGACCAGCTCATGTGGCGTTTAGCACGTGTCGCTCTCCTCGCAACCGCGACCGGCGCCGTTAGCGCATCGGCATCTGCTGCCGACCTCCCGGGTCGAGTGGAGCCACTCGCGCCGATCGCCTATGCGCCTGCGTTTTCATGGAGCGGCTTCTACGTTGGTGGAGAGTTGGGCTGGATACAAACGAACCCGCAATATACGACCGGCGCACTATTGCTCGGGACTCCATTCCTGCTCACATCCGGCTCGCGTAAGGATGGCCTGACCTATGGAATTCTCACTGGCTACAACTACCAAGCGGGTCAGTTTGTGTTGGGCGTGGAAGGCGATTTTCAGGGATGGACGGTCGGCGCTATACGCTACACCGCCATCACCGGCGACTTCCTTACGGCGCATAGCAAATGGGGCGGCTCGATACGTGGCCGGCTCGGCTACGCTGCCGACCGCGCCCTGCTCTATGTGACGGGTGGAGCGGCGTTCGCATCCATCGAGACCTCGATTCCCTTTACCGGCATTTCAGTCGGCGGCGACGGCACGCGCGTGGGCTGGACGGTCGGCGCCGGCCTGGACTACGCCATCACAAACAACTGGTTCACGGGCCTTGAGTATCGCTACTCGCAGTATCAATCCAGATCCTTGGTGTATCCGATTCCGGTTCTCAATCTTGGAATCATCGGGCTTAAGCAAGAGCTGAGCAACAACCAGGTCACGGCTCGCCTTGGCTATAAGTTCTGAATCGTTTTTGAACCTGGCTAAGCCATCGAATAATTACAGCAGCGCGGGATTTCATCATGCTCAAACATATAGGCACGCTGTTGCTGGTGGGGCTCGCCGCGGTCTTTGTGTCACCTGCGTTTGCCCAGCAGCCACCTCCCGGAGTTAGCGTGGGTACCCTCACGTGCAAAATGGCACCTTCCATCGGCTTGATCTTTGGATCCCGCCAGCGAATGGCATGCCGCTTCGCACCCAATGGCCCTTATCCACCCGAAGCATATCTTGGTGTAATGGGCACTATCGGGATCGATATCGGGATCACGGCAGGCGGCGCGATGGCGTGGGGAGTCTTTGCACCCACAGCAGGTCCACGCCGCGGAGCGCTATCCGGCACGTATGTGGGCGCGAGTGGCGCCGTTGGCGTCGGCGTCGGGGTCGGCGCCAATCTGCTGTTCGGTGGAACGGGGCGTTCGATCGCCTTGCAGCCGCTCTCCCTCGAGGGCTCGCTCGGGATCAATTTGTCGCTTGGAGTTTCAAGCCTCACGCTGTCCTTGGCGCAATGAATTACCGGCAAAGAACATCCCTCAACTTTCATCACGAGCCTGCAGCCAGTTCAATGCAAGCAGGGTTCGGAGCCAGTCATCAGAGGACGTATCGATGAGAATGATAGTCAGATCAATCATCATCCTTGGGGCTCTCCTGTGCCTGACCATTTCGTCGATTGGCAACGCCTCCGCGCAGACTGACGTCGGAAAGGCCCTTTTGGAAAAGCTGACCGCCAGGGTGGCGAAGCTTGAGAGCGCCTGCGCAAGCGATATCAAAAAGTACTGCAAAACAGTAACGCCTGGTGAAGGGCGCATGATTTATTGCATGCAAGCCCATGAAGACAAGATCAGCCCCAAATGCGCGTTTGAACTTGGGGAAGCGGCGACGAGCGTGCAAACGACGGCGGACATTCTGAAAGACGCCGTGATTGCGTGCAAAGCCGAGATAACCGGAACATGCGGAAAAATAGTGCCCGGCCAAGGTCGAATTGCCGCTTGTCTGCTGTCTAATAAATCGACAGCGTCTGCGAGTTGCGTGGAAGCCATTCAGAGGGTCGAGACCATGTCGTCTCAATAGCACATCGTCGATCAAAGCGCAGAAGCACTTCCGTGTCCGACAACGAACCGGAGAAACGACCCGAGCTTTTTTTTTGCTCTCGCACCGAACCGTTCGGGCTGTTCAGAATTCCAATGGCGCGAGACGAAACCGACTATTGAAGATTAGACAAGTCAGTATTGGTTTGCTCGGATTGGAAACCGTACCTACCCGGCACACGATCAATACACCTTTTTAAGAACCAGCTTCTTAAGCCGCGCCAAGGCCCCGTAACACTCCGCCAATTCCAAAAGCTTCCGTCTTTGCGGTCCATCCTGCATGCTTGCGGCGTCTTGAATCAGGATTTGCGAGAGTTCGTCGCACTCCTCCAAAGTCAGATGTTGATCTTCGATCGAGGGTCTGACGTTTATCGATGTGTTCACGCTGGCTACCCTTCTGGCGGTGCTCGCGATCAAGCCATCGAGGGGAAGCTTGCGCTATAACATGGGATAAACTTCGTTCATCCTTCTCGGTGGCGGTTCCCCGTGGAGCAACGTGCACGAGTTCTGAATGCTCGTTGCCGTGACAATGCCGGCTTTGCACAGGGCTGAACCGACATACTTATTAAGGTGAGCTCGCCCAAGCTCGGATGCGTGCGCCGACGCCCCTTCTCCGCAACGACAAGCAAGATGAGGGCACAACAGATCGCCTACACGTCCAACTTCGATTGGGGATTGTGCAAGGAGACGTCGTTAGCTGAACAACTTGGAAGGTCGGTGGCGGACTTGCAGTTTTGTTTTGCATCACACACTGCGCCTTTGGACCTGAACCTGCCGGTTTTGCATAGACCAAAGCCACAACTGGATACAAACTGCGGAGGAGCTGTTCACGGAGCTAACTCTAACCGGGGGTGCCATGATGCCGATCTCGATTTCGATGATGATCCTGGGTGCGCAACTTCTTGTCCCAGTAGCCGATAACGTGCCGAAGTTCGACATGGCCCGGAGCTGCAAGCTCGACCTTGCAGCTACAGCCGGGCTCTCGGTCGGTCAGTCTCTCAAGAGTTGCGTCAATGATGAGCAAAAGGCGCGACGCCAGCTTAGTGCGCTCTGGACGAAAATGTCAGTGACGCAGAGAGAAAGCTGCGCTGGCCAGGAGGCCGTGGGTGGTACGCCGAGCTACGTCAGTTTGCTGACGTGCCTCCAAATGGATCAGTGGGTCCTCAAACCCTGATCTTATAGCGCTTCCAACGTATTGGTCCACATAGGACCTGACAAGTCGGCTATCACTGCGGTTTGTTTGACCATCAGTACCAAAAGCGGTTCTCTGCTGGTTGAGATCGGACGCATCCGGCTAGACCGCGATAAGGGCTGAATTCTTCTTCCGAATTTCAAGGATGCCAAGATGCAAGCAACTCAATTGGCGGTTACCGTAGCCATGCTGATGACAATGGTCGGGCCAAGCTATGCCGCAGAACAGCAATTCTTGTGCAAGGGTCAACTCGTTCAACAGATGCCCGATCCGGCAATTCAACCAAAACCAATCGACTTGAACGTCACTCTGGGCGGCAAGGACAAGTTGTTGCTGATCGTTGGGAACGACAAACTCGCTACTCGTGTTACCAGCAACAACAAGATCCAGCTCAAGTTTGTGACAAAGGAATTCGTTGGAGAATACTTCCATTACGGGCGACATGTTTCTTATCTACAATTCCGGACCTCTCGCGCGGCTCAGTTGCGCGGCCTCCTAATTCCAAATTCATCTTCCCCATTTGGAGAAGGTCAAGAAGGATGTCCCGATATCGAGGCACCTCAATGCAGTTTTTGGACCTGCATCCCATCATATACCGATCGACAGCGCACCGCCAGCGCTTCTGCGCCCGCCGCTCTTCGAAGGAGCCCTTTGACGAACTTACGACACTAGCTTCAAGGGACGGCTTACCTTTTCCTGTCGAGAGTCTGGTGTCTTCCGGAGGGTTGCAATTGGTGATTCGTCAAACATCTGCCGATAAGCTACTGCGAACCGCCCCAGTTCACAGAACCCGTGCGCGGTCGCCACTTGGGTAACGGTTTTTGCATCGGGAGCGGCTTGCCGCAAGGCATGGCGGACGAGATGCATTCTCCGCAAAGTCAGGTATCGAATGGGTCCCATCCCGAGGTGCTCCTCGCATGCGGCGCGCAGCGTTCGCTCTGCCACCCCAATGGCTGCGCAAACTTCGCTCAAATGCAGCGGAGTATTTGGATTTGCTTCCAGATACTCCTCGAAACGTCCGAGGATGATTCCGTGGCGCAGCAAACCTGTTCCGAAGTTGGAGGCCTCACAATCAGCTAAACAGTTTATCAGCGCGTGCAGCAGATGCTGCTCTATCGCGTGAGCCACTTCTGGCTGTGTGAAAAGGTCGGGTGCGCTCTTCGCCAATCCTCCGGCTATCGCATGAAGGTTCAGGAAGCGGCTCATTAAATCTGAATTCGGCCGTATGAAGTGCGCGCCCTTGTGCGGATTGAATTCGGATCCGACCAACGACCTCCAGCTCGTAGCGAGCGCCTCTGGTCTTAGGGAGACCCCCCCAAACCTGTATTCACCGGAGGTTTTGACATGTTGCACGTCATAATCGTGGACACACATTTCCCCCAGCGATAATAGTCGCCCCCGGCTGTGGACCTCGGGCTGTTCGCTGGTCAGAAACGTATACACCTGACGGCCTGGGCTAATCGTCCCTCTGTGCACGCGTGGCAAGCACTCCGCAAAGCGCTGCATCCACAGTTCATTCAATGTAACTTGCGTCAACTCAGCCCGAAAATCGCCTTTGGTCGTTGGGAAGATCTGTATCTCCGCGGAACGTACGCTCGTCGCGTATTGAACCGGATCTTTGAATACGAGGACTTTGCTCCAAGGCATTTTGCCCTCCCACAAACGCCACACGCGAAGGCTGTAGAGCAGGCGATCTTCGTGGCTGACCGGCAGAATGTCTATGCAAATTCGGCAGAATCGGGAATTTGGAACAAACTGCCGCAGTTGCATAGTCCATGTGACTGAACCGTTACATAACGCTTCAAATCGGAACGACATGTCGATGAAGCGCGCCATCGGAATCAACGAAATTGATCGCGAGGCTATGATGCGCGAGGAAGAGCAGCGCCTGAGTGCTGAGCAGTGCGACGACATGGCGCAGGCACTCCTCCAGGAAGCTGCAGGCATGCTAGGCGGACATCGGAAGGAGCGCCTGTTAGAGCTCGCAGAAGCTTACGGGATCCTGGGCCAGATGAAGCGAATGGTTTTGCGCTGTGCAAACTAGCTTCACTTTGCATGTAAAGCGGCATAGCACCCGATGGTTCGCAGTGCTTGCCAACGCTCGTCCGAAGTCCGACCTTTGGTGCAAGCGACTATGGCGTGGGTACGCAGCAATCATAAGGCGTGTAGTAGCAATAGCCGTATCCACAGGCCACCGGCACGGCAGTGCCATAATAGCCGGGAGCGTAGTAACCTGGCCTATAATACGCACCTGCTGCGGAACCGACTGCAGCGGCACAGCAGTGCCCATGCCCACTGCGGGGCGGTAGATACCACCCCGGTAAACGCCGCCTCGATAGCCGCCGACCCGGTAGATGCCCCCCGGTAGACGCCGCCTCGAAGCCCAACGGCGTGCACGCCGCCTGCACGAAATCCGCCGGCGTGAAAACCACCAGCGCGCAATGCCGATGCTTCGCTTGAAACGGCCAGCAATGCGCCAACGCGACGCGACGAGTGCTCCAACGGTGCGCGCCGACATTTTGCTTTTCCCTCCTAGTGAGATCCGATCGCGAGCGTAGAGCCATCAGGAGACATTGAACGGCACAATCGGAACGCATTTAGGTCTCGCTCATCTAGACGAAACCAATTCGATCGCCTGCCCAAAACTAGAGACTTAAACTGCGTCAACCAACCGGACACATGCGGTAAACAGCGCCGGATCCATCAAAACGCGCGAGGCGCAAACGGCGGCTATCGGCCGTACGGCTGTTGCTACATCCGGGTTGACAATACCGCCGATGACTGGATTGATGCCTCAATAGTAAACTAGAAACTCTTAAGTTAGCCACCATCAACACGGCCCCTCGAGACGGGGTCAGCGCCTTTTCTGCCGTTTCTGCATAGTCAACGTCTTTCTCCCGCTTTAATTTTCCCGCACGTTTTGCGTGTGTAAAAAGGTCGTTGCACCATCTGTTGGTGAAGTGAAGCCCCTCTGCGGGCCGCATAAGATTTCGAGCGGGCAAATACTTTCGCAGGGATCAGAAATTACGTCTCCTAATGCATTCATGAATTGAACAGTGTCGAGCACCTATGGGTTCGAGTCGTGTTTTCAATTTTGACGATCCGTTCCCTTTCCAGGAGTCGATCCGAGGATCGGATAACAAACTGCTGCTAACAAAAACGGGGGATTTTCGCGCCGAACTGACGCAGGTGACCTTCAGTCGGCTGATGATGCAACGGTTCGACGTTACGCTGCCGCAAGTCTACACGAGTCAAATCACCTCTGGTCGACGAGTTATTGCCTTTCTTACCGGAGAACAGCCGACCTTTCTGCATCGCGGCAGGGACCTATCGCCCAACGAAATCGTCGTCTGCAACTATGACGTAGTGCATCATAGAACCGAAGGTGACTGCCACTTCGGAGCGATGTCACTGACTCCCGACGATTTCGAGGCGGCGTGTAAGGCTATCGCGGGTGACGAGTTTTCTGGAGTGGAGTTGGAATATTTGGTCCGGCCAAGTTCGGTCCTTATGCGGCAATTGCAACAACAGCACCAATTGATTGGCAAGATGGCCATCGCGACACCAGACCTTCTCGAACTCCCGGAGGTGGCTCGGGCCTTAGAGCAGAACATAACCTACACTATGATCAAGTGCCTCACTGAGGGCTTAGCGTCGCAAGTAGAAGGCACTAACCATCGCCACGGACGGATGATTGCGCGGTTCGAGGCATTTCTCGAAGCACATCCGGCGCAGCCCTTGTACTTGGCCGAGATATGCAACGCGATCGGCGTGGCCGAGCGAACACTTCGAGTGGCCTGCGAAGAACATCTGGGGATGGGACCCATCCGCTATTTAACTCTGCGAAGATTGCATCTGGTTCGCCGAGCGCTGCTCAGGGCTGATCCTTCATGCTCGACAGTCACAAAGATTGCCACCGATCATGGCTTCTGGGAACTGGGGCGATTTGCGGCGGCATACCGAACGATGTTCGGAGAACCTCCCTCGATCACGTTGCGCCGGTTCGCGGATGACAATTATGTCTTTGATCGTCCGACCTCTCCAGCAGCAGTGTCCTTCAGCGACTGACGGCAGTTTAAGGATCGCGCCGCTGCGCGGCGAAAGCGGATAAGCTCATTCGATTCCGACGATCAGGTGCGAACAAGACCATCTCACCAGTCCTTGAATGTGGGCTCAGCGCACCCCCCGCAAACCCAAGGAAAACTCCAGTCGGCTGTCAGCCTCGCACTTGCGGGAATGTATCGGCTCCAAACCGACGGTTTGATCGGTGAGATCGATCGCCAGACTACGTCGAACGTCCCTGAAGAATTTATCCTACCAATCATGGCCGGCTTGGACAGATGGTGATTGGTGTTCATCACAACTTCAAAGCCGCTCGGCGCTTTCACTCGCTGACCATACATCGCTTGACGGACGGCGTTCACATCAACAGTGCCGGCTTGGCTGACCGCCTGGGCCCACATTCGAAAACCGACGAAAGTGGCCTCCATCGGGTCATTTGTCATGCTGTCACGCTGGCCGTTGAAGTCAGCCCACATTTTGACAAAAGCGTCGTTTTCTGGCGACTTGATAGACTGAAAATAATTCCATGCCGCCATTTGACCAGCGAGCCTGTCAGCGCCAATTTGATGCAGTTCGCGGTCTCCGATCGAGAGCGCCATAACAGGGATGGTCGTGGCGCTGATCTGTTGAGCAATCAGCTCACGGTAAAAATAGGTGTTGGCGTCTCCATTAATGGTTGAGATGACAGCTGTCCGCTTGCCTTCCGAACCGAGCGCTTTGATCCTTCCGACAATCTCGCGCCACTCTGATTGCCCAAAGGGCGTATAGATCGTCGTGATATCCTCGGGAGCTACGCCTTCGCTGAACAGATAGGCGCTTAGGATCTTGTTGGTAGTCCGCGGATAGACATAGTCGGTGCCGAGCAATACCCACCTGCGAACTTGGCCGCCCTCCTTGCTCATTAGATATCGAACGGCCGGAATTGCCTGCTGGCTCGGCGCGGCGCCACTGTAGAAGATGTTCCGCGAACTCTCCTCGCCCTCATACTGAACGGGATAGAAGAGCAGGCCATTCAACTGTTCGAAAGCGGGTGTTGCCGATTTTCGGGACACGGAGGTCCAGCAGCCAAATACGACTGCAACCTTGTCCAACGTGAGCAACTCGCGAGCTTTTTCGGCGAAAGCTTCCCAATTGGAAGCAGGGTCCACGATTACCGGCTCCAATCTTTTCCCCAACAAGCCACCCTTTTTGTTCTGGTCCGCGATCATCATCAGAACCGTGTCCTTGAGAACGGACTCACTGATCGCCATGGTTCCGGACAACGAATGCAGAATGCCCACCTTGATGGTCTCTTCGGAAGCATGAACCGACGGACCAGATAGAGCGAGCATCGCCCACAGCAAGGCCCGCCAGCTCGAAGCGAATTTCATGCGGACGCTCCGTCGAGCCCATAGATGCGCGTTTCAGTGGACATTCCCTTCGCTATGACCGCATCGAAGGTCGTAAATCTAAACTGGTCGCGAACGCGGGAGTGGACTGCTTCGCTCACTAAGATTGTCGTACCGACCTGCTTGTTTAGTCCTTCGAGCCGAGCAGCAAGGTTCACGGTGTTGCCGAGAGCGGTGTAGTTCATTCGCTCAGTCGATCCGACATTTCCAACGACGGCCTCCCCAACATGAATACCGAACCGAGTGATGAAGGGCTTCCACCCTTCCGCCGTGAACTCAGCGTTGAGTCGTTCACCGGCGGCTCTGGCCGCCAGTGCCGCACGGCAGGCACGAGCGACATGATCTGGTTGCGGAGCGGGCGCGTTCCAAAATACCATCATCGCGTCACCGATAAACTTGTCGATTGTGCCACCTTCGGCTAGGAAGGCTTGGGTCAGGGCCGAGAAGTAGCGCGAGGTCTGTTTCATCAACAAGTCGGGGTCGACCGATTCCGCTATCGTTGTGAACCCCTGAACATCTGTAAAGATCAACGTTATCTCCTGCTTGACCCCTCCGAGCCTAGTTGAGATGGAGTTGTCCAGCACGCCGCGCACGATCTCCTTGGGAACGAAGTGCGCGAACGACCATATTGCACGCTGCGCCAAATTTACAGTACTGCCCAGATCGTGTATCTCTGCAATGTAGGATGTTACTGGCACCGGATCGGGCTGAGCCAGGTTCTGGAGTTTTGCGGCTTGCGCGGCAATGGCGTTCAAGGAACGGGCCATGCGATTGCCGAAAATCCAGACCATCGGGATGAAGGCCGCGCCGACGACGATGGCCAAGATCAAGCCCGTGAACTGTACTTTCCTGACATTCTGGACAAAATCATCCTGGGC
This sequence comes from Bradyrhizobium sp. Ken01, assembly GCF_055807355.1. NCBI lineage: Bacteria > Pseudomonadati > Pseudomonadota > Alphaproteobacteria > Hyphomicrobiales > Nitrobacteraceae > Bradyrhizobium > Bradyrhizobium sp. Ken01. The sequence goes on from NZ_JBVVPC010000037.1 coordinate 18,951, forward strand.
CGCCAGCAGCAATATGCTGGCGCTGTAGCCATCGCTCAAAGTGAAACTCGTCAATCGAAAAAGATAACCTTGGCCCTTGTTATCTTCGACGGAGCCTTCGTCCACGCCGAGGTTGCGTGAGATCCGCAGCACAGAGGCAACGAGTCCATCTTTGATTTCGCCGATGTTTGGTAGCTGTGATCGTGTGGGATCGTTCATCGCATTTGCGAGTAATTCCACAAAGTCAGGATGGGCGATCAGGGAGCCAGCTTGGTCGAAGATCGTTGCGGTGCCATGTGGTCCCGGGCGCTGGGCCTGGACGAAAGCGCTGAAGCTATCGAGCTTAAGATCGGCCGCGAGCACGCCGGTCACCTTGCCCTGCAAGGGCGCAGCCACCGTCATCACTGGTGCGCTAAGATTAAAGGAAAGATACGGCTCGCTGACAAAGGTGCGGCCGATTTTCATCGTCTGGGTATACCAGGGCCGCGTCCGAGCATCGTAGCCGTATTTCCAGAAATCGATTTCGTCGACTTCGCTGCCCTGCCGATCTTGGAACACCCGGCGCATCGGCAGCTCGCCTGCCGCCGTCGGCCGCACAAGATTGATCACCATATCAGCATTCACCGGTGCTCGCAGCTTCGCGCGCTGGTCCTCAGTGAGATCGCTGGTGCGCCGCACTTGTAACCAGGCGCCATTCGCAAAGCCGACGTAGATACTGTCCATCTGCGGCATTTCGTGCAGAGCGGCCTTGAACAGGGGGATCGCCCTGCCCGTTTCAGATCGGTCATCCGAATCCGCTACGCTTGAACTAGTAGCAAGCACGTTCACAATTGAAGAGATGGAGCTCAACTCACTATGCAAGCGGCCCAAAGCCTTGGCGCTTGCTGCGTCCATATAGGCTGAAGCCGCTTCATGCGTTGCTAAACGCAGCGATCGAACCTGAATTGCAATCAACAAACCTGCAAGCGCAGCCACAAAGGTCGCCACAGCAAGCGTTATCGACGTTCGGAACGTGAACATGCAGGCGCACCGATACTTTGAAGCTAGACTAGGGGAGCTTACCTCTCGCCACTATGCTAGTTCGGCAACAACGTTGGCTTGATCTGAACAGTTTCGGTTTTGCAGTTCCGCCCGCCCCGGGCGTCTCGTTCGACCTAAGGCGACCGTCGTGATCGCCGACGAGACGAGTGCACGAGCAGGATAAGAGGTGCGCTTGATGTGATTGTCCCCCGCTGCTGTCGTTCCCCCAGCATGGGGAGAGAACTAGCAAAGCAGCCCGATTTTGCAGCGCAGATTGGCCGAAGTAGCATAGCCAAGCCCGCACCTGTTGATACCCTCTTCACGTGGAAATTTCGCGCCACGAGCGATCACTAGGAGAAAGCCATGATGAATTTACGAGTTTTGGGCGCGTCAGTGATTGTGGCATCAGCCCTGTCCTGCTCTGCTGCATCGGCACAATCGGCCCTCTCCAATCCGGACACGTGCGAAGCTGAGTTCGCAAGCTGCACGGGCCTTGGGACCGGCGCTACCCCTACCTCCGGCTATCGGCACCGGCCATCAACGCGGCACGTCACTAACCAGCCGGTCGCTGCGGCAGCAGGTGCCGCGGTCGGCGGATGGGGTAACTCCTACGCCATGTCCGGCGAGATGGGCTGGCACGGCAACTGGAATACCTATGCCACTCGCAATGGCATCGTTTGCCGACCCGGCACCTACTTTAAGGGTCCTGATGGCCTTCGACATCTCTGCCAATAGGTCATCCATTGTAAGCGGAAGCAGGCGCTCCCTCAGGGCCGCCTTTTCCTGCCCTGTAGTCGCTTTCTTCCTGAGCAAGGAAATTGCGCGACTGCAACCGATTGTCTAGCGGCAGACGACTGCGTCCGACGTTGCGAACTGAGGACGCGAGGACGTCTCTGATAAGCAGGCGCACTGGTTGCAATAAGTTAAGTCGCCCAATTAACTTCAGGCCGAGGGTATCCGCCGCGGCGGCGTCGTCAACAAGATGGCGCCGCCCGGCGTCTCAGTTTCTGACGAAGTATAGTGGCGTTCTAATCGTCAGCTGATAGGCGGGCTTTGGTGTCCATGCAATCTGGGCTGTGACGCCAAACAGGCGATTATCGTTATCGTCCATCCGGTCGAGGTCGAACCGTACAATTGGCTGAGTAAAGGATGGCACTGTCCCCAAGTTCAGCAGTTGCGCTCCGCCGAATGATTGAACGCCCCCGCGGCCCGTGAACTTCCAGTTGTTGGGCCACTGATAGTAGCCGCCGAGATAGCCAATGGTATTCGGGTTAATCGTTGCGAAAGGAGAATCGACATTGATTCTCGTGTATTGGACGCCGGCCAGCAACCCTTTGGTCTCGTCTTCGTTCAGGGCATAGTCGAACTCCACAATGTTGTTGAAGGACGTCGTCGCAAGCGTAGAATCCGGCACCGATCTCGTGATGGTGGTCTGCAGTGTAATCGTTGGCATGGATCCGCCATTCTGCTGATAAAGGTCAGCCTGGAAACCCACGTTCCAGCTCGAGATCGCCGGGGACGACCAGTCAGACGTCCCACTTTCCAAAGCGCTTGCCGTGAACCCGCCATACAACGAGACTGCGTCGCTAACATCGACCGTCAGCGGAACGTCAAGTGCAATGTTTTGTGTTGAAGGCGACGATGGTGCTGGAAAGCTCGAAAGTCGCGGTGAACTCGACAGATCCGAGAGTATTCGAAGCGCCGCGATGGTCGTTGCCAGCGAAGGACCGCTGAAGCCGATCGAAAGTGTATTGGCGGGCACCGTGGCGTAATTCGTTCTCAGGTCCAAATAAACATTAGGCCACGATGTCGGTGCGGATCCACCATTGCTGCCGCTAGGATCCTGAGCCAGGACGGGATCGGAGAGACATACCAAAGCCGGCACCAGCATCAGGCAATAGTACGATCGAACCAGGACGGTAAAGACGGTAAAGCCTAGCTCTTGCGCCGTCCCTTTGGCTCGAGCTCGGAAAATGAACATTTTCAACAGCCGGCTGCTTTGATAGCTGCGGCAGTATGGAGCGGACGGAATAGCTTGTCCAATGTGGCTCTGACGTCTGATTCTGGCCTGTCGCGTCAGCCAATGGCATCCAGCGCACCCCGGCCATTGTGGGCTGTGAGGTCGAGGCGTCCGGCGGTGCCAGTAAAGGACCAGACGACCAGAGCCAGTCTCGTCAATAGGGGACACGTTGCGTGCAAGCTTTTCAGCCTCGGACGTGGAGAGACGGGTCGGACTTTCATTTAGCGATAGCGTTGCGCGGGACCCGTCCCGACGAGCGGTACCGTGCACAACGGAGGACCCTTCTGTCTCGTGCAAGCAAGCTCGACTGCGATATGTGCACTCAAAACCGCAGTGCTGCCCAAAGGAACACGCAAGATCCCGCGCGAATTTCCATGAGCACGCCCGAGACGTTGCCCGGTCGTTTGCCGGCCAGAGCTTCGAGCTCTCTCGGCGTCAGCGCAAGAAGATCGAGATGAAGTTCTCACACTTGAAGCGTATCCTGAAGCTTGGTCGGCTCCGATTGCGCGGCCCGCAAAGTGCCCAGGTTGAGTTTGTTCTAGCCGCCATCGCTCGTTGGGGCGGCTTTCATCATTTGCATCGCTGGTCGCACGACCGCCACCGGCTCAGGTTCTGCGCATCGCTTAGCGTAGCGTCAAACTTGCGTAAAAGCGTCAGGGCCGGCGCTTCAAAGCGGCTCAACGAAAGGACCAGCGGCCAATCTGTGCAGATTTTCAGGTGCCAAAGGCGCTTCCTGCCGGAAACGCATAGCGCTTGATCCAAGCCCACGGCAGGGTCCTCCTCGTAATGTCCCGCCGCTCGCGTCCTGCCGAGCCATTCGGGAGCGCTCACCTCGGCTTTTCAGGTCAGGACGAGGATGAAGGCATGAGCAACGATAAAGTCCCGGCTCAGATCGAGAGCAACAACGAGCCGACCAGCGCAGGCTTGAGACGCCGCGACATTCTCATGAGCGGTACTTCTCTTGTGGCGGTCTCAGCACTATCGGCCGTTGGGCTGACAAGCCCTGCTCAGGCCCAACAACCGGCGACGGCACCTGCTACGGCCGGGCAAAAGCCGAACATCGTCGTCGTCATGGGCGACGACATTGGGTGGTTCAACATCGGTGCTTACCATCAGGGTATTATGGCCGGAAAGACGCCAAACCTCGACAAGCTTGCGGCTGAGGGAATGCGCTTCACCGACTATTACGCGGAGGCTTCCTGTACTGCTGGCAGGGCGAACTTCATCACAGGCGAGCTTCCGATCCGCACCGGATTGACCACTGTCGGGCAGGCCGGCTCGCCCATTGGGATGCCAGCCGAAGCGCCCACGATTGCCACGGTCCTCAAATCCATGGGGTACGCGACAGGCCAGTTCGGGAAGAACCACTTGGGCGACCTGAACAAGTTTCTCCCGACGATGCATGGTTTCGATGAATTTTACGGCTACCTCTATCACCTGGACGCGATGGAAGACCCTTCTCATCGCAACTACCCGAAAGACCTGATTGCCACAGTCGGACCGCGCAACATGGTCCATAGCTGGGCCACGGAAACGGATGACGCGACGGAGATGCCCCGCTGGGGCAAGATCGGCAAGCAAAGGATTGAGGATGCTGGTCCTCTTTATCCCAAAAGGATGGAAACTGTAGACGACGAGATCCGGGATAACGCCTTCAAGTTCCTCGATAAGGCTAAGGCCGACAACAAGCCGTTTTTCCTCTGGTTCAACCCGACACGCATGCATGTGGTCACTCATCTTTCCGAAAAATACGAGTCCATGCGCAACTCGGAGAACGGGTGGTCCATTCAAGAAGCCGGTATGGCCCAGCTCGATGACGACATTGGCTTGCTGATGCAGAAGCTGAAGGACATGGGCATCGACAACAACACCATCGTCGTCTTTACCACCGACAACGGCGCGGAGAACTTTACTTGGCCGGATGGAGGCAACACGCCTTTCGCTGGAGGTAAGGGTACCGCCATGGAAGGCGGCTTCAGGGTGCCCGCGCTGCTGCGTTGGCCGGGCAAGGTGCCGGCAGGCAAAGTGGAGAATGGTATCTTCTCAGGTATGGACTGGTTTCCAACCTTCGTTGCGGCAGCAGGCAATCCGAACATCACCGCCGAACTTCTAAAGGGCAAGGACATGGCGGGCCGCAGCTATAAGGTCCACCTGGACGGGTATGATCAAACAGCGTTGATCACCGGCAAAGGTCCGTCAGCTCGTCACGAAGTACTTTACTTCACCGAAGGCACACTTTCGGCAGTGCGCATAGACGATTACAAGTACCGGTTCACCGATCAGCCTGGCGGTTGGTTGGGTGGTACCGTCAAGGTAGATTGGCCTATCCTGACCAATATCCGTCTTGATCCCTTCGAGCGCATGAACCTTCCGAACGGGGCCAACGGTTCTCTGGCGTTTTACAACTGGTTTGCATTCGAGTTCTGGCGCTTCCAGTTTGTACAGCAGGAAGTCGGGAAACTGGCGCAGACGGCGGTCGAATACCCGCCAATGCAAAAGGGCGCCAGCTTCAACCTTGAGGCGGTCAAAGCACAGATCGAGAAAGCTATCGCGGCACACGCCAAATAAGTCGACCCTTGAGCGCGTATCTTGAGCGGGCGGTTCGTCCAGGGCCGCCCCTCGGGATAAGCCGCGGCTCGGTCAACGAGTAGACGGCCGCGAAGCGGGCTTCCAGTCCCGTGCGAGCTTCTGCGCTTCGCCTATCTGAGCGGGGCTCATCCTCCGTTCAGCCATTTGTAAAGTTTTCATCGCGGTTTGCTCACCCGCTGCTACCGCTAGACTGAACCACATGTAGGCACCGCGAGATTGGTTTGTGCAGCCGCCAAGCCTTGCTCCGCAGCTTTGCGAAACCACAATGCTGCGGCAGCATCGTCCTGCTGCACGCCCTCGCCAGTCACATACATCCGTCCCAAATTGAATTGGGCTGCAGCGTCGCCATCATTGGCCAACGGCCGAACAAGACGCAGCGCCTTTGCGTGGTCGCCTATGGCATGCGCACCAGGCGCATCCTCGGATGTGCCCGCGGCCACAGGTGCAGCGAACGCATTCAGTAGACCGATAGTGGCCATAGCGCGCTTGAGTTTCATCTTTGAGCAACTTTGCTCTTCACTGATGCTCGAGCAGTAGCGCGGCGTTACTAAGATCGGGGTGACCCTCGGCGTCGAGCCTGTTGCTGTTTGGTCGCAGTATTCATCTTTTTTCGGGCAAATCAATCCTGAGCGGATTTTAGCTCTTAGGCCTGGCTACTGCAGGGTTACAGTGTGTCGAAGCTGCACTCGGAGGCGACACGACCTTACGGAGAATGATCATGACAGCGACAGCTGCATTAGCGCGGGCGAAACGGCCTATCTCGGTAGGGCGCAGACTTGGCGTGGCGGCCATCATAGCGCCCGCCATCATGTTTTTCTCTCAGTCCGCATCTGCCGACGAAAACGGCATCAGTTTCTGGATCCCCGGCCTATTTGGAAGCCTTGCGGCGACGCCACAGCAACCGGGTTGGTCGCTGGCAACTATCTACTACCACACGTCCGTATCGGCGGGCACCGACGTCGCGAGGGCGCGTGAGTTCACACTCGGCAGGGTTCCGGCCAACTTCACCGTGAACGCAAATCTGAATCTGCATGTCAACGCCACGGCCGACCTTGGCTTGGTGCTTCCGAGCTATGTATTTGCGACCCCGGTGCTCGGTGGCCAAGCGTCTGTGTCCCTCTTGGCAGCATATGGCGTTGTCGGCACCAGCTTGGCGGGTACCTTATCTGGTGTCGTAACAACGCCGTTCGGCAATGTTCCCTTCGCGCGCTCCGATACCATCAGCGACACGACATGGGGCTTTGGGGATCTAGCGCCGCAGTTCGCGTTGCGCTGGAATGCGGGCGTCCACAACTACATGACCTATATCACCGGCGATATTCCAGTTGGCGCTTATCAATCCGATCGCTTGTCGAACTTGGGCATTGGACATGGCGCAATCGACGCTGGCGGCGGCTACACTTATTTCAATCCGCAGACCGGTCACGAATTCTCCGGGGTGCTCGGCTTCACCTACAATTTGAAGAACACTGCCACGCAGTATCAAAGCGGTGTGGACATGCACTTTGACTGGGGTGCGTCGCAATTCGTGTCGAAGGAGGTCATGGTGGGCCTCGTCGGCTATGTCTACAAGGGATTGAGCTGCGACAGCGGCTCAGGTGACCGTGTCGGCTGCTTTCAGTCGCAAGTGGCGGGCATTGGGCCCCAGATCGGATTCCTTTTTCCGGTCGGCGACATGCAGGGCTATCTCAATCTCAAGGCCTACGGGGAATTTGCTGCGGAAAACCGGCCATCAGGTTGGAATACTTGGGTGACCTTTTCTATCTCGCCGCCCGCGCCCGGAGCGCCTCCGACCGCTAAGCCGATCGTCAGAAAATACTAGAAACACGCAGGTGTGTTTCAGTGCACTATTCGCGGCGCAGATTTAACCAAGTAGCGTTCGCCGACGGAGAGTATTATGAGCAACACGAGGAGCATTCGGTTTATCCTGCTGGCATCGCTTGCTGTCTCGACAATTTCAGCTCTGCCGGTGGCTGCGGGGGACGCCTATCTGGCCTTTGGTGCTCAAACTGGGGCTTACACGGCCAAGCGCCAATGCATAAACACATGTCGTGCACGCTACCGCGACTGTCGTCGTCTGAACCGGTTGCCATCGTTCGAGTGTCGGGGCATCTATCAAGACTGCACCCGCTACGCGTGTACTGGTCGAGGACCAGGATGATTGACATGCCTTGTGCTGCAGCTGGCCGCGGCCGACGCCGCGAGGCGAATGGATGATGCTTCATGGCCCTCGGCGGACCGATCGGACGCATGAGCGCAACGGCTGCTTTTGCCAAAGCGGAGTTCGTGCCGTGTGTGGGGGCGGAGACCGACTGGTCCTTGGAGGAGCCAAGGGCGGCCTTTGGTTCTCGCGAGGGAGCCTCATGGATCGACAATGCCTCAAGGACCAAGTTTTAGCACTATTGTCGTCTGAATTGCTGGCGCATACTGGTTCCTCCTCTGAGAGGTCTCCGCAATCGTGTCAGAGTATTCTAGTCGAGAAGCGGCTGACATAAAATCGTCCCGAACTCTTAACGGCGGGCTGCAGCAGCCTGCCTTACAACTCGTCTACGACACAGCACCGATCGGGCTTGCGGTACTTTCTCCCGACTGCTGTTACCTGCAAATCAACCAACGCCTCACTGAGATATGCGGCATCTCCATCGAGGATCACTTGGGACGCTCGGTTCGCGATTGTGTACCGGCTTTGGCCGATGCGGTCGAAGGTATCGTCCGTTCGATCATGAACACCGGCGAGCCGGTGAGTGGCATCGAGGTTGCTAGTCAGCGGGTGGACAAAATCGAAGATCGCTCGTGGATTACTTATTGGCATCCGCTGCGCGCTCGAACGGGCGAAATCATTGCGATCAATGTTGCAGCCGAGGAAATTACCGAGCGCAAGCGCGCGGACGCGGTCCTCGCTGAAAGCGAACAGCGCTTTCGCGAGCTCGCCGACAACATCAGTCAATTCGCATGGACCGCCGACGCCAGTGGCTGGATCTACTGGTACAACAAGCGTTGGCATGAATACACAGGAATGGGCCTCGAAGATGCAGAAGGCGCGGAATGGCGGAAGCTTCATGATTGGAGGGACTTTCATCACCCCGAACATGTAGATCGTGTCGTCAAGCATTTTCGACGAAGCTTCGAAACCGGCGCTCCTTGGGAGGACACTTTTCCTGTTCGGGGCAAGGATGGCACCTATCGATGGTTTCTGTCGCGTGCTCTGCCGATCCGCAACAAGGTTGGTGACATCGTCCGTTGGTTCGGCACCAACACGGACGTAACCGAACAGATCGAGGCCGAAAACGCGCTTCAGGTAAGCGTGGAGCGGCAAACGGCCACGGCCGATATCCTCAAGGTCATTGCTAGTTCGCCGTCCGATGTTCGACCAGTGTTCGAAGCAATTGCCGATCAGTCCAATCGACTGACTGGTGGCCACTCAACCGCCGTGCTTCGCATCATCGACGATGTAGTCGAGCTGGTCGCATTCACACCCGTCAGTGCCGAGGCGGACGCGGCACTAATAGAATCGTTCCCCCGACCGGTAACGGCTTATCCTCTGTTCGAATTGATCCGCGGTGGTCAGAGCTTAGAAATTCCAGACAGCTCGGCCGAGTTGGGATTTCAAAGCGGGTTGACCGACATCGGCGTTGCACGGGGTTTTCGCAGCCTGCTGCTTACGCCGCTGAAAAACGAGCGGGGCCTAATCGGCCTAATCAGCGTCACTCGCAAGGAATCCGGCTCTTTTGAAAGGCATCACGTCGAGTTGCTGCGGATCTTCGCGGACCAAGCGGTAATCGCGATAGAAAACGTGCGACTTTTCGCCGAAGTTAAGCTGCGGACAGATGAACTGTCGCAATCCCTAAACAACCTCCGAGCGGCGCAGAATCGTTTGATCCAGACCGAAAAGCTCGCATCATTGGGTCAGCTCACGGCGGGCATCGCCCATGAGATCAAGAATCCTCTGAACTTCGTAACCAATTTCGCGTCGCTCTCGGCTGAATTGGTCGGAGAGTTGCGCGAGCTGCTCGACGGCGCAGGGATCGGCCAGGGCAAGCGAGCCGCCGTGGACGAGCTATCGGAGCTGCTGCGGGGCAACCTGGAGAAGGTCGTCGAGCATGGCAAACGCGCCGATTCAATCGTTAAGAACATGCTCCTTCATTCACGCGGGGGCTCCGGCGAACCCGTGCGCGTCGAGATAAACACCTTGGTAAAAGAAAGTCTGCAGCTTGCTTATCACGGTGCACGGGCGGAGAAGGCCGGGTTCAACATCACGCTGGAGGAAAACCTTGATCCTTTAGCGGGTGAGCTGGAGGTTTATCCGCAGGAGATAACTCGCGTGCTCCTCAACCTGATCTCAAATGGCTTCTATGCAACCATGGCTCGGAAAGCCCAGTGGACTGACGAGCCATATGAACCAACAATTTCTACATCTACACGGGACCTCGGCGATAGGGTCGAGATTCGCATCCGCGACAACGGGACCGGAATACCCGCGTCAATCAAGGAAAGGGTGTTCGAGCCGTTCTTCACGACCAAGGCGGCCGGTGAAGGCACTGGTCTGGGCCTGTCGCTCAGCCACGACGTCGTCGTGAAACAGCACGCAGGAGTGATTGAAGTCGATACACAGGCGGGCGTATTCACTGAATTTCGTGTCGTCCTCCCCCGCAACGCTGAGCTGATTGCTGCTTCCGGACGCAAAACATGAACCCGCGTATCCTCGTCGTCGATGACGAAGCAGACGTCGAGGCATTGTTTCGCCAGCAGTTCCGGCGCGAGATCCGCGATGGCCGCTACCGCATGGATTTCGCGCGGTCGGCAAGCGCCGCGCTTCAACTGATCGGCGAGGTTGATCGTGAAACGCTTATCTTGATCCTTTCGGATATTAACATGCCTGGGATGAGCGGCCTGATTTTACTGCGAAAGGTCAGAGCAGCGCGTCCTGATATTCCTGTAATTATGATCACGGCGTACGGCGATGGAGAAACGAAACAGAAGGTTCTCGAAGCTGGTGCTGAGGCGCTATTCACCAAGCCCATCGACTTCAAAGCGCTCAGGAGCGACATCGACGCGCGCGCCAGATCGAGCGGATGACACTGGGTTCTTTGGAGCCAAAGAGTCCGATGTTGACCGACAGCGGACATTCTCAGCCGATTTTGCATAGTCGAGAGCACCGAGTGCGATCATGATCATACGAAACGGCGTCAGGATCACCCAGGGCCGCTGGAGGTTACTTTGAAAAAGGTCGCGATTACTTTGGCTTTGAGCCTGCTCATCCCGACAGCCTGGGCACTGAACGCGAAGGCCCAGAGCGCTATAACCGAACAAGAGGCTCACGACATCGGCGTCAATGCGTATCTTTATTTCTATTCGCTTTTGTCGATGGACATTACCCGGAAGCAGTCAACCAACATTGAACCGGGTAAGGAATTTGGCAAAGGCCCGATGAATATGTTCGTCAACGTACCACAGTACCCACCTGCAGACTTCAAAGGGGTCGTACGGTCTAACTTCGATACTTTGTATTCCATCGCATGGCTCGACATGACCAAGGAGCCCGTCGTGGTCAGCGTGCCGGATACGGGCGGCCGCTACTACCTTTTGCCCATGCTCGACTTGTGGAGCGATGTTTTCGCTTCTCCGGGCTTGCGCACGACTGGTACCCAGGCCGGAACCTATTTGGTAACGCCGCCCGGTTGGCGGCCCGATCTTCGTGACCGGTTCACCGACGAGTTCAAGCTGCCGAAGGACACCCGGCGCATTGAGGCACCGACGCCGTACGTCTGGATCATTGGTCGTACAAAAACCGATGGTCCGTCCGATTACGATGCGGTCCACAAAATTCAGGCGGGCTACAAGGTCGCGTTGCTTTCCGAATTTGGCAAATCGCCTAAGCCGGCTGAAGTCAAAATTGACCCCAGCGTCGATATGAAGACGCCGCCGAAGACCCAGGTAGATACGATGACAGCAGGGGTCTATTTCGCTTACGCCGCCGAGTTGCTTAAGCGTATTCCTCCGCATGTAACAGACGAACCTTTGATCGCGCAGATGAAAAGGATTGGGATCGAAGTAGGGAAGAGTTTCGACATCGGCAAGCTCGATCCGCTCGTGCAGAGGGGGCTTGAGACCTCGCCGGCAGACGCGCAGAAGGTGATGGCGTGGAAAGTGCCGACCTTGGCACGAGTTGCCAATGGCTGGTCAATGAACACAGACACAATGGGTGTGTATGGCAATTACTATCTAAAGAGGGCTGTCGTCGCTCAGGTTGGGCTTGGTGCAAATCTTGTGGAGGACGCGATCTATCCCCTCAACATCGGCGACGAAACCGGCAAGCCGCTCGATGGTGCGAACAAATACACGATCACTTTTGAAAAAGGTGCAGCGCCACCTGTTAATGCCTTCTGGTCAATCACGCTGTACGACGCGGAGGGCTTTCAAGTTGGAAACGTTCTGAATCGCTTCACGGTCTCCAGTTGGATGCCTTTTAAATACAACCCTGATGGCTCACTAGACCTTTACTTCCAAAACGAAACTCCCGGAAGGGACAAGGAAGCCAATTGGCTACCTGCACCCAAGGGGCCATTCAATCTGACTATGCGACTTTACAGTCCGAAATCGGATGCGCTCACGGGCCGGTGGAACCCGCCTTCAATTGTTAAAATGCAAGGTGTGTCGAGCCTGACAGCTCAGTGAGACAACAAGGTCGAACACTACGAGCGACGTGCCTTGCGAGGCCCCTTTGGCCGCCGAGCGCGTCTGCTCATGGCCCATCGCGTCAGTTCGTCCGATGCAGCGGTTTGTGTGGAATTGACCCGATCCGGACTTCGAGGGCATCGGTGTCATAACAACGGAAGTTCGAGGATTACTTCTTCTCTAGATGCCACGCACCGTCCCAGCCATCGCCGGGCGGAACTGCCGCTAGCCCGTCGAGGCGCTCGATGAAAGTCATTGAGGGTCCGTCGGTCGGGACCGCCAGCAGTGCTGCTTCAAAATTTCGACGTGCGTCGTCCCAGCGTTGTGCACGGTAGGCAGCGAGCCCATCCGAGAATCGATTTCGAAGGTCTATCTGCGAGGACGTCAACTCACCCTTTCGCGCCATGATCTCGAACACGGCCTGAGATTGAGTTTGACCGAGCGTCACGATCCGGTCGACTTCGCGCGCCTCGATAAAGGCCCCAGCACCCTCGACGGTCGACTCCGACACCAAGATGCGGCCGCCGTAAACCTTATTAGCGCCCTCCAAGCGCGATGCCAGATTCACCGTATCGCCCATGACGGTATAGCTCATCATCAGCTCCGAGCCGATGCTGCCGACCAGCACCTCCCCCGTCGCGATGCCGATACGCAAATCAAACGCGTTAGGAAGTGTGCGGACACCAAGCAGTGCAGGCAACTCTGCCCGCAACTGTGGCACAAGCCTTAGCATGTCCAAAGCAGCAAAGCTCGCGAGCCGGGCCTGTTCCTTGTCGTCGGCGAATGGAGGTCCCCAGTAGGACATGATGGCATCGCCGATATACTTGTCGATGATGCCTTGATGATGGCGGATCGGCGCTGACATGGTTGAGAAGTAGCGGTTCATCACCTTGACCAGGCCTTGCGGAGTCATCCCTTCACTGGTGCTAGTGAATCCCTTGACGTCACAAAACAGTACGGTCATGACGCGGCGCTGACCTTCTACAGCCAATTCGGGCCTTTCCATAAGTCCCTCTACAACACGCGGATCAACGTACTTCCCGAACGTCTCACGCAGGCGCTCCTTTAATCGTAACTGCTCCACCATCTGATTGAAGGCAGTGGTCAGCTGCCCGATCTCATCCTGCGAGGTCGCGACCAATGTTCCGTCGAGATGACCGGCTTCGACCGCCTTGGCACCCTCGAGCAACTGCCGGACTGGACGAGTCACACCGGCGCTGACCAAAGCCGAAAAGACCAAACCAAGAATGGCGGCGAGGAATGTGAGGATTGCGGCGATGGCCATGACTTGAGTTAGTTTTCGCGTTGTCACCTCTGCGTCTGAAACCAGCAACGCAAACATATCGGACCGAATGGCATCCATCTTCTGGTTCATCTCCTCGCGCAGGTCGTCCACGCGCGCGAGACTTTCGTCGATTGCCTTGTCGTCACGGGTATCCAGCAGAGGTAACAGTCGCTCGATCTCATGATTAAGATGCCGGCGCGTATCGGCGACGGCGGAATCGATACGGCCTTCAAGGCGAACCAAAGCGGTCGCATCTCCGTTTTTCCCGTCGACTAAATCATGGATCAGTGCGAGCGCTACCTGAGTTTCTTGAATACCTTCGGCGCCTTTGGCGTCAAATAAAGTAGCCAAAGCCGCAAACCGGTCCGCATTCGGTGGTGATTTCATCTTTTCGATCACCATGCGACGCAGCGCCAAGCCTCGTTCAACCGAACGGATGTTCGCGCGTGCCAGATCTCCATAAGCCGGAATATAGCTTCGTGTCAGCTCCTGTAGACGGTTGCCAAGCTGCACCACAGAGACCATCGAAAGCACAGCCGTAACGGCCATTAGAAGGATAAGAGCCACTGCGATGCTCATGATCTTTCTTCGGATCGACAGTCTGAGCATCAAGAAATCATCCTGTGGAGCGAGTCGCCGGGCCGCTAATTAAGGCGATGGATACGAGTCCAGCGTGGATAAGAGCATCTGGAGACCCTGTCACGCATCAGCCAAAGCGACGATTGCTCTAGCGTTTTGCACACGCCCAGTGAATTGAAACACTACCCGGGGGGACATGGTTCTACTATGCACAATCGGCCGACCGAGACCTCAGCCATCAGAAAAATCGTCAACCCTGCTACCACCTTGCTGCCGTGCAGGTAGTGAGTTCGATGCAGAGGGAAGTCAGCTTCTGGCCCCATCGCTGCCATCCGACAGGCGGGTCGTCATGTCGGCTCTCATGACGGAGCGGAAGTTTGCAGCCGAGCGCCGACCGACGCTCTTGACCCATAGCGGTCCTACAGGGCCAAGGTTTATGCGGCTCACGAGCCTCGCTTCCCGGAGCTTCGCAAGGTTGGCTGCGTCAGTTGGACCGCTCGCGGCGCATGGCAACAAACCAGTAGGCGGAGCCTGCGACGAAGCCGGCGAACACGTATGTCATATCGTGGTGTCAGGCCACGGAGTAATCAGGCGTTGACCGAGCCAGCCGACTGCTGCGTCGGTGGCCGGCCTTGCTTACCCACGAGCAACGCAGGTCCCCTAACGGCGACCTTTCCTTCCTGCCAACCATTCCCGCAGCAGTTTTTCAACGATGCCCGAGACCTTCAGGCCATCCTCGATCGCGGCGATCTTGGCGGCCATGATGACATCTTCTTCTAAAATGACGGTAAGGGGCTTCTTGCCTGTCGGCGCACGGGGACCACTCCTGCTCTTTGGAGCTTCTGCCGCATTCTTCCTTGCCATCCTTACCACCGTGCTGATTCCGCCAAGTCATCATGCGGCCTTCCCATCGGAAGTGCAACGCGGGCTGACGTAACGTTTACCATGTCTTCTGTGCTTATGAGCACCGTTTACATTGCGCACCGGTGCGCATATATAGAGTTGACCAACTGATCTTTCCCAACCTGGATGAAAGTGAATGACCGCCGCTCAGTTCAACCCGACGATCGTCGCCCGGACCGCCCTGTGCGATGGTTCGGTTTGGGGATTGCGAACTATCGACTCGCTTGGATCGATTCTCCGGGTTACGGCGGTCCCGTATTCCGATCTGGATCGAGCCAAGGCCAATATCTCGTCGCCCTACATCGCTTACGTAGTCGCTACGGATCGTGCGTATGTTGGGTACGGTCGGCGAAATCGTAAGATTGGCGAGCGCGTCAAGAAGATGCTTCAAGCGGCAACCCAAGTCTACATCATTGATGGCAACGACCCTCGTTTCGGCAGCTACGAGGCAGAGTATATCGAGGCCCGTCTCATCGAGACCGGCGCCAAGCTGGGGGTGCCGCTCGCAAACCGTGGTCGGCCGTCTGGCCGTGACGGGTTCGCGATTTCTCCAGAGCGGGAGCAACTGGTCTTACACGCCAGGATTCTGCTCTCGCTCGCTGGCTTCGCGCGGTTCGAAGAGGCGCAGCGGGCGCAATCGGATCTCCCGACCTCGGTAACAGCCACCCGCTACCTACACGACGTGCACGTTCTCAATCCGAAGACGCTGGCCGTTCCGGGTGATGCGCCCCGTATGCGACTGAACTGGAAAGGCATTCAAGCAGAGGGCTACGCTATTGCCGGCCGCTTTCATTTGCTCCCGAACGCGGAGTATTGCTACGCAGCCAAGAGCGGGCTGTCGGACGACAATCAAGACCGACGTCGGGCTATCGAGGAAATGGACGTCTTGGAACCGATTCCCGGCGTCCCTGAGCGAGCCCGCCTCCGGGTGGGCCTCGACTGCAAGAGCCCCGCGATGGCCGGCAAAATTCTTTCAGGTGAGCATATCGGAAACAAGGCCTGGGAGATGCAGCCCGTTCTGCAAACGGCGGCTCCATCTTGATGCAGCCGCGGCTGCTGACAGCTTACGCGCGGCGTTCGCCAATGTGATGGTCGACCCTGCGGCAAGCGGCTGCAAGCATAGTGTCCAGGCCGAGATCAACGCTAATCCCAACAGCCGGAACTCGAAGACCTTGAGGTCGTCCCGAGGAGGAAGATCCGCCCGCAAAGTCCAACCGACACACCCGCGCTCAGCTAGTCCGCCGGCTTTGAGACCGCTTGTGAACTGTGATCGAGTTGCGGATCGGCGGCGAAAGCCGGCGATCATCAGGCGGCGATCCGAACCCCTTCACCAGGCCGAAGATCGCCGGGAACACGATCAGCGTCAGCAGCATGGATGAGATCGTGCCGCCGATCATCGGCACCCCGATGCGCTGCATATTTGCCGATCCCGTCCCGCTGCTCCACATGATCGGCAGCAGGCCCGCCATGATGGCGACAACCGTCATCATATTGGGCCGGACACGCTCCACCGCGCCCTCCATGATGGCATCGAAACAAATCGCCGCGGGTCAGCGCTCGCGCCTCGGCGGCGCGCCTCGCCGCGGTCTCCGCCGGCGCCTGATTGAGATAGATCAGCATGACGACGCCGGTCTCGGCGGCGACGCCCGCAAGCGCAAGGAAGCCCACGGCCACGGCAACGGACATGTTGAAGCCGAGCCACCACATCAGCCAGAGCCCGCCGACCAAGGCGAACGGAACCGAGAGCATCACGATCATCGTCTCGGTGATCGAGCGGAAGTTCAGGTACAGCAGCAGGAAATTAATCAGCAGCGTCTCTGCGACGACGATCTTCAGCCGCGCCTTTGCGCGCTCCAGGTATTCGTACTGGCCGCTCCACATGTCGTAGTAATCGGCCGGAAACTGGATGCTGGCCTGCACGGCAGCTTCGGCGTCGGCGACGTAGCCGCCCATGTCCGGTGGCGAATGTCGACGTAAATGTAGGTAGCCAATTGTCCGTTCTCGGTCCGGATCGACGTCGGGCGCCGGCGACCTTGGCGGCCTCGCCGAACGGCACCGCGCGGCCGGCGGGCATCGGCACCAGCACGTCGTTGGCGATGGCTTGCGGATTGTCGCGCAGATCGCGCGGGTAGCGCATGTTGGCGGTGAAGCGCCGCCGGCCCTCGACGGTCGTGGTCACGGTTTGACGCCGAGCGCGGTCGCGATCGTGCCCTGAACGTCCTGGACCATGATGCCGTAGCGCGCCAGCGCGCTTCGGTCCCGGGTGACCTCCAGATAGTAACCGCCGATGCCGCGCTTGGGGTCCGCCGAGGACGTACCGGCACGGCTTTCAGGACCTGCTCGATCTGCTTGGCGAGTTTATCGATCTCGACCAGGTCGGTCCCGATGACCTTGACCCCGATCGGCGTGCGGATCCCCGTCGACAACATGTCGATGCGCGCCTTGATCGGCATGGTCCAGGCCTTCGAGACGCCGGGAAACTGCGGCGCCTTGTCCATCTCGGCGATCAGGCCGTCGATGGTCATGCCGGGTCGCCACTCGTCCTCCGGTTCGAGGTTGACGATGGTCTCGAACATCTCGGAAGGAGCCGGGTCCGTCGCCCAGCAGCACCGGCGTCCCGTTGTTCGTCTTCAGCACGAAGTCGCCGAGGTCGTTGATCGACTTGATGCAGCCCTTGGTCGCAGCGCGCGTCCTCGAGGCTCCAACCCGGGACCATCGAACACGCTCAAGCACACGCTGTTCGAGGAAAGCTTCGTGGTCGCGCTGGTCCATGTTGTGGCCGATGATGATCGTATGTGCAGGGCCGACTGCTTCAATAGGCCTGACGTACGGATGACCAGCTGAGTCTTGGCTGGGCGTAGATCACTGGGCTCCGCCACGACCGCTCTTCTCGCTCCTCTGGCTGCGAGCTGACAAGATGGCCTGATGCAGCACGGGACGGCGGATGCGTATGCCAACACCGGCTGCGGCATTGTCCTCGTCCATCAGGAACTCCACTCCCATCTCCTCCAGGCAGTCTACTAAAGCCTTCAGAGTGCGGTCCTGTGGGACGCGCCCGCCGGTTTCGAAAAGCGCGATGGTCCGTGTAGCCACCTTCGACGCCTTGGCCAATTCGGATTGGGAAATGCCGAGCCACACGCGAGCCGAGGCGATTTGGCGACCGTTAACCATGTTCAGTATATTTACAAGATACATGTATATCTGTAATGTACACGTGCATTTCCTGTGCTAGATAGTCCGTGTGTCAGCCCGAGGCCCGAAATGACGTTTGCCGATGCTCCCCGTCAGCCCTGTGATGCAATCAGGGCCAGCCAACTCTGCGTCAGAGGCGAGGCAAGTCATCCTGCATGCGCCGGTCGCGACTCAGACTGTTGCGGAGGCTACCTCAGCAGAGGCACCTGGCAAACCACTGCCGCCGGCTCGGCGGAGCTCAGGGCGGCCGGTCACCTCTACCGGATGGCGGGTGTGTTCGGGTTGAGCGATTACAATCCGGGATACGGACGCTTCCTGTTGGAGGAAGTCTCGCTCGAGTAGCGACTAACTTACCGGGTTCGTGGCCCGGCGGAGGTAATGCACGGGCCGCCGTGGATAATTCCGAAGACCGATCCACGAGCAAAGATGAAGACAACACCGACCTGACGCGCTGGCTTGGCCATGCGTGAACGATGGAGCGCGCCTTTGAACCACATCGACAATGGTGACCCTGAACGGCATGAGGAGGCCACCACAGAGCCGTGGCCCCGCGTCCTGAAGTATTGGCGGGCGATTTCGGCCGAGGCGTTCGACGACGCGACCAAGGCCGAGGTGATCTCGTTCGTGCAGGCGACGACCACGACGATCCCGCAGTTGCAGCGCGCCATCTCGGGCGATGCAGATGCCGCTATCGGCATGATCATGCACTGCAAGGCGCCCAGTTCGATCAGCGTCAAGGTCGATTTCCCGATGACGGTGTTGCTGTCGTCCGCCTTCGAAGATCCGGGGGCGGCGCTCGCGTTGTCTCATAAGCTTCGCGAGATGCCGCTTGAGGCGCGCCTCCGTACGAAGCTCGCAACGTCCTGGCAGGTCGCCAGCTTGCTGTTGTCTTCGCGCCGCCCCCCGAATGGCCCCACGCGCAACTAATAGAGCGAGCACCAAACGTTCATGCTGAACAATGAGAGAGAGTCCATGACATTCGCGGTGCCCGGTTCCGCAACGAAGATGCGGTTGGCAGCTTACGACCCGGCAAGTGCACGTTCCTGGCCATTCAAGGCGGAGGACAGTCCACCGCTCGAGTGGTGGCGGAGGCTCCCGTCACAGGCGTTCGGCGAACCCGAACGCCTTCACCTCCACGCAACGCTCGAGCAGATCAACGTGCTGCATGCCGAACTCGACCTTATGGCCGCGCTGAAGGGCGACGCGGCCGCCGCCATTGAGGTCACGTTCACGCTCATGCCGATGAGCGAATTTTCGCTGAGGACCGACATCGCGATGACTGCGCTCCTGCGGTGCGCCCTGGAGCGCAACGCGGCCGCATCCCTGGTTCTGGCTCAGGTCACGGGCTTGACCGACCTCGGCCATCCCTATGCCAAGGAGATCGCAACCGCATGGCTCGCCTACGGCTGGCTGTGCTCGGAAAATCCCCGCGAGTTCAGCAATGCGGCGGCCGTGCTGCTGACCGCTTTCCAGGATCGTGAGCGGGAGCAAGATGAATGAAGATCCAGATCTTCTCCGACCTCCATGGCGACGTGTATCCGGTCAAGCCCATCACGATATTGCCTGGCGTCGACCTCGTGATCGTCGCCGGCGATACCTGCGAGAGCGCGATCCGCGCCTTCGAGTACCTCCGTCGCGTCGTGCCAATGCACATCCCGATCGCGATGGTGCTCGGCAACCACGAATACTACCGCCACTGCATTCCCGAAGAAATCGCGTCCGCCCGTTCCCAGGCGGCCAGCTTCAACATCTATCTGCTGGAGAACGCGACCGTGGTCGTCGCCAGCCGGGACGGCGAACGAGCGATCCGTGTGGTCGGTGCCACGTTCTGGACCGATTATCTCGCTTTCGGCAAAGCTAATCAGTTCGGGGTGATGAACACCTGCGCGACCGGCATGAATGATCACCGCCTGATCACCTGGCGGAAGCAGCCGTGGCGCCGGTTCAGGCCCCAGGAAGCAGCCTTGGTACACCGCGAATCCAAGGCGTACCTCACTGGTATTTTGGCGACACCATTCGACGGCAGCACCGTGGTCGTCACTCATCACGCAGTGCACTGGAATTCTGTGCACCCGAAATTTCAGAGCGATCCCCTCACCGCTGCCTTCGTCTCCGACCAGAGCGCGCTGATCGAGCGCTTTCAGCCGACGCTGTGGGTCCATGGCCACGTCCACAATTCGTCGGACTATCGCGTCGGCGGCGGCGGCGGCGGCGCCAGCGCCGGCGGGGCGCGGATCATATGCAACCCGCACGGCTACGGATCCGAGAACGATGCCTTTAACGACGCCATGGTGGTGGAAATCGAATGAGCAGCGCCGGCGATGATGGCGACGATTTCGAGCTGCCGGCGGTCGCACGCGATGATGTGTTGACCGGGGCGGCAGCCGATTCAGCCGATTCTGAGAATCACCTGAAAAACATGCCCCGTATTCTGCGTTACGCGAAGCTACTCGGAGACCACGCTGGGCACGTCGAACAACGCCTGATTGCCGAGATCGACGAGCTCTGCCCGGATCTCGCCCTGAACACCGCTTGGGCGGTTGCGCTGGATGTTGAGACTGGGCTTGCGCTTGCCACCGAGCTTGATCGTCGCGCGGCGGAATATAACGATCCGAACCTGCGCAGCTTGTCAGATTGTGTGCGGTTGCTTTCCTTACCCGCGACGCGAGGGGGTCTTCACTTCCAGCATTATTTTCGGGTCGCAAAGGCGCTGCTGCTGTCCTTCGAGATCATTCGCGACCGTGACGAACAACTGTGTTGCGAAATGGAGCGGTTCGCCTTTGGCTGGGCGGCACTGCCTGCGTGCGCTCACATATCCGTAGGGCACGCCTCCGCCGCGGAAAATGCGCTTATGCTCGGCTCGCGCATGGTGGAACATCGCATTTCTGCTGCTTGGCGAGAGGCCTTTCAGGCGCAGGAGGAAAAGTTGCGCTCGATGGAAGAGGCCGAGCAAGAAAGAGCCGAGATCTCGCGCGAGACTCCAGCTAAGGAGGAGACCCTGCCGTCTGATCATCTTATCGTCGCTCGTCTGAGCGCCGAGGAGATGAAGAACATCCGGCTGAAGGAAATTCTCGCTTCGCTGAAGAACGTCGTCAACGTGCCGCTGCCGCTCGTCATGGTGCCGCCGCTGCACGAGGTGCGCAGCAAACTGCTGCTCGAGTTTCCCTACGCAGAGCGCGTCATTGACTTGGTCCTATCTGATCTTATTGGCCGGCGCATCGTTCAGCTCCGTCCGATGATCCTAGTCGGGGAACCAGGCGGAGGTAAAACGCGGTTCGTTCGAAGCTTGGGTCAGGCTCTCAACCTACACGTGTGGCGCACTGATTGCTCTCGGGGAGACGCGGCATTCGGCGGTACTGACCGTCGCTGGCACTCCGCCGAACCCTGCCATCCTCTTCTCGCGGTGGCCCGAAGCAAGACGGCCGGCCCGTTGGTGCTGCTCGACGAGCTTGAAAAAGCGCCCTCCAGCGCGAACTCGGCAGGCCGGCTGTGGGACTGCCTGTTGAGCTTCACGGAGCCGGAAACGAACGCGCGTTATCCCGATCCCGCGCTGCAGGTCAATGTGGATTTGTCGCGACTTTCTTTCATCGCGACCGCCAACAACCTGGACCCGTTGCCGAGCCCGATCCGCGATCGGTTCTTGGTCGTGACGTTCCCGAAGCCCGGCGCCGCCGATATCAATTCCTTGTTGCCCGCTGTGATGGTGGATCTCATCAAAGAGCGCGGGCTCGATCAACGCTGGATTCGGCCGCTCGACGAAAGCGAACGCGTCGCGGTTGCCAAGCTGTGGCAAGGCGGCTCTGTGCGGCGGTTGCGCCGTATTGTCGAGGTCATCCTGCGCGAACGCGATCTCAGTGCCACGAGGAATTGATATGAGCCGAGAGCCCCACGAGAAGCTCGCATCCTTCCGATCATCGCCGCTGCCACGGCCGCCGCGATTGCCGGGGATAACGCCCGGCGAGATCGCGGATGATGCCGGAAACAGAGATACACTCACAATTCATCATCAAAGGACCGATCGCGTGAGCGACCCCCAGATCACCTGCACCAAGTGTGGAACCGAGATCAAGCTAACTGAGTCCCTCGCGGCTCCCTTGATCGTCGCCGCGCGCAAGCAGTTCGAGGCGCGGCTCGCGGCCAAGGAGGTCGCGTTCAGCCGCCGCGAAGCACAGCTGCGTCAGTCTGAAGACGATCTCGCCAAGCTCCGCGAAACCGTCGACGAGCAGATCGCGGCCAAGATGACCCTGGAACGCGAGGCCATCGCGGAGGCGGAAGCCAAGAGGGCCCGCTTGGCCCTCGCTGATGATCTTGGTCTACGGGACCGGCAGCTTGCCGACCTGCAACAGCTGCTTGCCGCAAACGATGCCAAACTGATCGAAGCTCAGCGCACCCAGGCTGAGATGCTCCGGAAACAGCGTGAGCTCGACGTCGCCAAGCGCGAGGTCGAACTCACGATCGAGAAAAAGGTGCAGGAGAACCTGGCTGCAGTGCGCGACAAGGCGCGGCTCGAAGCGGAAGACGCCCTCAAGTCAAAGGTCGCCGAGAAGGAGGCCCAACTCGCGGGCATGCAGCGGCAAATCGAAGAGCTCCGTCGCAAGGCCGATCAGGGTTCACAGCAGCTGCAGGGTGAGGCGCTCGAAGTAGAGCTCGAAGCCCTGCTCCGGAATCGCTTTCACGGCGACCTGATCGAGCCGGTGCCGAAGGGCGAGTTCGGCGGCGACGTGGTGCACGGCGTCTTTTCCGCGGGCGGCCAGCGCTGCGGCACCATTCTGTGGGAATCGAAGCGGACGAAGGGCTGGAACCCGGCTTGGCTCGGCAAACTGCGGGATGACCAACGCGCCGCGAAGGCGGAGCTGGCGCTGATCGTCTCGACCGTTCTTCCCAAAGGCATCGAGGGCTTCGACCTGCTCGAGAATGTTTGGGTGGCAGAGCCCCGCTTTGCAATTCCGCTTGCTGTTGCGCTTAGGCAGTTGCTGATCGATGTCGCCACAAGCCGCCAGGCCCAGACCGGTCAGCAGACCAAAACCGAGATCGTGTACAGCTACCTGACCGGTCCGCGCTTTCGTCACCGCATCGAGGCCATCGTCGAAAAGTTCACCGACATGCAGAAGGACCTCGATCGCGAGCGCGCCACCATGTCGCGCCTCTGGGCCAAGCGCGAGGAGCAGCTCAGGGGCGTGCTGGAATCGACTGCTGGCCTGTACGGGGACATTCAAGGCATCGCCGGCCGCGCCATGCAGGAGATCGAGAGTCTGGACGTGCTGATGATCGAGGCGAAGGGCGAGGCTGCTGAGTAGGAATGAGGAACTCGCACGTCGAATGTTATGGAATAAAATTTAAATCTTGAGAGACCACTCCGTACCGACATGCAGCTTAGGACGCGGCCGTTCTGCCATTGAACTACGCCCGCACGACTTTCGGCTCTCCTGGGCAACCGGCAATGCCCCGGTCCAGATGATGGCTTTGAGATCGAGGTCATAGCTGTAGATGCGTGTCCGGATGGACTTCACCCCGTCACGCCGCCCAGAGTTGCAGCGCACAGTCACGCGCCAACCGAGCTGCCAAACCCGGCCGATTGCCTCTATCATAAGAACGAACTGAGTACACATGCGAGCCAACGGCGCGGTAGACCGTTCCGCTGCAATGTTGGATTGTAGAGTTTTTGGGGGGAATCGTGTGGCTAACTCGGGTGAGGACAACCGCCAGAGGTTCCAGGTAGCCTATGTCGGTGACGTGGACAGCGACCATAGCATGGACGTGGAGGCGTTGGCCCCCGCGTTGTTGGCGTTCGGCAAGTTAATCCGGGCGGCCAATGCTGAGTTAAACGACGACCGAGCGACCATGAAGGTGCTCGTTGACTCGGAGTTCGAGCACAAGTGCTTCCTGATCAATTTCGAGACCCTTCAGATCATCCTCGATGAAGTCAAAAACTTCCTGAACGATGAAGGGGTAAAACGTGCCGGCGACGTACTGCAGAAGGTCGGCGTCCTGGGCGGTACCGTCGCAACGGGAGTGTTCGGCTATTTGAAATGGCGCAACGGCCGAAAGGTCGAATCGGTCCAGGAGGTCAAAGACTCGCCTGGTGCTATCGTCGTCAAACTGGAAGGCACCGGACACACCCTTCAACTCGGCAAGGACGTGTATCGGCTCGCACAAAATCCCGATGTGCTGGAAGCGGTGGAAGGCACGCTTGCGCCGATCAAAGAGCACAAGGAAGCCCTCGCTATCGAGTTTCGCAGGGACAACGTACCGCTGACCACTTACGGCGAGGCAGACGTGAAAGCCATCATCGCCTCATGCGAAGATCCCGGCGGGGTAGAGCCTCCTGACGAAGACGAAAAAGAAACAAAAACCGTCACCGCCGTGCTGTACTCGCACGGGCCTGTGTTCGATGTGAAGGCTCCGAATTGGCGTTTCCTGTACAAGAAGAAGCCCATCTATGCCGACATTCGAGAGACGAACATCGCCAAGGAAGCGGTCAAGCGCGGCGGGTCGTTCATGAATGATCGCTACAAGGTGAAGATGGAAATCAAACCCGCAGCGAAAGACAACTCCGAGCCACACTACAAGATCACTGCGGTTTTGGACTTCACCCCGGCAGAACAGCAAATCACAATGAAGCTGCGTGCCCGGAAGAAGGCGACCAAGAAAAGAGCAGCGGCCAAATGAAAAAGCCGCCCCAAAACGATCTAAGAAAGCGAAGGTATAGCAACGGCCAGCATCCGCGCTGCGGAAGTGAAATTTCCTTTTCATCTATTGTTGGAACTATTGAGCCGCCCAACCATCCTAATTTAAACGGGCCCGTTTGATCTGCTGCGCAGAGGGACGGTGTTTCTCAACTGACAATGGACAAATGCGGGGGCAACAACAGAAAAGCCGCCCCGTTAGCGGCTGATGTGATGCATGCCGATAAAGGCGCGGAAACCTTCAAAAACTGAAACGCTCTGCGCCTTATCCTTTATCCTACGCATGGGAATACGGTAGCATCCCGCGTGAAGCGGAAATGAAGGGGCAAGGGGATATGTGGAAAACTGCGCTGTCTCTGTGCCTCGTTTCGTCGGCCGCACTAGCCGAGGAGCCGATTAGATTCGCCCCGAAGATGTTTTCCGACGGCCCCGAAGTCATCGAAGTGTCCGGCACATTGACCGGCGAAGGCGTCCCGTACCCGAACAATACCCATGTCGTGACGTGTTGGAAGGACCGGAAAGAGTGCTCGGTCGTCACGGTTGAAGCAGACAAGCAGTACATCACCCGGGTCACGGGACCAGGGATTTATCCCATCACTTCCTGGACCGACAATGAGGTGGTCGCACAGGATGACGCGATGTGCTCCCGCTCGACCATACGGGTCGCTCGGAAACGTACCCTCGTCCTGTGGGTCCAGGAGCCGATCAATCAAACCCAAACCTGGTGCGCCAAGTCGGAGACGCGGGTGCTGAAATGGACGATTGAAGATCCGGCCTACTACAAAGTCATGCAGGGGAAGTGATGAATTTCCAGCGGGGGTTTTTCAGGATGTGGGTGCTGTGCTCCATCCTCTTTGTGATCGCAGTTGCGGCACTCTCCTACGAAAAGGTCAGCGGCGAATTTGAAAAGGCGAGCCTGGATTTCAGCCAAGTCTCCATCCTCATGCTTCCCATTGATTGCAAAGAGGCACGGGGGAAGGTAGGGACAGACTATTCGCCCCCGGACGGACCCTGGAATAACTACACGACCCGCGCGCAGTGTTGGTACAAGCTCCCGGATTTCCGGCGCCTGTACCCCGAATATCGCGATCTCTCCGAGGAAGCCCTGAGCGACAAGCTGTATGACCGTGTCGGAATTGTCCGTAATGCGGCGCGACCGTGGGGAGCACTCGGTACGTCGGCGGCAATTGCGCTCGGCGTACCCCTTATCATCCTCATAGCAGGCGCGGGATTAGGGTGGGCTTTTTCAGGATTTCGCACCAGGCCGACATAAAACGAGAAGAGCCCCGTTGTGGGCTTTCTGTTTCTCGACGCTCTAGGGCATTTCAGGCAGTCTTGGAGGCCTCTATTTCCCGTCGCAGCCTGCACCACGCGATAGATGATGTGCGACCCGAAAGCGCTTGCTGCGGTCTGGACTGCAGACGACAAGTGCAGAGACGCTGTTCGGGTCAATCGGCGATCGTACCGTCGGAGGCGCCAGCGTTCCCGCGGATCGTCATGTATTCGTCTTCGATCTCGCTAAAGAGCGGAGACGGCCCGATGGCTTCGGGCTGGTCGGGAAGTGCGGCCGGTGGATCGGACCGGACAAAGCGACGATCCACCGGTGCCGTAGCGGCCGAGTGGATCGTCGCGGGCTGGTGGATCGTTCCGGCCTGCAGAAGCGCGAGCTGCCGATCGGCGACCTCCGCCAGCTTGCCGATGGCCTCCGCCAAGGGTTCGCGGACCTGGGGAAGCCCTTCGCCGGAGCGCCAGCGATCCCAAACGTCCTTGCGAAGCAGGTCGGCACGTGCGGTCACCGTGGGGTGGCCTGCATCCCCCTTCTTGACCTCCTGCTCGATCGCGACCGCCTCCTGGATGGCGGCGAGGTCGCGCATGCCGGCCGGCGAGAACACCGGCGCCGGCGCCGGGCTCTCGAGCTTCGCCGCGGCCTCGTTGAGGAAGGCCATCATGTTGGCAAAAACTCCTCGGGGCTGTCGCCCTTCGGGAAGCCGACCTCGCTCGGCGGAAACTCGCTGTACGCGTGACCTTCCAAGTGCCGCCTCCATTCGCCGAACCCGGCCTGAGCCAGGATCCCCAGCCACGCGGCTCGGCGGTGCGCCTCCCTCTTGGGCAGCACGCCGAGCCTCACCCGGATAGGAGCGCACGGGATGCCGCTACCCGCAAGATCGCGGGGCGGTCGGATCTGGAAGAAATACGTGGAAAGCCGGCGAACAACGTAGGTAGGCGCGCCTCGCCGGCGGCTGCTGCGGCCGGCGCCGGGGCGGCGCGGTCGTGGACTACTTGATGGACTACCTCGGGGGATACACGCTTCGGCACTTGCACACTCACGCAGGCCGGACGTGCGATTTTTCAAGGTTTTCTGCGCGAAGAAAGTGGCGGATAGGATGGAAACTGGCGGAGAGGGAGGGATTCTCGAACAAGAAACGCGGACACCCGAAAAACCCGTAAAATAGGCATTCCCGAAAGAGGCCGGCGAAGGTTCGCGACACCGGTGTGTACCCCAGAGACGCCGCACGAGAATTAACATTCAGATTATTCCCAGCTTGGAGAGCGCCAAGGTGCAACAATCCTATGTAGGGAGCCGCAACAATTGCTCTTGCTGCAAGTCTTTGAGGGACTTTCGCGGCGGATCACGCACCAATAATAATTTCTTTTCATTGAAGCGCAGGATCTTCTTCGCTCGTTTAATTCCATCGCGAGCCTTGCCGTACCTTTCAGTAGCCGTGCGGCTGCTCGCATGATTTACGATGACCGCGATCTCCGAATTGGAGAAACCGCTCCGCTTCATGCATGCGATCGCGAAATGCCGAAAAGTGTAGGTGCAAACCCGTTCGATCCCGGTTGCATCGGATGCCGTTGCGAGACGCTCGTTCATGACGCTTAGAACGTGCCATAGTCCACCATATCTCTCGTCCCATTTTTCGATTTCCGCGATCCATTGATCGAGCCGGTCGATCAGCCGTTTCGGGTAAGCGCTGATGTCGACCTCGCAGGTGTCGGTCAAACCGCGTCCGTTGGTATGTTTTTCAGCGCGAGCACGCAGGAAATTTCCCTCCCGCCGGAGCGTAACGATTTCGCCGGGCCGCCAGCCGAGACGCGAGGCCATCAGAATATATCCAGCGATCCACAGCGAAAACCCGTCGGCCTGGTCGCGAAAATATTGAACGAGGGCACGCAATTCCCGCACCGGAATCGATTTACGAGGTGCTTTCCGCTCCTTTCTCTTGGCGGCGACTTTCTCTTGGTGCGCCTTCGCCTTGGCCTCTTTGGACTTCTTGGCCTTCTTGATCGACTGAGGCCGATCATTTTTCAGACGCCAGAGCAGCGATTTTTCCGGCTCCGGGTGGTCGCTGATGAGATCCATCCTTACAAACATCTCCACGCGCTGGCTTAGAGCGGCGGCGATACCCCGGATGTAGCTGTCCGACCATCTGCCATCGCTCTCCAGAAACCAGTTGGCGCACATGGTTACGCGGCTCTCATAGGGCGCGTGACAGACGTCGGCCGGGTGCTCCCGGCAGTATTGGCCGAGGAACTTGGTGGCGTCGATCTCGTATCGGGCGATCGTTTCATCGCTCCGCACAGGCTCAGTAAACATGGGTCACCTCCGCGTTGGTCGATGCGTTGACCAACGAAACACGTCCCGGCCGCAAGAGGCAAGCTGACGTGAGACGAAGCTTCTCTTGAAACCGGCCGCGGCGGTGCAGACATCTGGGTCACGGGCCATAAGGCCCGCATCATCTAGCGAAAGGAGAAGCCAAATGCCCCCGATCCAGGGCTATACGGCGTCGGTCGAGGCCGCGAGGCAGGCGCTCGAGGTCGCGCAAACCGCGTTGCCGCGGGATGTGGGACAGGCGGTCATGGCGGCCGGGTGGACGTTCCTGCGCGACCGCCACGATGTGAACGCGCTGATCGATCACGTCACGTCGGAAGCCGAAGGTGGCGACTTCGTTAGCAAGCTGCACGCTGCCGCCGACAAGGCTAGGCAGCAGCAGCCGCAGCGCGGTCGCCCGCCCAAGGCTAACAGCGACGCGACCCACAAGCACGTTAACGGCGACGAGAACTCGATCGCCGCGACGACCATCTAACGGATTAACGTTAGAAACCCGATCGGCCTTGTGGCCATTGCTGAGGGGTTCGCGCGCCTGTATCATTGATACATCCCTCATGCGCAACAGCGATCAGGCAAGTTCGAGGAATTTCAGGGATTTATCGGGAGTTTGGTAGCGGGAGAGGGACTCGAACCCCCGACCCCAGGATTATGATTCCCGTGCTCTAACCAGCTGAGCTACCCCGCCACAGGGTCGCGAGGGCCGAAACAGGCCGATCTCGCGAACGCGCGGCATATAAGGAAGGGGGCGGCGGGCTGTCAAGCTAAGGTCGCCGGCTTCTGTTCGGGCCGATTTGGCGGGGGAATCGCGCCACTCGGGCACCGGACTCGCGGAGAGTCCCCCTCACCCGGAATCCGCGCGTCGCGCGGATTCCGGCCTCTCCCCGCAGGCGGGGAGAGGCGAAGAAGCGCGGATGCGCGACTATTGTTATTTCGGCCGCACCGTCGGGTCGCCGCCGGGGCTGCCGGGGGGCGGGATGACGGGCATGGCGCCGTTCGTGCTGGGCGCGGGGGCGTGCATCTCGGGGTCGACGCCGGAGGGCGGGCAGAGCACGCCGTCTGATTTTGCCAGTTTGTCGCCGAGCGGTTCCCGGGACTGGCCGGTGGTGGTGCCGTCGGCCGAGCGGTTCGGGCGGTCCTGCGGCGTGCAATTGGTGGCGTGCTGCGGGGATGGCGGCGCGGTTTGTTGCGGCGGCGTCGCCGGGGCGGGCGGGGCCTGCGCGATCGCACTGCCGGAGGCGGCGATCAGGAGGCTGGCCAGAATGAGGTTTGATGTGGTGCGCATGGAAGGGAAACGCGCGGGTGCTGCCGGGTGTTCCGCGCCCCCGATCACGATTTGAGGTAGCGGATCAGCGAAAAGTGCCCCATCGGCGGCATCGGGCGGCGCTCGGCCAGCGTAACGCCGCCGTGCTTCGCGGTCCAGTCGACCAGGCGCTGCCATGGAAACTCCGGGCGCCAGCCGAGGCGGCGAGCCAGCGGCGCAAACGCCAGCTCGGAGAGTTTGCGCAAACCCTTTTCGGCGCCGATGTGGTTGACCAGGATCAGCTCGCCGCCGGGCTTCAAGACGCGCACGAACTCGTCGAGCGTGCCTTCGGGATCGGGCACCGCGGTGATGACGTATTGCGCGACCACCGCGTCGAAGAAGTTTTCGGGGAAGGCGAGGTTTTTCGCGTCCATCACCGAGAGCACCTCGACATTGGAGAGCCGCAAGCTGCGCACGCGCGATTGCGCCTTGCGCAGCATCGGCTCGGAGATGTCGACGCCGCAGATCTTCGTGGTGCGCGCATAATCCGAGAGCGAAAGCCCGGTGCCGACGCCGACGTCGAGGATGCGGCCGCCGATGCGGTCGGCCTCGGCGATGGTCGACTGCCTTCCGGCGTCGAACACCTTGCCGAACACGAGATCATAGACCGGCGCCCAGCGGCCATAGGCCTTCTCGACCCCGGCCCGCGAGATGTCTGCTGCCATGCCCCTGCCCTATGTATTTTTTAGCCGCGGACCGCTTCTGCGAGCGGCCTCGTCGTGCTGCTTGCGGCCTTCGCGGCGGCGCTTTGAATGAAGCCGCCGCCGAGCACGCGGGCCTGGCCGCCAGGTGCGTCGTAGAACACGCAGGCCTGTCCCGGCGAAACGCCCTCTTCGCCGGCGACGAGCTCGACCTCGTAATGGCCGTTGGCGCCGCGCAGCCACGCGGGCTGGGGCGCGCGGGTCGAGCGCACGCGCACGAACATTTCGAGTCCATCGCCGATGGCGCGGTCGATGTCGCCATCGCCGATCCAGTTGACGTCGCGCAACACGATGCGGTGCATCTTCAGCGCCTCGCGCGGGCCGACGACGACGCGGCGGTTGGCGGCCTCCAGCCGCACCACGAACAGCGGCGCGGCGGCTGCGATGCCGAGGCCGCGGCGCTGGCCGATGGTGAAATTGGCGATGCCGTTGTGCCGGCCGAGCACGCGGCCGTCGAGATCGACGATGTCGCCGGGGTCCATCGCGTTCGGCCGCAGGCGGGTGATGATGTCGGTGTAGCGGCCGGTGGGCACGAAGCAGATGTCCTGGCTGTCGTGCTTGTCGGCGACCGCCAGACCAAAACGCCGCGCCAGTTCGCGCGTCTCGGGCTTGGTCATGTCGCCGAGCGGAAAGCGCAGATAATCGAGCTGCTCCTGCGTGGTCGCAAACAGAAAGTAGCTCTGGTCGCGATCGGCATCGGCGGCACACACCAGCGCGCGCGAGCCGTCGTCGCGGCGGCGCGAGGCGACGTAATGGCCGGTCGCGAGCGCGGTGGCGCCGAGTTCGCGCGCGGTCTTCAAGAGGTCGCGAAACTTGACCGAGCGGTTGCACTCGATGCAGGGCACCGGCGTTTCGCCGAGCGCGTAGCTGTCGGCGAAATTGTCGATGACGGACTCGCGAAAGCGGTCCTCGTAGTCGAGCACGTAATGGGGAATGCCGAGCTTGGCCGCGACGTCGCGGGCGTCGTGGATGTCCTGGCCGGCGCAGCAGGCGCCCTTGCGATGGGTGGCCGCGCCGTGGTCGTAGAGCTGCAGCGTGATGCCGACGACGTCGTAGCCTTCCGCCTTCAAGAGCGCAGCCGTCGTCGATGAATCGACGCCGCCCGACATGGCAACGACGACCCTGGTATCCTCAGGACGGCCTTCGAGATCCAGACTGTTGAGCATGGGCCTTAAAGCGTTGTGACGGCGGCGTTGGGCGATCCGCTGGGGGCTTCCGGCGGGACAAAGGCGATCCCCGGGAACCGAGAGTTCCCGAAGGGCGCGGCCTGCCCGGTCGAAAGCGGTTGAGAGCTGTCTCTTTAATATAGGCGGCCTTCCGGTGAAGCAATCACGGACCCCGCAAGGTTTACGGCAATTCTTGCCGGGGAGGCAGAAATGGCGGGGCTTTGAGAGGCCCCGCAGCGGGGATGTCAATTTGCCAAGCCATTGATTTTAATTGACAAAATCTATTTGCGCGAGGATGGCCCGCTCCTTGCTCCCTCTCATGGCGAAGATGTTTCCAAGGGGTTGCCTGTGGTCGGTCGTACGTCAGATGTCGTGGCAAGCGTGCAAGTCCCAAGCGCGCAGCAAAAGCCTGCCCGGTCGCAAGCGCCGAAAGAGAGCTCCGCCAACGACTCCTTTGGCTCGCTGGTGGACAGCAACACCCAGGCGATCAGCGACAGCGCGGCGTCCTCCGTGCAGGACACCCCGCGCCGCACCGACTCATCGTCCTCCGCCCCGGACAAGAGCCCGCGCGATCGCTCAGTGACCGACAAGTCCTCGCAGAGCAAGGCCAGCGACGACGCCGACAATTCCGCGGCCGCCAAAAGCGACACCAGGAACGACGTGAAGAGCAACGCCAAGAGCGACGCGACGGATGATGCCGCCAAGGCCGACGGCAAGACCAAGGACAAGCCGGAGGCGTCCGACACCAAATCGGCCGACAAGTCTGCGGAGAAGTCCGACCAGACCAAGGGGGACAAGGCCGACGGCACCGATGGCCTCGCCGCCGCCGTCGATACCGCAGCCGCCGCGCAGATTGACGCGACGCAGGCCGCCTTACCCGATCCAAACGCACTCGTGATCGCCGTGCCGGTCGATCCCAACGCGGCCGCGAACCAGGCCACTGGCGCCGCCTCCTCGCCGCTGACGATCGCCGCCGCCGGCATTGCCGCCAGCGCATCCATCGCGGCGCAGATCACCGGCGTCAAGACCGATACCGCGACGCCGGGCGACAAGAGCGCCAAGACCGCAAGCGCCAAAGTCGATGCCGACACCTCGGCGACGCTGGCCGATGCCGCGACCGGGACGACCGATTCGACAGCGACCGATGCAAAGACCAATGGCGGCCTGATCGCCGCCGTCGACCAGGGCACGCCAAAAACCTCGTTCAAGGCCGCGGCCGTCGCGCAAGGCGCGAGCGACGTCTCCAATATCGGCCAGGACACCGGCAAGGCCAACGCCGCGCAGACCCCGGCGACGGCAGCGTCCGCCACCACGGCGCATCCGCAAGCCGACAAGCCGCCGATCGACGCGAACGCGGCCGACGGCAAGGCTGGGACTTCCGACCGCACCGCCGATGCGGCACCGGCGACGGCCACGACGCATGCCCATGCGGGCACGCAGGCCGCTGTCCCCACCACCGACACCAGCGCGCAGGCGGCCTCCGCCATTCAAGCGCCCCTGACCAATAGGACTTCGGCCGCGACCGCATCGACCGCGACGCTTACCGTGACCGCGGCGAATGCCAACGCCATTCCGATCAGCGGCGTGCCGATCGAAATTGCCGCCGCCGCACGCGCGGGCAAGACCCGGTTCGACATCAGTCTCGATCCGCTCGACCTCGGCCGCATCGACGTCCGCATCAATGTCGACCGCAACGGCCAGGTCACCTCGCATCTCACCGTCGAGAAGCCGGAGACGCTGCAGATGCTGCGGCAGGACGCGCCGCAATTGCAGCGCGCGCTCGACGATGCCGGCCTCAAGACCGGCAGCAACGGGCTGTCCTTCAGCCTGCGCGATCAGAATTCATCGGGCCAGAACTCCGGCCAGAACAACGACAATGGCGGCAATGCCCGCCGGCTGATCGTCAGCGACGAGGACGCAGTTCCCGCGGCCCCGGTCGGGCGCAGCTACGGCCGCATGCTCGGATCGAGCAGCGGCGTCGACATCAGAGTGTGAGGAGTATTCGATCATGACCACCACGAATGCCGCCACCGCCCCGTCCGTCGTCTCGGGCACGACCGACCTGCCGAAATCCTCGTCGAACCCAAGCCTGGGCTCGAGCACCGGCGCGACGCTGGCCGGCAACTTCCAGACCTTCCTGACGCTGCTGACGACGCAGCTGCAGAACCAGAACCCGCTCGATCCGCTGGACACCAACCAGTTCACGCAGCAGCTGGTGCAGTTCGCCGGCGTCGAGCAGCAGCTCAAGACCAACGACTCGCTGTCCCAGCTCGTCACGCTGCAACAGACCACGCAGGCGACCCAGGCGCTCGGCTTCGTCGGCAAGACCGCGCTGGTCGACGGCACCACCGGGACCATGACGAATTCGTCGGCGACCTGGCATCTCAACGTGCCCAGCGACGCGACCGTCGACATCACCATCGCCAATGCCAGCGGCCAGACCGTGTTCACCGGCAAATACACCGCCGGCGCGGGCACCGACATTCCGTTCACCTGGAACGGCCAGGGCAATGACGGCACGCAATGGCCCGACGGCAAGTACACGATCTCGGCCACGGGCAAGGACGTCGCCAACAACAATGTCGGCATCGCCGCGCAGGTGCAGGGCACGGTGTCGTCCGTCGACCTGACCCAGTCGCCGCCGCTGCTGACTATCGACGGCTCCAGCTACACCCTGAGCCAGGTCAAGAGCATCATCGCGACGGCCAGCAATTAAAGGCGGCGCGCGAAGCACATTCCGCGTCGTCCTGGCGAAAGCCAGGACCCATTGCCACCGAAAGTAGTTTTGGTTCGAGGGAGTAGCCCCGAGTCGTCGCCAAACTTCGCGCTGGGGTAATGGGTCCTGGCGTTCGCCAGGACGACAATTTGGGCCTTGCGGCACCCCGCGCAGGCCTCGTTCGTTAGTAAAGTATTTACGAACACCCCCCTCGGCCCGCCTGGACGCACCGTCCCGCCGGTCGAGACGGCTGCGTTCCAGCCATTTTCAACGAGAATTGTATTGAAGCCTTAGGCTTAGCGGATTTTTAAGCCGGCGGGCGTAGGGTTCCTGAGTGAGTTCAGTGGTTGAGAGTTTGTGAGTACGCCATGACAGAACCCCATCGCCCGAGGGTAAAATACGTCATCGGGCCGGACGGTAGTCCGTTGACGATTGCGGATCTGCCTGCACCCGGCACCAAACGCTGGGTCATCCGCCGCAAGGCCGAGGTCGTCGCCGCAGTCCGTGGCGGTCTTCTCTCCCTCGAGGAGGCCTGCAGCCGTTATACGCTGACGGTTGACGAATTCCTCTCCTGGCAGTTTTCGATCGACCAGCATGGTCTGGCGGGACTTCGCACCACCCGTATCCAACAATATCGCCAGTAGGCAATCCGGAAATCTGCGGCTTTTGACGAAAATCGGCCTCGCCTCGCGAGGCCGATTTTTTTCATGTTTCGTTTTGGCGCGACTTTTGTCGCAGCTCTTAACCTTCGTTAACCATATCGAAACCATCACCTAGGCAATAATTGCCCAGTCGGCCTTTCCTGTGAAAGCAGCCGAATCTCTCGGGGCGGTTGCTTGCAAGGTCTTGCGGACTTTCTGAAGGGTATCGGAGCCGCCCGGTTCGGGGCGATGATCGCGGTCACCGCCGCGCTCGTCGGCTTCTTTGCGTTCGTCATCATGCGCGTCACCACGCCGCAGATGACGACGCTGTTCACCGACCTCAGCGTCGAGGACTCCTCGGGCATCATCAAGGACCTGGAGCGCCAGGGCATCCAGTTCGAGCTGCGCAACGAAGGCAGCATCATCATGGTGCCCAAGGACAAGGTCACCCGGCTGCGGATGAAGCTCGCCGAGGGCGGCCTGCCCAAGGGCGGCGGCGTCGGCTACGAGGTGTTCGACAAGTCGGATGCGCTCGGCACCACCTCTTTCGTCCAGAACATCAACCATCTCCGCGCGCTGGAAGGCGAGCTCGCCCGCACCATCCGCGCCATCGACCGCATCCAGGCCGCCCGCGTCCATCTGGTGCTGCCGGAGCGCCCGCTGTTCTCGCGCGAGGCGCCGGAGCCGTCGGCCTCGATCGTGGTGCGGGTCCGCGGCGCGCTGGAGGCCCAGCAGATCCGCGCCATCCGCCACCTCGTCGCCTCGGCCGTGAACGGGCTGAAGCCGCAGCGGGTTTCGATCGTCGACGAGACCGGTCAGCTGCTCGCCGACGGCGCCCAGACCGATCCGGACCAGCAGATCGGCGACGAGCGCCGCACCGCCTTCGAGAAGCGGATGCGCAAGCAGGTCGAGGACATCGTCTCCTCCGTGGTGGGGACGGGACGCGCCCGGGTCCAGCTCTCCGCCGATTTCGACTTCAACAAGATCACCCAGACCTCGGACAAGTACGACCCCGAAGGCCGCGTGCTGCGCTCGAGCCAGACCCGCGAAGAACAGAGCATGACCGCCGACAACAACGGCCAGGTCACCGTCAACAACGAGTTGCCGGGCAACCAGCAGAACGGCGGCGTCGCGGCCAAGGACCAGAGCAAGAAGAGCGAAGAGACCAACAATTACGAGATCTCCCGCACCACCAAGACCGAGGTCACCGAGGCCGGCCGGGTCAACCGCATCTCGGTCGCGGTGCTGGTCGACGGCATCTACTCCAAGAACGAGAAGGGCGATCTGGCCTACCAGGACCGCACCAAGGAGCAGCTCGACCGCATCGCCACGCTGGTGCGCTCGGCGATCGGCTTCGACCAGAAGCGCGGCGATCAGGTCGAGGTCGTCAATCTGCGCTTTGCCGACGCCCCCTCCACCACCCCGATCGCGGAGCCGAGCGGCTTGCTCGGCATGCTCCAGTTCACCAAGGACGACGTCATGTACTTCGTCGAGCTCGGCGTGATGATGCTGCTCGGCCTGGTCGTGCTGTTCCTGGTGATCCGGCCGCTGGTCAAGCGCATCCTGGCATCCGATGAAGTCGCAGCCGCCATTTCCGGCGCCCTCGCCGGTCCGGCGAGCGACGAGGCCGCGCCCGCCAGCCAGCCGCTCCTGCCGAGCGGCGCCGCGAGCGCGATCGACGTCGCCACCGTCCAGGGCCAGGTCCATGCCCAATCCGTCCATCGCGTCGGCGAACTCGCCGAGCGCAATCCCAACGAGACCGTCGCCATCATCCGCCAATGGCTGACCGAACCCGCGAAATAATCGAGAAGTGATCTGACATGGCCGCTGCCCTGCAAAATGCCAATTCCAACGACATCACCAGCGTGATCTCCACGCTCGGTCAGCGTGCCGTCGGCCGCGCGGGCGCCAAGACCGAAGCAGTACCGGGACCGAAGCGCGCCGCGATCCTGATGCTGGCGCTCGGCGAGCAATATGGCGGCAAGATCTGGGGCTTGCTCGACGACGACGAGGTGCGCCAGCTCTCCCTGGAGATGTCGACGCTCGGCACCGTCGAGGTCGACACGGTGGAGGACATGCTGCTCGAATTCGTCTCGCGGATGTCGGCCTCCGGCGCGCTGATGGGCAATTTCGATGCCACCGAGCGGCTGCTCCAGCAATACCTGGCACCCGAGCGCGTCAACGGCATCATGGACGAAATCCGCGGCCCGGCCGGCCGTAACATGTGGGAGAAGCTCTCCAACGTGCAGGAAGAGGTGCTCGCCAACTATCTCAAGAACGAATATCCGCAGACCATCGCGGTGGTGCTGTCGAAGCTGAAGCCGGAACACGCCGCCCGCGTGCTCGGCATCTTCCCCGAGGATCTGGCGCTCGACGTCGTCAACCGCATGCTGAAGATGGAGGCGGTGCAGAAGGAGGTGATCGAGAGTGTGGAGAAGACGCTGCGCACCGAATTCATGTCCAATTTGTCACAGACCCGCCGACGCGACGCCCACGAAGTGATGGCGGAAATCTTCAACAATTTCGACCGCCAGACCGAAACCCGCTTCATCACCTCGCTGGAAGAGGACAACCGCGAATCGGCCGAGCGCATCAAAGCGCTGATGTTCACCTTCGACGATCTCGTGAAGCTCGATTCCGGCTCCGCCCAGACCCTGATGCGCAACGTCGACAAGGACAAGCTCGGCGTCGCGCTCAAGAGCGCCAACGAGGACGTCCGCAACTTCTTCTTCGGCAACATGTCCTCGCGTGCGGCAAAAATGCTCCAGGACGACATGGCGGCGATGGGCCCGGTCCGCCTGCGCGACGTCGACGAGGCCCAGGCGCTGCTGGTCAACCTCGCCAAGGATCTCGCCGCCAAGGGCGAGATCATGCTGACCAAGAACCGCGCCGACGACGAGCTGGTGTATTGATGGCCGCTCCGGCAAAATTCCTGTTCGACAACGACTTCGCAGCGCCCGACCGGACGCGCGAGAAGGCCGCAACCGCAGCCGAGATCGCCCAGAAGGTCGCGGAAGCCGAGGCGCGCGCCTATCAGGACGGCTTCGC
Source organism: Bradyrhizobium sp. Ken01 (assembly GCF_055807355.1). Classification (NCBI taxonomy): domain Bacteria; kingdom Pseudomonadati; phylum Pseudomonadota; class Alphaproteobacteria; order Hyphomicrobiales; family Nitrobacteraceae; genus Bradyrhizobium; species Bradyrhizobium sp. Ken01. The sequence goes on from NZ_JBVVPC010000037.1 coordinate 57,064, forward strand.
CGCCGGCCAGCGCGAGGCCAAGGCCGAGAGCGACCGCCGTGTCGCACTCGCCCTGGAAGAGATCAACATCGCCATCCGGGGCATCGCTTCGGGCATCGGCAACATCGAATCCAAGATGGAGACCGAGGCGGTCGACGTCGCGGTCGCGGTGGCGCGCAAGCTGTGCGCCGATCTGGTCGCCGCCGAGCCGCTCGGCGAGATCGTCGCGCTGGTCAAGGACTGCTTCTCGCATCTGGTCGCGACGCCGCATCTCGTCGTCCGCATCAACGACGCGCTCTACGATTCCGCGCGCGAGAACATCGAGCGGCTGGCCAGGCAGAACGGCTTCGAAGGCCGGCTGGTGATTCTGGCCGAGCCCGAGATTGCCACCGGCGACTGCCGGATCGAATGGGCCGATGGCGGCGTCGTGCTGGAGCGCGCCGCTATCGCGGCCAAGATCGACGAAATGGTGGGACGCTACGTTGCATCCCGCAGGGGGAGTTAAATCATGAGCGACACTGACGGACAGGTCCCGCTGCCCGATCTCAATGGCCCGATGCCGCCTACCGGCACCGACGTCGGCTACAACGAGGACGAATACGCGACGCGCGCCGCCGCCGACCTCGAGGCCGTGTTCGACGTACCGGTGCAGGTCTCGGCGGTGCTCGGCCGCTCCAAGATGGACGTCAGCGAGCTGTTGAAGCTCGGACCCGGGACCGTGCTCGAGCTCGACCGGCGTGTCGGCGAGGCCATCGACATCTACGTCAACAACAAGCTGGTCGCCCGGGGCGAAGTCGTCCTGGTCGAGGACAAGCTCGGCGTGACCATGACCGAAATCATCAAGACTGAACGCGCCTAAAGCGACGACGCGCGGCAGCGCGACCAGACGGACAGGAGACTGACATGCGGCTTCTCATCGTTGGCACATTGAAGGGCCAGCTCACCACCGCCACCAAGATCGCGATGGCGAACGGCGCCACCGTGACCCACGCCGAGGATCACGATCAGGCGATGCGCGTGCTGCGCGGCGGCAAGGGTGCCGACCTGCTGCTGGTCGACGTCGCCCTCGACATCCGCGATCTCGTGATGCGGCTCGAGGCCGAACACATCCACGCGCCGATCGTCGCCTGCGGCATCACCAACGACGCCCGCGCCGCGGTCGCCGCGATCCACGCCGGCGCCAAGGAATACATCCCGCTGCCGCCGGACCCGGAGCTGATCGCAGCAGTGCTGGCCGCGGTCGCCAACGATTCCCGCGAGCTGGTCTATCGCGACGAGGCAATGGCCAAGGTGATCAAGCTCGCCCAGCAGATCGCGGGCTCGGACGCTTCGGTGATGATCACCGGCGAATCCGGGACGGGCAAGGAAGTGCTGGCGCGCTACGTCCACACCCGTTCGGCCCGCGCCAAGCGCCCGTTCATCTCGATCAACTGCGCCGCGATCCCCGAGCATCTGCTGGAGTCCGAGCTGTTCGGCCATGAGAAGGGCGCCTTCACCGGCGCGATCGCCCGGCGCATCGGCAAGTTCGAGGAGGCAACCGGCGGCACGCTGCTGCTCGACGAAATCTCGGAGATGGACGTCCGCCTTCAATCCAAACTGCTCCGCGCCATCCAGGAGCGCGTGATCGACCGCGTCGGCGGCACCAAGCCCGTCCCGGTGGACATCCGCATCATCGCGACCTCGAACCGCAACCTGGTCGAGGCCGTGCGCGAAGGCACGTTCCGCGAGGACCTCTTGTTCCGGCTCAACGTCGTGAATTTGAAGATCCCGCCGCTGCGCGAGCGTCCCCTCGACATCCTCGAGCTCGCCCAGCACTTCGTGAAGAAATATGCCGAAGCCAACGGCGTGCCGATGCGCCCGATCTCGGCGGAAGCGCGGCGCGTGCTCTCCACCAACCGCTGGCAGGGCAACGTCCGCGAACTCGAAAACACCATGCACCGTTCGGTCCTGATGGCACAGGGCGACGAGATCGGCGCCGATGCGATCCTCACGCCCGACGGCGACCGCCTCGACCTCGCCAAGACCGCACCGGCCGTGGCGCATGCCACCATGGCCGCCGAGCAGGTTACGCGGGCCCTCGTCGGCCGCACCGTCGCCGATGTCGAGCGCGACCTGATCCTGGAGACGCTGAAGCACTGCCTTGGCAACCGGACCCATGCCGCGAACATTCTGGGCATCTCGATCCGTACGCTGCGCAACAAGCTCAACGAATATTCCGACGGCGGCATTCCGATCACGCCGGCTGGCACGCCCGGTGAATATCCGCGCATGCCGATGGTGGGGGCGTAAGATCCACGCCGATTGAGATAATGCGAATGCCCGGGCCCAGTCCCGGGCATTTTTGTTGGTGAAGTGCAGACAGCCTCCAGACTCTCGATGTCGTCCTGGCGAAAGCCAGGACCCATTACCCCAAGGAGGAGTTTGACGAAGATTCGTCGTTCGGTACTCCTACCGCCCTCCGCCGATAGATTCCGCGGTATGGGTCCTGGCTTTCGCCAGGACGACGTTGGGAAAGGCAGCGTGGATCAAAACCCGCAGACTGCGACATGGCCGCACCGCATTCTCCGACTAGGTCAGGCTCACACAACGCCCTATAAACCCGCGTGAGAACCACGCGAGGGTCAACATGTCTCAAGCTCAAATCACGGACTGGCTGGCGACGCAGCGGCAGGCGATGATCGATCTGCTGCGCGATGTCGTGAACATCGATTCCGGGTCCTATGACAAGGAAGGCGTCGATGCGGTCGGGGCGCGGTTCGAGCGGCATTTTGCCGAGCACGGCATTCCGTTCCGACGCGAAAGCCACGCTACTTTCGGGGATGCGATCCACGCCGAAGTCGCAAAGCCCGGTAGCAACGAGAAGGCGGTGCTGTTGATGGGGCATCGCGACACCGTGTTCGGCAAGGGCGAGGCCGGACGGCGTCCGTTTACGATCCAGGGTACGCGCGCCTATGGTCCTGGTGTTGCCGACATGAAGTCCGGCGTCGTCATGAACATATTCGTGGCAACCGCCTTCCACAAATTCGGCGGCAACCCGCATCCCATCAAGCTGCTGATCACCTCGGACGAGGAGATCGGCTCGCCCTCCTCGCGGCCGGTGATCGAGCGCGAGGGACGCGCCGCGCGCGCGGTGTTCAATTCCGAGCCGGGCCGCCCGACCGGCAATATCGTCACGGGACGCAAGGGCGGCATCTTCATGCATTTCGCCATCACCGGCAAAGCCGCGCATTCCGGCGCCAATTTCGCCGCCGGCGTCAGCGCGATCGGCGAGCTCGCGCACAAGATCGTGCATATCCACGCGCTCACCGATCTCGACAAGGGCATCACGCTCAATGTCGGCCTCGTCTCGGGCGGGCAGTCCGTCAACACGACGGCGCCTTACGCGGAAGGGCAGATCGACCTGCGCTATGTCGATCCGGCGGATCGCGCGAGGGTGATGGCCGCGATCGAGACGATCATCGCGACACCCTACGTGCCCGGCACCAGCGCGACGTTGACCGTCAAGGGCGAGTTCGTGCCGGTGGTGCAGAGCGCCGATTCAAAGGCGCTGTTCGAGAACTATCAGGCCGCCGCAAAGCAGGCCGGCCTCACGACGCTTCAGGGCGAGTTCTCCGGCGGCTGCGCCGATTCCGGCTTCACCGCCGCGGTCGGAACGCCGACCATCTGCGGGCTCGGCCCGGTCGGCGGGCTCGCGCACACGCCGGAGGAATATCTCGAGCTCGACAGCATCGTGCCGCGCGCGCAGGCGCTGGCGCTGGCGATCTTGCAGGGGTGAGAACAGGTGCCGCGCCCGTCCGCGAGAACGTCACGAATAGCTCGGCGCATCCGGCCTGCGGAAGATCTGGATGGGGTCGCCCGGCACGATCGGATGGCCGCTGAACATCGCATAGGCGTAGAGCGCGAGATAGGCGATCGCGAGCGCGCCGACCGCGTAGAAGGCCCAGGTCGCGACGCGTTTCATCATTGCGCTCCATTGCTGTCCCGGCGGGAGGCTCAGGCAGCGCTTCTAGAGCGATGACGGGGAAAAGGCCAGCCTGCACGGCCGATCGCCGGCGGCGATCAAATGCCACGCCGGACGTGGGTGGGAACGCTGACGTCCGCAAGCCTGAGTGCGTCTTCGTCCTGATCCACCGCCAGGTACTGACCGTGCCAATAGGCCAGCGCAGCGTTGCGGGTCGAATTCCTGACGTCTCGCACCCGCCCGATGATGATCCCGTGTGAATGACGCTCGAAGATCTCCTCGACTTCGCAATCGACGGCCGACAATGCGCCCACAAGCAGCGGAACACCCGAGACGGCGGTCACCCAACTGGCGCCCGCGAAACGATCGGCACCCTTGAGCCCGCCCTTGCCGGCAAAACGCTCGGCGATGTCGAGCTGATCGGCCGCGAGGATGTTCACGCCGAAGGCACCGTAGCGGCGGATCAGCGGGAAGGAGGAGGCGTCGCGGTTGATGCTGACGATCAGCGTCGGCGGATCGACAGAGAACGAGCTGACCGAGGTGACCGTCATGCCGGTGATGTCCTTGCCCCGTCCGGCGGTGATGACGCTGACGCCGCCGGTGAGGTGGCGCATGGCGCCGCGGAAATCGGCGGGCAAAACGGGGATTTCAGTCATGAGATCGCGGGGCACTACATTCATGGCATACTCCCCGAAGCGGGGTTCCCTCTATTTAGGTACGATCGTCCGCCGACAAAAGGTGGCTCAGGATCGAGCCTTCGAGGCCCGCGAGCTCGGCCGAGCCGCGTTCGCGCGGCCGGGCCGTGTTAACCACGACGTCATGGGCGATCCGCCCTTCCTCGATCACCAGCACCCGGTCGGCCAGCGCGACCGCCTCGGCGACATCGTGGGTCACCAGGATCGCCGTAAAGCCCTGGTCGCGCCAGACGCGCTCCAGCAACCGCTGCATCGAGATGCGGGTCAGCGCGTCCAGGGCGCCCAGCGGCTCGTCGAAGGCGAGCACACGGGGGCGCGAGACCAGCGCGCGGGCAAGCGCTACGCGCTGCTTCTGGCCGCCCGACAGCACCGAGGGCCACTGGTCGCGCTTGTCGGTCAGCCCGACCTCAGTCAGCGCCTTCTCCGCGCGCGAATGCGCGTCCGACGAGGCGCGATCCCGACCGAGGCCGACCTCGACATTGGAAAGAACGCGGGCCCAAGGCAACAGCCGAGGCTCCTGGAACATGACGCGGATATCCTCGGGCTTCACCGCGTCGCCGAGCGAGATGCTGCCGGCGTCGAACTTCTCCAGGCCCGCGATAAGGCGCAGCAGCGTGCTCTTGCCGCAGCCGCTCTTGCCAACGATGGCGACGAACTGGCCGGCGGGGATGTGCAGGTCGATGCCGCGCAGCACCTCGTTGTCGCCGTAGGATTTGCGCAGGCCGCGGATGCTGAGCGGCAGGCCGCTGTTATGCGCTGGGCGCTCCTCGCGCACCACGCGGGCGTGAGGCGCGAAATTGGCGCGGTTGGCGAGCTCGGTTTCCGGAAGGGAGGTACGAAGGGCTGTCTGCATGTGATTCCCAGTATGTCTGCTCAGCGTTTCCAATAAGCCGGGTGCCAGGAGAGCGTCAGGCGCTCCAGCACGCGGGAGGCGCTGTCGGCGAGCTTGCCGAGCAGCGCGTAGATCAGGATCGAGAGCACCACGACGTCGATCAGCATGAACTCGCGCGCCTGCATCGCCATGTAACCGAGGCCCGAAGACGCCGCGATGGTCTCGGCGACGATCAGGGTCAGCCACATGATGCCGAGCGCAAAACGGATTCCGACGAAGATCGAGGGCAGCGCGCCCGGAAAGATCACGCGGCGGAACAGCTCGCCGTCGGTCATGCCGTAGATGCGGCCCATCTCGATCAGCTGGGGATCGACGGTGCGGATGCCATGCAGCGTGTTGAGGTAGATCGGGAAGAACACGCCGAGCGCGACCAAAAACAGCTTCGCGCTCTCGTCGATGCCGAACCACAGGATGACAAGCGGGATCAGCGCCAGATGCGGCACGTTGCGCACCATCTGCAGCGTGGTGTCGGTGAGCTTGGCCGAGAGCTGCGACAGGCCGTTGGCGAGGCCGAAGGCAAAGCCGATGCTGCCGCCGATCAGGAAGCCGATCGAGGCGCGCCAGAAAGAGACCCAGATGTTGCGAACGAGCTCGCCGGAGAGCAGCAGCTTCCAGCCCGCAAGCAACACGTCGCTCGGCGCCGGCAAGACCCGAGTCGGCACGAAGCCGGTGATGCTGGCGACCTGCCAGATCGCGATGATGGCGAGCGGCACGATCCACTGGATCAGGCCCTCGACGCGCGGCAGGCGCAAGCCGCGGGGAAGCGAAACGCTGTCGATCAGGCTCATGATTGCGACACCTGCTGCTGCGGACGATAATCACTGCCGACGGTCTCGCCGAAGGGGCCACCGTTGAAGTGAAGTCTAGTCACGTTGCTGGGCTGCTCCAGCGAGAGCAGCGGGAACACCAGCTCGGCGAAACGATAGGCTTCCTCCAGATGCGGGTAACCCGACATGATGAAGGTATCGACGCCAATGTCCTGATACTCCTTGATGCGGGCCGCGACCGTCTGGGCATCGCCGACCAGCGCCGTGCCGGCGCCGCCGCGCACGAGGCCGACGCCGGCCCACAGGTTCGGGGCGATCTCGAGCTTGTCGCGCTTGCCGCCATGGAGCTGAGCCATGCGCTGCTGGCCAACCGAATCCATCCGCGCAAAGTTCTTCTGCGCGGTCGCGATGGTCTCGTCGCTGACATGCTTGATCAGCTCGTTGGCCGCTCGCCAGGCCGCCTCATTGGTCTCGCGGACAATCACGTGGAGCCGGATGCCGAACGATAGTCTTCGACCGCGTGCGGCGGCCACCTCCCTCACCTTCGCGATCTTCTCGGCGACCAGCGCCGGCGGCTCGCCCCAGGTGAGGTATTTGTCGACGGTATCGACAGCGACGTCGATGCCGGCATCCGACGAGCCGCCGAAATAGAGCGGCGGACGCGGCGACTGCACCGGCGGAAACAGCAGCTTGCCGCCTTCGACATGGATGTGCTTGCCCTCGACATTGACCGTCTTGCCGGCGAGCAGCTCGCTGTAGACGCTGAGGAACTCGCGGGTGACCTCGTAACGCTCGTCATGGGCGAGGAAGATGCCGTCGCCCTTGTTCTCGACCGGATCGCCGCCGGTGACGACGTTGACCAGGAGCCGGCCATTGGTGATGCGGTCGAGCGTCGCGGTCATGCGCGCGGCCACGCTCGGCGATTGCAGGCCGGGCCTAACCGCCACGAGATAGCGCAGCCGCTCGGTGAACGGCGCGACCGAGGAGGCGACGATCCAGGAATCCTCGCAAGACCGCCCGGTCGGCAGCAGCACGCCGAAATAGCCGAGCTGGTCGGCGGCCTGCGCGATCTGGCGCAGATAGTTGAAATTGACCTCGCGGCCGCCGATGCCGGTGCCGAGATAGCGGCCGTCGCCGTGGGTCGGCAGGAACCAGAGGATGTTGGTGTTGCTCATGGATGTGCTCCGATGACTAACCGTAAGTCGTCCCGACCGCGGCGGCGACGATGCCGATCGACATGACGATAGCTGCGACTACGCGTTGAACGACACGCCTCATGTTCAAACCCTTTTGGATGGGAAGGCTGGTTGGCACGATCAGGCTGCCGGGTTGCGCCAGACGATGTCGCGGATCACGATCGGCTTCGGAATCAGGCCGAGCTTGTGGAAGCGGTCGGCGACGCCCTGCTGCGTCGTGACGATGTCGTCGGTGACGGGACCGACCACGAAGTTCGCGCGATTGGCGGCGAGGGTCTGGATGTCCAATGGAACGCCGGTGATCGCGGCGAGCGATTTGGCGACCTCGTCGCGGTGCTGTTCGGCCCACTGACCCGCCGCGGTCGTCACGTCGATGATCTGCTGCAGGATCGCGCCGTGATTCCTCGCGAAATCGCGGTTGGCAATGAAGAAGGAATTGGTCTTGGTGACGTCGCGCGCATTGATCAGGATGCGGCCGCCCTGCTTTGTCTCGCCGATCGCGAAGTAAGGATCCCAGATCGCCCAGGCCTCGATGCTGCCATTGGCGAAGGCAGGCCCGGCGTCCGGCGGCGTCAGATAGACCGGCGTGATGTCGGCATAGGTGAGGCCGGCTTTCTCCAGCGTCTGCACCACGATGTTGTGGGCGCTGGAGCCCTTGGTGAAGCCGACGCGCTTGCCCTTCAGGTCGGCGATGCCGCGGATCGGCGAGTCCTTCGGCACCAGGATGCCCTGCCCGTTGGTGATGGGCTGGCCGGCGGCATAGACGATCGCGGCGCCCGCCGCCTGGGCGAACACCGGCGGGGAATCGCCGACCGCGCCAAAATCGACGCTGCCGACATTCATCGCCTCCATCATCGGAGGTCCCGACGAGAACTCGACCCATTTCACGTCGATGCCCAAGGGCGCGAAATGTTTTTCCAGGGCGGCCTGCTGACGCGTGATAACCAGCACGCCGGTCTTCTGGTAGCCGATACGAATTTCCTTTACCGCGCCTTGTGACGTTCCTTGTGCTTTGGCACTCGAAGCGAATGCGGCGACTGCCGCAGTTCCAACGGATAGTTTGAGAAAGTCCCGACGTTGCATCCGACACTCCAGGCCGCGTGCGGCCGTCCTTCATTCGTGCTCGGGAATGATGGTGCGGCTGATCGGAGGTGTCGAGACACGCGGAAAAATAGCGATGCAGGCACTGCGCGCGTGGCGGAGCGCATGATTAATCTTTCAATCCACGGAGCGAATGCAGGGGATATTTTTCCGCACGCGAATGTGAAAAACGCACGCGCCCGACCGAGAAATTAACAAATCGCGAAAACAACCCCATGCACAGTAGCCGGCGCGTGCGAAAACAATGACTTACGTTTATCCGAAATTTGTTTTGACTCGTCGGGCAAAACAGGAGCAGGATGGCATCATGGCGCACTGGGAGCTGTCGTGGTTCGCAGCGTCCTCCATTCCACTGTCATTCCCCGCGAAGGCGGGGAATCCAGTATCCCAGAGACGTCAACGCGTCACACGACAGCCGCGGCGTACTGGATCGCCCGCCTCCGCGGGCGATGACACCGAAACTGTTAAAACCATCTCACGGGCAGATTTTGCAGCCCGCGAAAGGCCCAGCCGCCGATCCGCACCGGTTCGTCGTCGGCGATCTCGAGCCGGCTGGCACGGGCGAACAAGGTCGGCAGCGCGACGTCGGCGATCATGGCGCGCGAGGCCCAGGCGCCGGCGCAGAAATGCGGGCCAGCACCGAAAGCGACACTCTTGGCCGTATCACGCCGCACGTCGAACTGGTCGGCGCGCACGAAGTGCTTCTCATCGCGATTAGCGGAGCCGAACATGAGGAATACGCGTTCATCGGTTTCGAATGCGACGTCTCGGATCGTCCACGGCTTTGCGATGCGTCGCGGCGACATGCCGATCGGCGAGATCCAGCGGGCATATTCCTCGAACGCCTGGAGCCAGGTCACCTCGCCCTGGCGCACGAGATCGAGCTGGTCGGGATGGCTCAGCAGTGCCCAAACCGTGCCGGCGATCGCTTTGCGCGGCTCGTTCTGGCCGCCGGAGATCGCAAGTTTGACATTCGCGCGCGCGCTCTCCATCGCCATCCCTGAGGCGAGGAGCACGCCGAGGATGCTCTGGTCGGGATGCTTGCGCATCACCGGCAGGATGTCGTCGATCGCCGCATCGATGCCCGACGTCGCCGCATGGCAGCGCGCCTCGACGGCTGCGTCGCCGCTGTAATTGGCGATACCCTCGATCATGCCCTGTGACCAGGCGTCCATATCCGCAAAGCCGATATTGGTGAGGCCGGTGATCGACTTCAGGCATTCGCCGGAGAACGGCAACGCGAAGTCGCGCATGAAATCGATCCGCCCCGGCGCGATCGCGTCGATGATGCGATCGGCATGGGCCTGGAACAGCGCGGTCCAGTGCGCCTTCACCGTCTTCGGCGACACCGTTGGAAACATCGCGCGGCGCTCGACCTGGTGCGCATCGCCGTCCTTGCGCATCATGTTGTGGCCCATCAGCCGGTTCATCAGGCCCGCGGGCTGGTGCGAGGAGAACACGTCGATCTGCTTCTCGGAGATCGAGATGTCGTCGCGGCTCGTCAGCAGGGTCGAGCCGAGCTGCGGCACGAAGGCGATCGGCGCCTCCTTGCGCATCTTGGCGAGCATCGGATAGGGGTCGGCCCAGAACGCGGCCGGGTCGATGTCGATGCGCGGCGCCGTGCTCAAGCTTCGCTCCATTGCTGTTCGCCGCCAATGTTAGCGGCTTCAGGAGGCGCCGTCTGTCCCCAGCGATTGGGACAGCTTCAGTTCAGGCCGCGCGGGCCGGCGAGCAGGCGCAGCACGATCGCAAACAGCTCGCTTTGTGACGAGATGCCGAGCCGCTCATAGGCGCGCTTGCGGTAGGTCAGCGTCGAATGCAGGCTGATGCCGAGTGCCTGCGAGATCGCCTCGGAGCTGAAGCCGGAGAGGATGCGCCGGCAAACGTCCTGCTCGCGCGGGGTGAGGCTGGCGAGCGGCGCACGCGTCGCGAAGAGCGCGGCGAGAGACTGCTCGGTCGTCGCCGACGAGCCGTGCTGGAAGTGGCGTGCCACGCTCGCACTGATGGCCGGCGCGATGGCCTGAAGCCGCGCACGCTGCGCGTCGCTGAAGCGGCCCTGGACAGCGATGCGATAGAAATTGACGTAGAAGCAGGTCTCGTCGACCCAGATCGCGGTCGCGCATTTGTCGACGATGCCGGAATCCACAAAGAACAGTTTTCGGTAGCGGGCGCCGTACATGCGCGGCGCGAAGGAGGGCAACACGAGCGTCGCGCGGCCCTCGCCTTCGAACAGCGCATCGCGGTTGGGATCGGATTGGTGGAACTGGCCGGCATAGGCGGCGCCGAGATCGCCGCCGATCGGGATGTTGCCGGCATCGAGCAGGCAATGTGCGGCGCCCGCGCGGCTCAGCGCGAACACCATGCAATGCCCGACGCCGGCCTGCCCGCGCAGCGTATCGATCAGGATATCAGGGAAATCCGGACGACCGATGGCAAGCACCGCGGACGTGACATCGCCATCTGCCGGATTTGCGGGCGTCCCGTGAGGGCGCATCGTTTTCTCCCCATCGTCTTTTGACGAAATTTATCAGCAATGGCCGCGCAGCGGAAGGCGGGTGTCGCCGGATATCTGCCGTAACGTCGCCAAGCCAGGCGGACGAAGGGGGCTCCTCAGTTGGCACTTTTGCGCAAAATCTTGTCCATCGCTTTTCCCTTGGCCAGCTCATCGATCAGCTTGTCCAGGTAGCGGATCTCTCGCATCGTCGGCTCTTTGACATCCTCGACCCGGACGCCGCAAACCACGCCCTTGATCAGGGCTCGCGAAGGATTGATCTTGGGGGCTTTCGCAAAGAAGGTTTCGAAGTCCGTCCGCTGTTCCAGTTGGGCTTCCAGCTCCTTCTGACCATAGCCTGTCAACCAGGAGATGACCTGATCGACCTCTGCTTTGGTGCGTCCTTTCTTCTCCGCCTTCGCAACGTAAAGCGGGTAAACGCTTGCGAAGCTGGTGGTGTAGATCCGGTGTTTTGTCATGAGCACTCCGGGATCGCTTGTTGCAGGACGTGACACCCTACCCCACCGCCGCCTTCGCCGGCGCAACGCTGACGGCGAGCTTACCGTAACGGTCGGTAAAGGCCTCCGTGTCGATTTCCTCGAGCTTGATCTCGCCGCTCATGACGCCCTGCTTCCAGGCGGTCTGCGCCGGATCGTTCTGGAATTCCGGCATCACCTCGCGGCCGAACAGCTCCAACGATTCGCAGATGTGCTCGTGGCTGTTCTTGCCCGCCTGGTTGAGCAAAATGACCTGATCGATGTGCGAGCCCTGGAAGCGCTTCAGCTTCCTGCGGATCGTCTCGGGCGAGCCGATCAGACCGCCGCGCAGCGCGGCCTCCTGCGCCTCCGGATTGTCGCGCTTCCACTTGTTGTACTCGTCCCACATGTTGACGGTGTAGGGCGCGGGACGCTGGCGATTCTGCGAGGCGCCGTAGAAGCGCAACGCGAACTGGAAGAAGGTGGCACCATCGGCGCGGGCGCGGGCCTCCTCGTCCGTCTTCGCGCACATGAAGAACGACACCAGCGCCATGTTCGGGTTGATCTCGTAGTCGGCGAGCTTGGCGAGGCGCTTGGTCATGGCGTTGTAATAGGCGTGCACCCAGGCATGCGCGGCATCCGCGCTAACGAACTGGAAGCCGAGCGCGCCAAAGCCATGGCGGCCGGCGCGCTCGATGGTCTGTAATTGCGAGCAGGCCATCCACAATGGCGGATGCGGCTTCTGTACCGGTTTCGGCACGACGTTGCGCAAGGGGATGTCGAAATATTTGCCGTGATGCTCGCTGCCCGCGTCCTTGAACATCGGGAAGATCGCGGCGACGGCTTCCTCGAACACCTCTTTCTTGGTCTCCATTTCGCGGCCGAACGGCGTGAGCTCGGTGATGGAAGCACTCTCGCCCATGCCGAATTCACAGCGGCCGTTGGAGAGCAGGTCGAGCACCGCGACGCGCTCGGCGACACGTGCGGGGTGGTTGGTGGTGAGCTGGAGGATGCCGTGGCCGAGCCGGATGTTCCTGGTGCGCTGGCTCGCGGCTGCGAGAAACGATTCCGGCGAGGGCGAGTGGGAGTACTCTTCGAGAAAATGATGCTCGACAACCCAGGCGTGGTCGTAGCCAAGGCTGTCGGCCAGTTCCATCTGCGAGAGCGCGTTCTGATAGAGGCTGAGCTCGTCACCGGCCACCCATGGCCGTGGCAGTTGCAGCTCATAGAAGATGCCGAACTTCATGACGCCTCTCCCAAGTTTTCTTGAGTTTTCTTGCCGCTTATATTTTTGTTGCGGGCATCTTAATGGGTGGGGCGGCGCTGTCTACGCAGTCGCAATTCCGTCTTGCGGGAGAAGGTGCTTTTCGGCGCGGCGGCCATTCAGGACCACACCGATGAAGGTAAAGCGCACCAGCAGATGATAGCTCGCCAGCATCGGAGGAAGCGCGACGACGAGAAGAACGCCGAACTTGATCAGCCCGGGCCAGTCGAGCTGCGACAGCGCGACCTGCAGCGCCATCACGATCGGCAGGTGGATCAGATAGAGCCAGTAGGATGCATCGGCGAGGTAGCGCCACGTCCGACTGAAGCCGGACATGAAGCGGAGCGCGAGGCCGATGACTGCGAAGGTCGAAATCCATATCGCCGGCGCATACAGGATCACGGAGACAAGCCGGAGCGTGGCGAAGCCGAAAGGCAGTTTCGGTGCACCCGGCGCAGACGTCATCGCCCCAACCAGCACGAAACTGATCAGGATCAGAGTGATTGCGAGCAGAAGATGCGGCAGCCAGCGCCGCTCAATCAGCCGCAGCAGATCGATCTGCCGATGCAGCAGCCAGCCGATCGCGAATGCGGTGCCGAAGCCGATCCAGGCCTGCGCGTTGGTGATGAGCGATTGATCCGGCGTCCTCACGCCCATCACGTTGATCCAGCGTTGATCGAGACAGAAGGCGATGCCGATCGGGATTGCCAGAACCAGGGGGGCCAGCGGATTTCGCATGATCCGCGCGAAGGCACGGTCAATCACCGCTCGCCACCCGCCTGACGCATCTAGCCAGACAAATGCGCCGCGCAGGAGCAGAACGGCGACATAAAGCTCCAGCAGCACATAGACGAACCAGAGATGGGTCAAGGGGAAATTCGGCAGCACCGGTGGCCAGCTGCGGGACCAGCCGCCGTTCGGGAAATGAGACGCCCAGATCGCGATGAAGTACATGGGCGTGAACAGGATCGGCCAACCGATCACGAGCGGCAGCCCGATTCTCGGGAGCCTGTCGCGGACGAAGCCCCTAACGCCCCGGCGATGAAAGCTCATGCGGGCGAAAAAACCCGCCATCAGGAAGAAAGTCGTCATCCGGAAGACGTGGATGGTGAAGGTCAGCAGGCCCAGGAGCAGGCTTGGATGGGTGTCCTGGATGAACCAGAACCGGGGCGTGGCGGGCACGAACGACATGGCCGCGTGCAGGACGATGCCGAGCAGCAGGGCGCCGCCCCTGAGTGCATCAAGAGCGTGCAGCCGTTCCGATGCAGGGGTGGCGGCGGTCGAAGGTGACATGGGTGGGCTCATTCGGCTGGCGAGAGGATCTGCCGGACAGTCTGCCCAATCGGCACAGGGCGTTCTCGCCTGATCCAAAAATCGGCTAGCCGATTTCGCGGCGCGGCTGGCTGAGTTCAGCGCTGTCGGGCCGGCTCAGCGCCTCACGCCGGAATTCGGTCGGGGTCATGCCGGTTTCGGCCTTGAACGCGCGATTGAAAGGTCCGATCGACTGGAAGCCCGCATCCATGGCGATGGTCAGCACCGGGACCTCCCGCTGCGTCCCGTCGGACAGCGCCAGCCTGGCGTCCTCGATACGGTAGCGGTTGAGGAAAGCATTGAAGTTGCGATAGCCCAGCCCTTCATTGATCGCTTGGCGCAGCCGATGCTCGGGAACGTCGAGCCGCGCCGCGAGCGCTCCGATCGCAAGGCCTTCCTGGCGGTAGGTTCGCTCGACCGTCATCAGATGGTCGAGACGCCGGAGCAGGATCGGATCGACGACGACCCGCCCCGCGGCGGCGCGATCGGCGGCCGGGGCTTGCCTCCCCGCCTCGCCGGATGCGATCGCGGCCGTGGCGTCATCGACGGCCATCGCCGGCGCGCTGAACAGCCCGATGGCGGCAAGCATGGCCACGACGAACAGCCCGAGCGCGGTCGGGAGACTGCCGGGCGCGCCGGGAACCGCGACGGGAATTGCGGCGAAGCCGGCGACGGCGACGGTCGCGATGAGCACGACATTGATCGCAAGCATCGCCAGCCGCAGTCGGCGTCGCCGCGCGACCAGATCGGCTCGCCAGGTCTTGACCGTCTGAATGGCGGCGGCGAGGGCCAGCACCAGGGTGGCCAGAGCCAGGACTCGCCCGCCTGCGCCGGCCAAAGCGGGCCAGTTCGCCCAGCCCAGCGTGATCGCAAATCCGAAAACCACGATGCTCAGCCACAGCGCGCCGTGCCAACGCCTCAGCACAAAATCGTCGTCGAACGCCGCGCGCGCCCACAGCCAGAAGACCGCAGGCTGCGCGGACAGGATCGGCAACGTCCACCACCAAGCCGTTTTGGGCAGGCTGGGCGCCGTCGCGATCGCATAGAATATGCCGCCTGCGCACATCGCGATGCCCAGAAACGCCTGTTGGCCGGTCGCACGACGCAGCAATGCCACGAGAACGATCAACAGGAACACGCTGCTCGCCGCGCCGCGAAGTCCGAGATCGATCGCCGTCAGCCCTGCCGCGTTCACCACTCGTATCCCCGTTCGATGCCAAACTGTCGCATCGCCTTCGCACGGGTACAACCCAAACTTGCGCTTGTGGTCTGGCCGCGGCCATCATCGCAGCTCGACGGATTGATCCAGATCAAGGCGTCAGTGGCCCTGCTGCATCTAAGGTGCGGCAAGGCAACGGCCCGGATGCCGTCCCAATCCCACATTTCAGACGAGACCGAACATGTCGGCCCCCGACGACGCGACTTCGCGCGTGCGCCGTAAGCGCATGGAGATTTTCGCATTCCTGTTCCTGACCGCGATCGTGATGCCCGTCCTCGCGGTCGGAACGGTGGGCTCCTACGGGCTCGGCGTCTGGATCTACCAGATGTTTGCCGGCCCTCCCGGCCCGCCGCCCTCCCCGCATTGATCTCCTCGAAGCGAAAGACAGGCATCATGGCCGAATCCAAACTCAACCGCCGCGCATTGATCACCGGCCGGGTGCTCAGCGCCGACCGCATCGTCGCGCCGCCCGGTTGCGAAATCGCCAGCATCATCGTGCAGGCGCGCCCCGAGCGGCTCGCCGCACTCGAGGCCGCGATCACTGCCCTTGCCGGCTGCGAGATCCACGGCCGCGACCCGCGCGGCAAGCTCATCGTCGTGACCGAAGCGCCTGATGCCGGCAGCCTCGGCACCCTGCTCAACACCATCCAGTCGCTGCCCGACGTCTATTCCGCAGCGCTCGTCTTCCACGCCATTGAAACCGCCTGAGCCAGGAAGAGCCATTATGACATCGCCAAAGCTCGACCGCCGCCAGATGCTGAAGCTCGAGGCCGCCGCCATCGCGGCCGCCGCTGCGGGCATGCCGGCACCGGCGCTCGCCGCAAACCTCGTCGCCGAGCGCGACGTGGCCGAACTGAAATGGGACAAGGCCGCCTGCCGCTTCTGCGGTACCGGCTGCTCGGTGATGGTCGCGACCAAGAACAATCGCGTCGTCGCCACCCACGGCGATATCAAGGCCGAGGTCAATCGCGGCCTCAACTGCGTCAAGGGCTACTTCCTCTCCAAGATCATGTACGGCCACGATCGCCTGACGCAGCCGATGCTGCGCAAGACGGCAGGCAAATACGACAAGAACGGCGAGTTCACGCCCATCTCCTGGACCGAAGCCTTCGACATCATGGAGGTGAAGTGGAAGGAGGCGATCAAGAAGCGCGGGCCGAACGGCGTCGCCATGTTCGGCTCCGGCCAGTGGACGATCTGGGAAGGCTACGCGGCCTCAAAGCTGTTCAAGGCCGGCTTCCGCACCAACAACATCGATCCCAACGCGCGCCACTGCATGGCCTCCGCCGTGGCCGGCATGATGCGCACCTTCGGCATCGACGAGCCGGCCGGCTGCTATGACGACATCGAGGCCACCGACGCCTTCGTGCTGTGGGGCTCCAACATGGCGGAGATGCATCCGATCCTGTGGACCCGCCTCGCCGACCGCAGGCTCTCCGCGCCGCATGTCCGCGTCGCCGTGCTCTCGACCTTCGAGCACCGCTCGTTCGACCTCGCCGACATCGGCATGGTGTTCAAGCCGCAGACCGATCTCTATCTGCTGAATGCCATCGCCAACCACATCATCAAGACCGGCCGGGTCAACAAGGACTTCGTTGCCGCGCATACCATCTTCAGGCGCGGCCAGACCGACATTGGCTATGGTTTGAGGCCCGAGCATCCGTTGCAGAAGAAGGCAACAGGCGCGGCGAAGGCCAACGATTCCACCGAGATGAGCTACGACGAGTACGTCAAGTTCGTTTCGGAGTACACGCTGGAGAAGGCGGCCGAGATGTCGGGCGTGCCGCTCAACCGGCTGGAGGCGCTGGCCGAGCTCTATGCCGACCCCAAGACCAAAGTGGTCTCGTTCTGGACCATGGGCTTCAACCAGCACACCCGCGGCGTCTGGTGCAACAACCTCGTCTACAACATTCATCTGTTGACCGGAAAGATCTCCTCGCCCGGCAACAGCCCGTTCTCGCTGACCGGCCAGCCCTCGGCCTGCGGCACCGCGCGTGAGGTCGGCACGTTCTCGCACCGCCTGCCTGCGGACATGGTGGTCACCAACAAGGAACACCGCACCAAGACCGAGCACATCTGGCAGCTGCCCGAAGGCACCATTCCCGACAAGCCCGGCGCGCATGCCGTGCTGCAAAGCCGCATGCTGAAGGACGGCCTGATCAACGCCTATTGGGTGCAGGTCAACAACAACCTTCAGGCTGGTCCCAACGCCAACGAAGAGACCTATCCGGGCTTCCGCAATCCCGACAATTTCATCGTGGTTTCGGACGCCTATCCGTCGGTCACCGCGCTCGCCGCCGATTTGATCCTGCCGACCGCGATGTGGGTGGAGAAGGAAGGCGCTTACGGCAATGCCGAGCGGCGTACGCAGTTCTGGCATCAACTCGTCGCTGCCCCGGGCGAGTCGAAGTCCGATCTCTGGCAGCTCATGGAATTCTCAAAGCGCTTCAAGATCGAGGAGGTCTGGCCCGAGGAGCTGATTGCCAAGAAGCCGGACGTGCGCGGCAAGACGCTGTTCGACGTGCTGTACAAGAACGGCCATGTCGACAAGTTTCCGGTCTCCGACATCGAGCAGGGCTACCTCAACGACGAGTCCAAGGCGTTCGGCTTCTACGTCCACAAGGGCCTGTTCGAGGAATACGCCACCTTCGGCCGCGGCCACGGCCACGACCTCGCGCCGTTCGACACCTATCACCGCGAGCGCGGCCTGCGCTGGCCTGTCGTCAACGGCCAGGAAACCAAATGGCGTTTCCGCGAGGGCAGCGACCCCTACGTCAAGCAGGGCACCGACGTGCAGTTCTACGGCTATCCCGACGGCAAGGCGCGCATCTTCGCCCTTCCCTACGAGCCGCCGGCGGAATCGCCCGACAACGAATATCCCTACTGGCTCTCCACCGGCCGCGTGCTGGAGCACTGGCATTCCGGCACCATGACGCGCCGGGTACCCGAGCTCTACAAGGCCTTCCCCGAGGCCGTGTGCTTCATGCATCCCGACGACGCGCAGGAGGCGAAGATCCGCCGCGGCGACGAGGTGAAGGTGATCTCTCGCCGCGGCTTCATCCGCGTCCGCGTCGAGACCCGCGGCCGCGACCGGCCGCCGCGAGGCCTCGTCTTCGTGCCGTGGTTCGACGAGTCCAAGCTGATCAACAAGGTGACGCTGGACGCTACCGATCCGATCTCGCTGCAAACCGACTACAAGAAGTGCGCCGTGCGCATCGAGCGGGTGAACGTGTCATGATGAAACGATTTGGAGCAGCGCTGCTCGCAGTCGCGATCGCGGCCGGCGCGAGTTCGCTGACCGCGCAGACGGTGACGTCAGGCCTGCGCGGCCCGACCCCGCTCAACGACGAAGGGCCGGCGCCGCCGATGCTGCCGAACCGCAACACCTCCGAAAGGGAAGTGCGCAACTATCCGGAGCAGCCCCCTGTCATTCCGCATACGATCGACGGCTATCAGATCGACCTCAACGGCAACAAGTGCCTGTCCTGCCATGCGCGGGCGCGCATCGCGGAATCGCAGGCGCCGATGGTCTCGATCACCCACTTCATGGATCGCGACGGCCAGTTCCTGGCTTCGATCTCGCCGCGCCGCTTCTTCTGCACGGAATGCCACGTGCCGCAGAACACCGCCAATCCGCCGGTCAGCAACGACTTCACCGACATCGACACGCTGCTGTCGCGCGCAAGCCCCGGTGGCCGCCGATGACGACGATCGCTGATGAGCCCGACGAGGGAATGAAGGCCAAACGCGGCTTCGTCACGCGAAGCTGGGACTTTGCGCGCGAGCTCTGGCAAGTGCTGATCCGTCCGAGCTCGGTGTTCGGGCTCGGCGTGCTGGTGCTGGCGGGCTTCATGGCCGGCGTGATCTTCTGGGGCGGCTTCAACACCGCACTGGAATTGACCAACACCGAAAAATTCTGCACCGGCTGCCACGAGATGAAGGACAACGTCTTCGCCGAGCTGAAGTCGACCATCCACTTCGCCAACCGCTCCGGCGTGCGCGCGACCTGTCCGGATTGCCACGTCCCGCACAACTGGACCGACAAGATCGCCCGCAAGATGCAGGCCTCCAAGGAGGTCTGGGGCAAGATCTTCGGCACGATCGACACCCGCGAGAAATTCCAGGATCACCGGCTCGAGCTGGCGGCGCATGAATGGGCGCGCTTCAAGTCCAACGATTCGCTGGAATGCCGCAACTGCCACAGCGCCGATTCCATGGACATCACCAAGCAGTCGCCGCGGGCCTCGGTCGCCCATCAGCGCTTCCTGTTCACCAAGGAAAAGACCTGCATCGACTGCCACAAGGGCATCGCCCACCATCTGCCCGACATGCGCGGCGTTCCCGGCTGGCAGTAGGGCGCCCCGCCCGGCTTGAACCGGCGGTGCGAATGGTTAGTTTTGGGGCTGGCGAATCGCTCCGTTTCGCCCCCTCCTCAAGACAGACATGGCCACATTCACCCCGCATCAGGATGCCGCGCTCAAGGCCGTTGGCGACTGGCTCAAGGCCAAACCCGGCCGCAACGGCACGCCGCCGGTGTTCCGCCTGTTCGGCTATGCCGGTACCGGCAAGACCACGCTGGCGCGGCACATCGCCGATGGCGTCGATGGCGAGGTGAAGTTCGCCGCTTTCACCGGCAAGGCGGCGCTGGTCATGCGCAACAAGGGTTGCGACGAGGCCTCCACCATCCATTCGCTGATCTACCGCACCCGCGAATCCGGCGAGGAGCAGCCGAGCTTCGAATTGTGGGACGACGCCCCGGCCTCGAAGGCCAAGCTGATCGTGATCGACGAATGCTCGATGGTCGATGCCGAACTGGGCCGCGACCTGATGTCGTTCGACTGCCCGCTGCTGGTGCTGGGCGATCCCGCCCAGCTGCCGCCGATCCAGGGCGGCGGCTTCTTCACCAATACCGAGCCGGACGCGATGCTGACCGAGGTGCACCGCCAGGCCCAGGACGACCCGATCGTGCGGATGTCGATGGACGTCCGCGAGGGACGCGAGCTCGACATCGGCCGCTACGGCGAGAGCGAGGTGGTGTCGCGCAAGGAGCTCGATCCTGATCGCGTCATGGCCGCCGACCAGGTGCTGGTCGGCCGCAACAACACGCGGCGCGCGTACAATATGCGGGTGCGCCAGCGCCAGAACATCGAGGACGTCTTCCCCGTCGCCGGCGACAAGCTGGTCTGCCTGCGCAACAATCGCAAGAAGGGCCTGTTCAACGGCGGGCTGTGGCGCGTCAAGTCGCGCAACACCTCGCGCTCGAAATCCCGCATTCTCAGCATGAGGCTATCGCCGGACGAGGATCTCGGTCACAAGGTGACCAAGGTCTCGGTGCGCGCCGATTGCTTCGAGGGCGGCGTCGAGGCGATCGCCTGGGAGCAGCGCAAGCCCTATGACGAGTTCGACTACGGCTACGTGCTGACCGTGCACAAGTCGCAGGGCTCGCAATGGGACGACGTCGTGCTGTTCGACGAGAGCTTTGCGTTTCAGGAGAGCCGGGCGAGGTGGCTGTACACGGGCATCACGCGGGCGGCGAAGCGGCTGAGCATCGTCGTTTGATGTCGCGCTGCCGTAGGGTGGGCAAAGGCGCAAAGCGCCGTGCCCACCATCTCTTCACAGAAGAATAGAAACGGTTGGCACGCTTCGCTTTGCCCACCCCTTGTAATAGCGCGATCAGTTATCCTGGACACGTTCCGTGAGGAATGGCCTGCCGCGGTTTGCACCCCGCGACAG
>NZ_JBVVPC010000038.1:0-74188 GCF_055807355.1 Bradyrhizobium sp. Ken01
CCAGTCGACAAACGGGACTGGGTGGTGGCGAGCAGGTCGGCGGTGGACTGGAGAGAGAGCAGGTTCTGGCGAACCGAGGAGGAGAGAACGATACCGGACATACTGTTACCTTTCTGGTAGCTACGCGTCCTGTCTGACCGAGATTGATCAAACGACGGGCGGACGGTGCGTCCAAGCCTCTAACAATCCGTGAAATGAACCCCCGGGTTTGTCTGCTTCGCCCCTTCAAAACCCGGCCCGAAAGCCCCAGTCCGAAATTTCGCTGGAACCATCCCATTGAAAGTCTTCACGTTTCCGCGACCGCGGCCGGCGTTTACAACCCGTTAACCACATTGAGCAAGGATTGGACCCAAATCAGAGCCGGCACCCGTCAGCGGGGCACGCACGAGGCTCGTTACAAAAGGGTTGATGGAGAACAGGCATGGCTCTCAAGGTCGAGCTCAAACCACACGAACGCATCATCGTAGGCAATTCGGTGATCACCAACACGGATCAGCGCGCGCGTCTTCTGATCGACGGCGAGAACGTGCCGATTCTGCGCGAGCGCGACATCCTCACGCCGGAGACCGCCGATACGCCGGCCAAGCTCGTCTATCTGGCGGTGCAGCTCATGTACATCTCGCCGGACCCGCAGACCCAGCACGGCACCTATTTCAACCTCGTGCGTGACATTGTCACCGCGGTGCCCAGCTCCTGGCCGATCATCGAGGGCATCAACAACAACATCATGAGCGGCGACCTCTACAGGGCGCTCAAGGAGGCTCGCAAGCTGATCGCTTATGAAGACAAGCTGCGCGACCAGTACGAAGCCAGCCATCTCAAGAGCGACGTCAGTTCGGCCGCCTGAGCACTTTCCCAACATCTAAAACAAAACCGCCCCGGACCAGGTCCGGGGCGGTTTTGTTTTGAAGGAACCGCTATCACTGCGCCGCGAGCGGCGGTGCCTCGACCTCGATCACGCCGCCGCTGCGCCGGGTACCGAACTCCAGCACGGCCGCGACCAGCGCATCGATATCCCTCTCCTCGGTGCGGTGATTGACGATGGCAGCGCGGATCGCAAACTTGCCATCAAGCGTCGTGCTTGAGGGCGCCGCGATGCCGGACTCCTGGATGTCGGCGACGATCTCGCGATTGACCTCGTCGGCGGCGCGGTAACGGAAGCAGACGATGTTGAGATTGACCGGTGCCAACAATTCCAGCCGCGGCTCGGCGAGAACGCGCGTCTCCAGATATTTCGCCAGCGCACAGCTTCGCGCGATCACCGCACCGAGCCGATTTGTGCCGAACGTCTTCAGCGTGAACCATGTCTTTAGTGCACGGAAGCCGCGCGACAGATCGGGGCCGAGATCGCAGGGCCAGACCGCGCCCGCTGCAAGCCCCCTCGCCTCGCGACGCAGATAGGCCGCGGGCTGCGCAAAGGCTCGCCGATGCTGCTCGCCGTCGCGCACCAGCAGGAAGCCGGCGTCGTAAGGCACCTGTCCCCATTTGTGGAAGTCGAGCGCAATGGAATCGGCGAGCTCGATTCCGCCGAGCAGCGGCGCGAGCTCGGGTGAGAGGACCGCGAGCGCACCGAAGGCGCCATCGACGTGAAACCAGATTCCTTCTTCGCGGCACAGTTCTGCAATCGCCTTGAGATCGTCGACCGCGCCGATATCGACCGTGCCCGCGGAGGCAACGACGAGGAAGGGCTTGAAGCCGACCTCGCGATCACTCGCGATCTGCGCGCGCAGCGCCGCGACGTCGATGCGATGATCGGCATCCATGCCGATCTTGCGCAGCGCATCGATGCCAAGTCCGGCCATGTCCATCGCTCGTGAAATGCAGCCATGCGCCGCCTGCGAGGTGTAGGCCGTGAGCAGTGCGCCGTCGTTGCCGATGCCGTGCTGCCGCGCCAGCGTGCCGAGCGCAGCAGTTCGCGCCACCAGCACGGCCATCAGATTGGCCATCGACGTGCCCGTGACGAAGATGCCGCTCGCGCTCTCCGGAAAAGCGAACAGCTCACGCATCCATTCAACGATCTGGCGCTCGACCTCGATCGGCATGTGATCGCGTCCGCCGAGATTGGCGTTGAGGCCGGCTGCGAGCATCTCTGCGAGCATGCCGACGGCGGTGCCGCCGCCGTGCACCCAGCCCATGAAACCCGGATGGACGTTCCCGGTCGCATAGGGCGCGACATGTTTGGAGAAGTCGCGATAGACGTCGGCGAGATCGCTCGCCTCGCGCGGCACGTCGGCCTTGAATGCCGCGCGGACGCCGTCAGGAATCGGCTGCCACACCGGACGCGCGCGAACGTTGGCGATGCCGTCGATCGTCTCGTCAAGCATGCGATGGGCGAGCGCGCGAAACTCGCTCCAGTCCTGCGGATCGAGCGAAGTGTGCGTGACGGAGCTTTGCGCGTTGCGGATGATCTCGTTCATGCTGCACTCCCCTCGCCCGCCTTTGCATGCCGCGACAGCATCGCCGTGAACGCGGCAAAGATCTTGCGCATCTGCGGCGGCTTGTAGGGAAACACGGCGGGCGGATCCATGTTGTGCACGACGGCGGTGTTGTCGGCTTCGAACACCAGCAGTTCGCCGTTGTTGTTTTCGGCACAATCGACGATGAAATAGTCGAGGCCGATGCGCTTGCTCATCTCGTCGAGCGCGCTGCGATGACGCGCAGCGAAAGCGCCGTCGAAGTCGAGCATGAATGCGGCTTCTTCGGCTCGCTTCTCCTCGCTGAACGCCATGTAGGCGTTGAGATACCAGATGTCCCAGCGGTCGGCGATCGCCATATGGCAGGCGTAAGGCTTGCCGGCGACCATGGCGAGGCGATACTTGCGATAGAGCCCGTCAGGGCTCGCATAGTCGACGAAGCGCGCGACGAAGAAGTTCTGCTCCTCGCGCTCGGCGAGATAGGCTTTGAGCGCCGCGGCATCGTCGACCTTCGCGAGCCCGACGCCGGCATGCGTGCCACGTGGCCGCACGATCATCGGAAAGCGCAGCTCCCCCGTGATGCTCTCGCAGGCGATCTTCCCTTGCGAAAGCTCCAACAATTGCGCGCGCGTCGCGTGTGCGGTCACGGGAATGTCCAGACCGGGGATGCCCGCCAGCAACCGGAACAGTTTGTCGCGATCGAGATTGCCGATCAGCTCTGGACGATTGAGCAGTGGCCGCGGCCAGCGCGGCGCGGCCTGCTCGATGGCGGCGAGTGTCTCACGGCATTCCTCGGAATCGGAGGCGACCACGATGGCGACGTCGTGCTCGGGCAACGTCTCGGGAAGACCGACGCCCTTGATGACGTAGAGCGTCAGCAGCTCGATATCGGAGCCTTCGAGCAGGAATTCGATCGGGGTATTGCCGCCCATGTCGATGTCAGCCGCGAGCGCGAGCACCCGCAGGCGGGGCTTCGGAACCGCGCAAGGAGTACGAAACAATTGATGGAAGGAGAGCACCTCGCTCTGGATCACCAGCCCGGCCTCCTTCTCGCCGAGGAGCTGGGCGATCAGCGACAGATCCAGGCCCTCGCCGGCCTCGGCCGTCCCCTCCGCGATCCGCGCCAGAAGATGTTCGCGTAGCGGATGCAAATCGCCGCCCTCGAAGGCCCGGCGCGTCAACTGCGCAAAGCCGATGCGGTCGGAATAGTTCGGCGTGGAAACGGAATGCTGCATCTCAAACCTCGAACGCGGATTTTTCCGGCATGGCCGCAGCCGCGGCACGGTCAAGCAGCAGTTCGATCTTCGCCAGGACGTGAGCGATACGATCGAGAATGTGCTGCAAATTGTGTTGCGCCTGTGCGGCGTCGGCGGACCAGGCTTCGGTGACGAGCCGCGCGCCCACACAGAGGCGCAGCACGGCCTGCGGCGCATCGTCCGGCCGCTCCAGCCTGACCGGCTGGCCGATCAGACAACGTTGCGCGGCGACCTGCTGGTCCGCCGCGCTGCCGCCGATCTCCTGGTTCATGTCGCGCTCGAGCGCGCGATGAATGGCGCCGGTCTCGGCGATCGAGACAGGCTTGCCCTCGCGCAGCAGCGTGAATGGAAAGATCGTACGTTGCGCGAACTCCTCGTCGTCCGCGGCGCTCGTCTCGATTGCGCTTGGAACGGCACGAAGCGACGGCGACAGCGCGATCATGCTGTCGATGCCGGCTGCAAGCTCGGCCAGCATCCTGGCGCGGAAAGCCCCGGGCACGGCGTAGTAGCTGCCGATCTCCGCAAGCGCCGCCTCCCAGCGCAGCCATTGACCGAAATTCGGCCGGCGCTCGAAGCGCGAGCGCAGTGCCGTCCAGGCCATCGGCCAGTCGCAGAGGCCGGCATAGTCGAAGATGCCGGGCGCGATCGTGCCGATCCGGCCGAGTGACCGCGACAGACCTTTCGGCACCAGCAGCGCACCGCTGAAGGCCGGCCCGCCGAAAAACTTCGAGCCGGTCATCAGCACCATAAAGCCGCGATCGAGATAACAGCGCAGCCGGCGGCGGCCGAGCCGCGCCTGGCAGGCATCGACCACCACCTGAACCTTGCGCGGCCAGCGCCGCGCGATCTCATCGAGGCAGGCAGCACTCGGCGCGCGCCAGCCGAGTTTTGACGAATCCATGATCTGCAACAGAACGCGACGGCCTTGCGCGAGGCTGTTCTCGACGGCACGCATGACCGCAGCATCTGCATCGGCGCGCATCGCGAGGCCGGACGCGACATCGAGCAGCGGCACCGCGATGCTGTCGCCGGCGAGGCCCGCGACGGCGGCATCCTTGCGCACGACAATGCCGTTTGCCGTCATCGCGCTGAAATGATGTCCGCGCGCGGTATGGACCGTGCCGCTGCCGGTCTGGTCGGCGCCGACCACGATCGTCACCGGCGGGGCGCCAAGCACCGCACGCGCCAGGAACAACGCGTGGAGCTGGGAATCAGTACCGGAGGGCGAGAATACGATATCGACACGCGGCGCAAGCTGGAGATGGCTGCGCAATTCCTCGCGCATGTCCTCGCAGCGCGCGTCGAACGCGATCTCGACCTCGTCGAAAAGGCACCTGTGCATCAGTTCTTCGCGCGCCAGAGCGGCGCGGTCATAGGCGGCTTGCGAGATGGTCGAGGCGGTCGAGGAGGCGAAATTCCAGATCTCCGGCTTCGGCGAGGCCGCACAGCCATAGGCGTTGACGCGATCCCTCGGGTCGAGCGCCAGCCGCAGGTCTCCACCAGAGATCAGCAACGTATCCAGCGGCGTGAAGAGATCGCGCAGGCGATAGCGCGAGCCGCCGTCGAAAGCGCGCTCCGTGCCTGACACACAGGAGGCGCCGACGCTCATCCCGGAGGGCTCACGCCGCATCGGCCGCCGCCGGCGCGGCTGCGAATTGCGAAGCGACGTCGCCGCGGAACACCGACGGCCCGACGTGATCGAGCGAGCTCTGGATGTCGGCCCAGATATCGCCGCCGATATCGGTCCAGCGCTTGCAGAAGGCGAAGTCCTCGGAAAGATAGGTGCCAGTGGCGGGGTCGATCATACACTCGAACAGCGCGAAGCGGTTGCGGCTCCCCGCCAGGGTATCGTGAGAATGCTCGCGGAAGAATTGCAGGGCCGCATAGTCCGGATGACGGCACATCGTTTCCAGCACGTGGCGACGGATCATCAGGAAACCGGTCCCGGCGTAGCGAACGCGGGTAAAACCGTTGACCACCACGATGCGGTCGGGGTCCTCGATCTCGAGCACATAGTCGAGCGAGGCGGCCGGCACATCGGCCCGGCCGGCCTCGATCGCCCGCTTCGCCTTGTCCCAGTTGACCCGCTTGATCGGATAGCAGCCGGCAACGACGTCGGCTCCGCACTCGATCAGCCGGAACACCTGCTCGGGCTTGAACCCGATATCGGCGTCGATGAACAGGAAATGCGTCGCCTTGGGATCGTCCAGGAACATCGCGGCCAGATTGGCCCGCGCGCGCGTGATCAGCGCGTCTCCATCGCGCAGCAGCACCGTGAGCTCGAGATTGGGCACGCCATGCACGGCGCGCTGGAGCGCGAAGATCGAGCTCGCATAGATGCTCGACACCTGCCCGCCGAAACAGGGCGTCGCCACCACCAGCTGCATCGTGTCCGACATTGACGGCTCCGCCCCGCTCCAATCCTCACCAAGAGGTAAAGAGGCATGGTTAACGGCGCCTTAACGCATCCTTACAGGAACTTGACGAGCGAGAGCTGCGAGAGGTTCGAAGTCACCTGGTAGGACGCCTGGAGGGCATTCTGGAGCGACAGGATCTCGCTCGCGACCTGGTCCGGCGAGGCCGATTCCGCCTGGTCGATGATGGTCTGGAGCTGCGCCTTGGCCTGGGTCTGGCGCGTGCCTGCGTCCTTCATCGTGTTCTGGGCCATCGCGAGGTCGGTCTGGATGTCCTCGATGCGCTGCTGGCCGGTCTGCTTCGTCAGGGCCTGCGTCACCCGCAGGCTCAGTGCGGCGACCTGCCCGCCCGAATACTGCCCGGTCGGCGAGGTCGAGAACGTCCCGAACACGGCGACCGCCTGCAGCTCCTTGCGGATGGCGTCCTCGTTCGCCTGTGCGCCATACTGCACCGTGACGGAATCGTCGACCCGTGCCATCGCGGTGGAGCGCGGCGAGCCGGGCCCGTCATTGCCCAGGTACCATTGCACGGTGGTGGCCGAGCCGTTCACCAGCGTCGTCGCCGAGCCGAGGGGCGAAGAGCCGACGCGTAGCGGAGCCTTTGCCGCCGTAACCGGGGAGGTCGTGAAGCCGAGCGCCGCGAACGCCGTGCTGTTCGAGCTCGTGATGTTGAGGCTCCCGGGATCGTCCGTGTTGATCGTGATCACGCCGCCATGGATGGTCGACGGCTTCGTGGTGCCGGTGATCTGATCGATCTTGCCAAGGAGAGTTGTGATGTTGTCGGTAATGTTGATCTGGTTTGGGCCATTGGCGCCCGAGGCGACAAAAGTCAGTGTCTGACCGTTCACCGTGATCGTATCGGGGTTAACGACAGGCGGACCCGCCGACCCCGCCTGGAACGCCGTTGAGAGGACTTCCGGGCCGCCCGTGGTCGCAGTGCCGCTCAGCACAGTTGAACCGGTGATCGGAGGCGTCGACGGCACGCTGCCGCGCGTCACGCTGCTGAGACCGAGCGCCGTGGCCGCCGCGCCGCCGGTGACCGCCACGTCGGTGCCCGTGCCGGTCGCGATCTGGATATTGCCGCCGGCGCTCAGAGTCACGTTGGCGGCGGGGATGCCGGCGGCCGTCGCGATTGCATTCAAGATATCAGACACGTTCGCGGCGCTGCCCGAAGCCAATCCGATCGTGGTATTGCCGCTGGCCGTCGCGACCGTGGTGACGGTAGGGTCGAAGGTAATGGTATGGGCGCCGCTCGCGCCGGTGATGGTCAGGGTGGTACCGGTCGGAGCGTTGGCGAGCGCGGTGAGAATGGCTCCATTGAGATGGGGTGTCGCCGAAGGATCGAGCGACGTGGTCGTCGACGCAGCCGCCGGCGCGCTGTCCTGCAACGCGACCGAGCCCGTCCCGGTCGTCGAGGTATAGGAGCGCAGATTGCCGGTGGCCGCCCCATTCGCGGTGGCGGATCCCGCCGTATTGAAGAAGTTGTCGCCGGCGGTGACGGCGGAGGCCGCCACCAGCGAGGTGCCGGCAAGCTTCTTGATCGCGGTGTTTAGCGCGGTATTGAGGTTGGTCGCGGTGTTGTTCGGGTTGACCGGGACGCTTGCATCGATCGCAAAGCTTCCGACGGGCGTCGGTGTAGCGGTGGACGCCGTCAGGTCGATCTGCTCGGTCGAGCCGTCGGGCAGCGTGAACTGCACGCTGAGCTTGTCGCCGTTTTTCGGATTGACGCCGTTGAGGTCGACCGAGAACGACACCGGCGAGCCGCTCGGGCCGGTGACCGTCGCGCCGGTCAACGTCGAGGAGACCGCGGCGATCTTCAGGCCGAACGGCGATACCGCGGCGTCCTCGGAGACCATCACCGAGCTCGGCGTCGGCTGTGGCGTCGCCAGCACCAGCCGGCCCATGCCGTTGGCGCCGAGGTCGGCGGCCTGCCGCTCCGCCATGACGGTCTTGAAGCCCGCCTGCGTCGTGGTGCCGTTGATGATGTCGCCGGCATTCGCGACGGACGGCGTGTTGAACGCGGTTCCGGAGAACAGATAGCGGTTGCCGGACTGCGTGTTGAGAACGCCGATCATCGAGCCGAATTGCGCGGCTGCGGTGTTCTGCGCGACCGTCTGGCCGTTGACGTTGAGGTCCTGCGCGGTGTTGGCCGAGCCCGTCTGCACCGTGTTGCGGATCGTGGTCAGCGACTGCAACGCGGTATTGGCGAGGTTGATGCTGACGTTCACGTTGGTCATCGTGTCCGTATAGGCGCCAATGTTGGAGAGCTGCGCGCGCCCGGCGATCGCAAAGCCCTCGTTGGTGCCCATCCCGGAATAGTTCTGCGACAGCTTTCCGGTCGAGAGCTGCGTCGACAGGTCGGTGAGCTGCTGGTTGATGTTGCGGATCTGCGAACCGAGAACCGACGAAGAATAGTTGATGCTGCTGATCGACATGTTTCAGAGCCCTGTTACTTGTTACACTTGAGCCTGGATCAACGTATTCATCATGCTCTGCACCACCGACATGACATGAGCGTTGGCGGCATAGGCATTCTGGAGCTGGATCAGGTTCGACATCTCCGAGTCCAGATTGACGCTGGCGGTCGAGTTGAACTTGGCCTGCAGCGTCGAGACCACGACGCTCTGGCCCTGCTGGAGCTGGGTCGCCTGGGTCGCGGCATTGCCCTGAACGCTCAGGAACTGCTGGAGATAGTTCGAGACGCTGCCGGTGAAGGGCTGGCTCGCCGAGCCCAGACCGGATTGCGGTGAATAGGAGAACACCGCCGAGGTGAGCTGCGAATAGAGATAGTCCGAGCGCGTGGTGTCGCCGGTGGGCGTCACCGGCGAGATGTTGTAGACCGACAGCCTGGTCGGGTCGGTGGTGAGCTGCGTGTTCACGGCGATGCGTCCGGCAAGGCCGGTCATCTGCGAACCTGAGGCCGTGATCGCGCCGGTGTAGAGCGCCTGCCCACCATCGGTGAACAGCGGCAGTTGCGGATTGCCAGAGGTCAGCGACGAGATCGTCTTGGTGATCGAGGCCGAATTGACCTTGGCGAGGCCGCTGTTGTCGTCGGTCACCCGCAATGTGGTGGCCGTCGCCGGCGACGGGGCGGCGGCGAATGACAGATGCGAGCCCGAAAGCGCGGTGTTGAGCGCCGAGGCGATCGCGCCCATGCCGCCGGAGAAGTTCACCCCGATCTGCATCGGATTGGCGTTGGTGGGGTTCTGGAGCGGCAGCGCCGCCGGATCGGTCACGTTGACCAGTGTGACCTGTCGCATCGTGTTGGTGGTCGTGTCGGTGTAGCTGAAGTTGACGCTGTTGCCCGGCGCCGCCCCGGCAAGGTCGAGATCGAACCCGGCCGGCGGGCCGGTGACGGTGCTCCCGGCCGTGGTCTTGTCCGACAGCGCGCTCGACATCGTCGCGGCGAGCTGGTCGATCTGGTTCTGCGCCTGCACCAGCGTCTGGTCCCGCAACTTCAGATCGGCCGCGATCTGGCCCGACGACACCACGTTGTTGGCGACGACGTCGACCGACGATCCGTTCGGGAGCTTGATGTTCAACGCGCCGACGCCGGATTTGGCCGGATCGATGTTGTAGAGCGAGGTCGCCGATAGCGCGCCGGCGGACGCAAAGGTGAATTGCGAGGCCAGCCCGGCGCCGACCAGCTGGATGCCGGTGGTGGTGTAGATGTTGGCCTGGTTGGACCCGTCGGTGGTGACGTGGACGTCGACATATTTCGACAGATTGTTGATGGCCTGGTCGCGCTGGTCCATCAGCGTCGCGGCCGAGGGGTCGTGTTCCGACAGGCCCTGGAGCCTGGAGTTGATGTCGGCGACTTGCTGCATCGCCGCGTTGGCCTGCTGCGCCGAGGTGCTGAGATCCTGCTCGACGTTGGAGCGCAGCGACTGGATGCCCTTGGTGGTGAGGTTGAGCTGCTGCGCCAGCGTCTGCGCGGCGCCGAGCGCAACCGTTTGCGCCGACGACGAGCCCGCGTTGGTCGACAGCGCCTGCAGTGCCGTGGTGAAACTGTTCAGCGCTGTCTCGAGCGTACCGCTGTTGCCGGGCGTGCCATAGACATTCTGAAGCTGCTTCAGGATGTTGGCCATCTGGTCGGCGTAGCCGCTGCCGCCGGTCTCGGTGCGCAGCTGTTTCTGCACATAGGTGTCGAGCTCGCGGCTGACGCCGGTCGTCGTCACCGTCGAGCCGAAGTCGCCGGTGGTGACCTCGATCTGGTTCGGCGTCTGGACGACGTAACCCGGCGTCTGCGAGTTGGCGACGTTCGAGGAAACGATCGAGAGCGCAGCCTGATTGGCACGCAGACCGCTCATCGCACTGGCGAGGGCTGAACTCAAACCCATGTTGACTTGCCGCCTCTGGTTACGTCACGCCCCAATCAGCGCAACACATTCAAGAGATCCTGAACCATCGTATTCGCCGTCGTGATCACCTTGGTGTTGGCCGAATAGGCCTGCTGGGTCACGATCAGCTTGGTGAATTCGTCGGCGATGTCGGTGTTCGAGCCTTCCAGCGACGAGCCGCTGATCGAACCGGAAGCACCGTCGATGGCAGGGCCGGACTGTTCAGTCGCGGCGTAGGCGCCGCCGTCCTGCGCCTTCAGGTAGTTGGTGCCGTTGAAGTGCGACAACGAGACCTGTGCGAGGTCGAGGTTCTGACCGTTGGAGAAGGTGCCGACCACGAGGCCGTTGTTGTTGACCGCGACCGAGCGGAGCTGACCGGCGGCGTAGCCGTTCTGGGTGATGGTGTTGATGGTGACGGCGCCGCTGGTGCTGGCATATTGCGTCAGTCCGCCCGAGGAGATGTTGAAGGAGACCGAGCCCAGCGACTGGCCGCTGACGCTGACGTTGTTGATGGTGATGCCCGAGCCGCTCGGCGAGGTCAGCGAGCCGTCGGCGGCAAAGGTGAAGGCCTGGCCGGTATTGACCCAGCCGACCGTCGTGCCGGTCGCATTCGGATCGGTCTGGTAGAACATGTTCCAGGTATCGGCATGGCCCGCGCCCAGCGAGGCACTGTCGGTCTTGGCCCAGCGTAATTGCAGATTCACCGGCGTGCCGGCCGCGTTGTAGGCGGTCACCGCGCCACCGCTGATCGATTCCTTGGTGAAGGTGGCGATGTCGTTGCCGATCACGCCGCCGGTGCCGGCAACGCCACCACCGTCACGATTCTTGGTGATGGTCGAGGTGAACCCGAGCGCGGCGAAGGCGGCGCTGTTGGAGCTCGCCACCGACAGGTTGGAAGCTGTGCCGGTGTTCAGCGTGATCACGCCGCTGCTGCTGACCGACGACCCCGTTGCACCGGAGAGCGCGTCGATCTTGCCGAGCAGCATCGTGATGTTGTCGGTGACGTTGATTTGGTTCGGGCCTGACGCGCCGGAGGCCATGAAGGTCAGCGGCTGACCATTGACCGTGATGATGTCGCCGGCGGAGAAGCCCGATGTGATCACCTCGGCGCCGCCGGCCGCCGCCGCGCCGCTCAGCACCGTGGCGCCCGAGATCGCGGGCGAGGACAGCACGTTGCCGCCTCGCGTCACGCTGCTGATGCCGAGCGCCGTGGCCGCCTGACCGCTACCAACTGCTACGTCGGTGGTGGTGCCGCTGGAGATCACGATGTTGCCGCTGGCGCTGAGCGTTGCGGTGACGCCGGCACCGCCGGCGGTCTGGATCGCGCTCAGGATGCTGGCCACCGTGGCCGTGGTGCCCGCGCCGAGACCGATCGTGGTGTTGTTGCCGGCGGTCACGACAGTGGTGCCGCCGTTGAAAGTGACCGTGTTGCCGTTGATGGTCAGCACCTGGCCGCTGAGCGCGGTGAGGGTGGTTGAGGCGAGATGCGTACCCACGGAGTTGTCGAGCGAAGTGGTGGTCGATGCCACCGCCGCAGAGTTGTTCTGGAGCGCCGTTGTGCCGGTCGCAGTGGTCGACGAGTATGGCGAGCGGATATTGCCGGTCGCGGCAGCGCCGGACGTTGTGGCGTTTGCATACGGCGGAGGCGGCGTGCCGACCGGCAGCGGGTTGGCCGCGAAGTCCGACGGGTTCAGTCCGCCGGCCGCCAGCAGCGTCTTGGTCGCCGCCGTCGTGCTCGCCACGGTGTTCGGCTGGGTCGGCAGGTTCGCCGCGTACTGGATCGAAGTGGTCGCCTGCGCCGGAATGAAGTTGTTCTGGAATTTCAGGACTGTCGCGACGTTGCCTTGCGGGTTGCCGGTTTTCGGGTCGACCGTGACGCCCATCAGGTAATAGCCGGCGCCGTTGACCAGATTGCCGTTGGCATTGAGCTGGAAGTCGCCACGCCGCGTGTAATAGGTGACGCCGCTGAACACCGGTGCGTTGTCGACGACGCCCGTCGCCTTCTGGATCGAGAAGAAGCCGTCACCGGTGATCGCCATGTTGGTGGCGACGCTGGAGCCCGAGATCGTGCCCTGCGTGGTGATCGTGGCCTTGGCGTTGGCCGTCACGCCGCCCGCGACCTGCTTGCTCGGGACCGATGAGTCGGGAATGAGATCGACGAAACTGGTGCCGATGCCCTTGTACGCGGTGGTGGATGAGTTCGCGATGTTGCCGGAAATGTTCTGCAGCGCGTAGGACTGCGCCTGCAGGCCACCCACCGAGGTGTTCATTGCATCGAAGATACCCATAACTTTGTCTCCAGATCCGATCTCGGCGGCCGGTCGACCATGGCCGCAGTCGGAGGAGACTGTCGCAAGGGCTATGCCAATGCAGTTTTTGTCATAAAATCAATCACTTAACGAAAAAGCCCCGGTCTGATGACCGGGGCACAATTGCCGGGACCGGCAACAATTGCCGGGACGAAAGCTAGGTTGCGGACGCCGCCGCGGGATGAAAGACCAGCCCGAAACCGTCGATGCAGTAGCGCAATCCGGTCGGCTTCGGACCGTCGTCGAAGACGTGGCCGAGATGGCCGCCGCAGCGCCGGCAATGCACCTCGGTGCGGAGCATGCCGTAGGTCCGGTCCTCGGTCTTGCCGACATTGCCCTCGATCGGCTGGTAGAAGCTCGGCCAGCCCGTGCCGCTCTCGAATTTGGTATCGGAGGCGAACAGCGGCAGGTCGCAGCCGGCGCAGGCGAAGACGCCCTTGCGGTGCTCCTTGAGCAGCGGGCTGGAGCCCGGCCGCTCGGTGCCCTCCTTGCGCAGGATCTCATATTGCTGCGGCGTGAGCTGGGCACGCCATTCGGCGTCCGTCTTCTCGATCTCGAATTTCTGCGCGGCTTTCTCTCCAGCCTCCGCGGGCGATGCTCTGAGCCAGCGGAAGGCCGCAAGGCCGAACAGGCCGGCGACGGTCGTCAACAGGATGCGGCGGTCAAACATCTCATTCTCCATGCGGGAGCGTCTACGCCCTGAGATACGGGCTCTAACGGCTGACGTTACACTTCCGGGCGGGATTTTTCTCGGGTCTCTTGCGCGACGCGGTCCTCGCGCGAGACCGGTTCCGAGGCTGGTTCTGAGGCTCGTTCCGTGCCTTCGGACGCAGTTTTCGGCGGCTGGGCAAGCCGAGGCCTGACGCCTGACGGCGGACGGCGCGGACCGGTGCCGGCGGCCCGGTTGGCTTCGGCGAGGCGCGTCTCGCGCTCTCTGTCCTTGATCCTGGCACGTTCACGATAGCGGGCAAGCGAGCCTGCGGCTGCGGAACTCGCCCTGCCCCAGATTCCGACCAGTTGGCCGGCAACCCGCCCCGTCGTTCCCCCCGCCCAGACCAGCTCGAACGATGAGAACAGCTTCCAGCGCTCGTCGCCCCACAGGATGCTGCGGGCGATCATCTGCCCGGCCATGGCCGAGGTGTTCATGCCCTGGCGGCCGAACCCGCTGGCCACCCACAGGCCTTTGCGCAACTGGCCGATCTGCGGCATGCCATGCACGGTCTGGCCGGTGGCGCCGCCGAACGTATCGGTGATTTCGACATTGCCGAGCTGGGGGAAGATCGACCGGATCCGCCGCCTGACAGCGCCCGCAAAGCGTTGCGGCCGCGCCGCCCAGGTGGTCTCCGGGCTCTCCCACATCAGGCGGTCGCCATCGACGATCCGGAAATGATCGACGCCGTCGGAATCCATCACTGATCCCTTGAAGGCGACGATCTCGTGCACGCGCTCGCCGAGCGGCGCGGTGATGCCGGCATAGCGCCAGACCGGCAGCAGCGTTTCCGACAGGCGCCGCAGGGGCGCACCGAGATGGATGTTGCCGGCGAGCACGATATGGGTGGCGCGCAGCCGCGCCGAGGGCGTGACGATCCGCTTGCGGATGCCGGAATGATCG
The DNA here is from genome assembly GCF_055807355.1 of Bradyrhizobium sp. Ken01. Taxonomy (NCBI): domain Bacteria; kingdom Pseudomonadati; phylum Pseudomonadota; class Alphaproteobacteria; order Hyphomicrobiales; family Nitrobacteraceae; genus Bradyrhizobium; species Bradyrhizobium sp. Ken01. The sequence goes on from NZ_JBVVPC010000038.1 coordinate 14,346, forward strand.
ATGCTGACGACCGGCGTATCCTCGAAGATGCGGGCGCCTGCGCGCCGCGCCAGCGCCGCAAGGCCATGCACATATTTGCGGCCGTCGACCTGGAACGCTCTCGGATAATACACGCCGTGGAAGTAGTGATCGGTCTTGAGCACCTCGCGAACGCGATCGACCTGCCAGCCCTCGGCCTCGGTGTCGAAATCCTCGTTCAGCATCTGCAAGCGGCTGATCAGCCGGTCGCCGGCATCGACGTTGGAGACCTCGAGCACGCCGTCGGTCGGGCCAATTCCGGGCATGTTCTCCTCGGTGGCGTTGGCCCGGACGAACTCGGCGCCCTCTTTCGACAGCGTCCACAATTCCCGCGCGTCCTCGAAGCCGATTCGCTCGATCAGCTCGGCGAGCGGCAGCGCGAAGCCCGGCATCACGGTGCCGAGTTGATTGCCGGAAGCGTTCCAGCCGATGTGGCGGCCCTCGAGCACCGCGACGCTGGCCCCCAGCCGGGCCGCCTCGAGCGCGATGGACAGTCCGGCAAGCCCGGCCCCGATGACGCAGATATCGGCATCGAGGTCGAACGACAGCCGCGCCCGGTCGCGAAATCCGGCTTCTTCCTGGGACACGCTTGTGAAAGTCTCGCTCATGTCGTTTCTTAAAGGACTGAGCGGCCGCTTGTCACCTTGTCCTCGACCGGCGCCTGTAGATTATCCTGGTCGTGTAACGATTCGAGAATGCCATGCGCCGTTTGCTGCTGCTGCGTCACGCCAAGACCGAGACCGACGCGCCGAGCGGCCGTGACCAGGACCGCCGGCTCGACGATCGCGGCCACAAGGATGCCGCCGAGATCGGCGACTGGATGGCCGCCCATCCCCCCTTTCCCGAGGCCGTACTGGTATCGCATGCCGTCCGGGCCCGGCAGACCTGGGACATTGCGTGGGAGACCATGAAGGACCGCGTCGCCGCGCCGCAGGTGGAGGTCCTGCCGGAACTCTACGCCGCCGATCCCGCCCAGATCCTGGAATCCATTCGCACTGCAACCATTCCGGCTGATCCGAAGCAATTGCTGCTGGTCGGCCACAATCCGGGCATGCACGAGATCGCCCTGATGCTGACGGGCAGCGGCGATCCGGCCGCCGCCAAGGCGCTCGCCGACAACCTGCCCACCTCGGGGCTTGCGATCTTCGATTTCGACGTCAAGGATTGGGGTGACGTGGCTTACCGCCGCGGCAAGCTGGTGCTGTTCGTCAGTCCAAGGCTACTTCGAAGTTAAGGCTACTTCGAACTTAAGGCAGCTTCGAAGTTAAGGCTGCTTCGATCGGGTTGATCGCACGACGTGCCGGCAAGACGTCCTGACTGGAAGATTTGGAGGCGCAGATGTTCAAGTCCATCCTGGTGCCCATCGACCTCGCCGACACCGACCTGGCCAAGCCGGCGATCGCGACCGCGGCAACGCTGTCGCAGACCTGGAGCGGCGTGGTGCGCCTGCTCAACGTGCTGCCGATGACGCCGGTGATGCTGGCCGAATACGTGCCGGCCGATTTCGACGAACAGCAGCGCCAGACCTCGGAAGAAGCCCTCGCCATCGTCGCACGCGAGTCCGGCATCGAGCCTTCCCGCATCTCCAGCGTGGTGCGCCAGGGCGGCATCTATCACGAGATCCTGGAGGAAGCCGTGCACATGAAGGCCGAGCTGATCGTGATGACCTCGCACCGGCCGGCGATGCGCACCTATTTCCTCGGCTCCAACGCCGGGCATGTCGTGCGCTACGCGAAGTGCTCGGTGCTGGTAGTGAGGCACTGAAGGCTCTGTTCGTAGCCCGGATGGAGCGAAGCGTAATCCGGGGCCGCTGTGCCCGCATGGATGGAATCCCGGATTGCGCTGCGCTCCATCCGGGCTACAAGATATCGCATTGCCCGTCGGGCAAAACACCCGAACTGCAGGTCAACACCTGCCGCTGAAAATATTCCACTTTACCGAATTTCGGAAACGGCGTATGTGTCGCCGCAACCCGGCCCAAGGAAGAGGGGCGTATCGCGATCGTCACGAACGCGGGCCGGACAGCGGCGGACGCTGGGCCACACCGGCGCGAATGGCTTCGCAGGGCGGGCAACCGTGAGCGAAGGCGTCGCGCACACGACCGGTGTGATCAGCGTACGGCAAAACCGTGTCGTCCTGACGCCGGGGTCTGTGCGTCAAGTCTTGTGGTGATGTGGCGGCCCGACCGGGCACGCAGCATCAGCGATCCATGAGGCGACGGGGGCAATAGTGCATCGCTCCCCGGGGAGATCACGACATAAGCCGTCAAACCGCTGCGCAGGGAAGGCCGGACGTTTTGGCTTCACCTGTATGCCGCTGTGCAGATTTTCTTACTGCAACCTCGCACAGTGGACCGCGGGTGCCAGCCGGCGCTCGGTCTTCCCTGCGCCCTCTTTCATTTGGGGGCAAGGCGATGAAGCAAAGCTCGGGCGAAACAAGCCGCGAGGATGCGAAGGTGCGTCTACGATAAAAGCGCAAGCTGAAGGAGCGACAGTGCTACCCACAAACGCCGTCATTGCGAGCGCAGCGAAGCAATCCAGAGTCTTTCCGCGGAGGGATTCTGGATTTGCTTCGCTGCGCTCGCAATGACGATGTCGAAACAGGTGTGCCTGAAAACTCAGTCTGGTGCCCCGGACGCAGCGCGTCCGGGACAAGAGCGAAGCACTTACAGATACCGCGTCAGCTCTGCTTTGGCCTGACCGTAGACCGCGTCCTCGATCTGGCTGCGCGTGATCCCGATGTCGCGCAAGGCCCGGTCATCGAGGTCGTTCAGCGTCTTGACGGCGGAGCGGCGCTCCAGGTGGTCGAACAGCGCATAGGCGCCGTTGGCCAGCTTGCGGAAAAATCCGTCCGACGAGGATGAGCGTAAACTCCGCCCGGCGGTCTGCGAGATCGTGGTCATTGTCCTTCTCCGGCCTGTTGTCCACGCGGCGATGCGGATGCCGTTGGCGCAAGCGCCCGAGCGCCTGCACCTCATTTGCCGTCGGATTGCTCTCGCTCTCCTCGGCTCAATCGTGAAGCTTGATGGAACTTAAATGCTCCAGTACACTACTCGGAGCAAGTAAAACATTGCTCTCGGTGCAATAATGTCCAAGTTCGAATACGTGAAGCTTGCCGATGCCATTGCTCTCGATATCTCTAACGGCACGTTAAGGCCGGGCGATCGGCTGCCGCCGCAGCGCAATTTTGCCTATGACCGTGGCATCGCGGTCTCGACCGCGAGCCGGGTTTATACGGAGTTGCTCCGCCGCGGCCTCGTCGTCGGCGAGGTCGGCCGCGGCACCTTCATCTCCGGCGCCATCAGGCGCGAGGTCGAGGCGCTGAGCGAGCCGCGCGACGCGCGGATCGATTTCGAGGTCAATTATCCGTTATTGCCGCAGCAATGGGCGATGATCGCCAAGAGCCTTGCAGGGCTCGAGCGCGTTGACGCGCTCGAATCCGCACTGCGCGTCTCCACCAGCACCGGCACCAAGAGCGCGCGCAATGCAGCCGCCGCCTATCTCGCGCGCAAAGATTTCGCGCCGCAGGCCGAGCAGATCATCTTCACCGCCAACGGCAAGCAGTCGCTCGCGGCAGCCCTCGCGGCCCTCGTTCCCACCGGCGGCCGCTGCGGCGTCGAGGCGCTGACCTATCCTTACGTCAAGAGCATCGCCGCGCGGCTCGGCGTGACGCTGGTCCCGATACCGATCGACGAATTTGGCGCGCGCCCAGACGCCATCCAGAAGGCGCATCGCGAGGCGCATCTGTCGGCGCTGTATCTCCAGCCCATCATCCAGAACCCGCTCGGCGTCACCATGAACGCGACGCGGCGCGCCGACATCATGCGCGTCGCCGAGAAGCTCGATCTCACCATCATCGAGGATGCCGTCTACGGCTTCCTGGCCGACGACACGCCGCTGGCCGCGCTCGGCCCCGACCGCTGCATCGTGATCGACAGCCTGTCCAAGAAGGTTGCGCCGGGCCTCGCGCTCGGCATCCTGGTCGCGCCGCCGGGATTGCGCGAGGGCGTGATGAGCGCGGTGCGCACCGGCGGCTGGATCGCGTCCGGCCATGCGCTGGCATCCGGACAGCGGCTGATGGCCGACGGCACCGTCGCCGAGCTGACGCGGCTGAAACGCATCGATGCCGCGCGCCGCCAGCAGACTGCGGCAAGGCTGCTCGCCGGCTACCAGCTCTCCGCCGACCCGCGCTCCTATCACCTCTGGCTCATGCTACCGGCACACTGGCGCTCGCAGACCTTCGTCGCCGCGGCAGCCCGGCGCGGCATCGCGCTGACACCGTCCTCGACCTTCGCGATCGCCCATGGCCACGCACCGAACGCAGTGCGGCTCGCACTCGCCCCGCCTTCGTTCGAGCAGCTCGATTCCGGCCTGCGCACGCTCGTGTCGCTGCTCGGCACCAAGGAAGAGGATTTCGACTCGACGGAGTAGCTAAAGCGTTTTCGAGCGAAGTGGATACCGGTTCGCGTCAAGAAAACGCGTCAAACAAGAATCTGATGCCGTTTCCCCCGCTCAGGCCTCCGGCCATTCCGCGATGAAGCCCTTTGCCTTGTAGGGCTCGATCTTGTCCCATTCGTGCAGCATGCGGCGGCAAAATTCGGGATCGGTGTGCCAGAGCGCGCGCGGCGTCGCAAAGCTGTCGACCGTGAGCAGCATCTTCTCGACCTCCGGCCAGTGCCGGTGCAGCGTCATCGGATAACGCCGCGCGGTCCAGGTGTTGCCGAGGCAGATCACATTGCGAACATTGTGCAGCCCGAGCGCCGCGTCAATGATCGGCAGCGAGAGGATCACGTTCTCGCCGGTGTTTTGGGCATGATGTTCCTCGATAATTCGGTCGGCCGGAATGCCCGCCGCGACCATCGCCGCCTTGATGATGGTGCACTCGGATTGCTCCGAGCCCGGCGTCACGCCGCCGCTGACAATCGACCAGCGGAACAAGCCCTCGCGCCACAGCCTCGCGGCAGTATCGGCGCGCAAGCTGACGTCCTCGCGGGTGCCGAACATGAACAGCAGGTCGGCCGGCCGCAGCGGCGTGTCGATCAGATGCGTACGGTTGATCTCGGCGATCTCATCTGCCGAAGGCCTACGCGTGCTGCGATCCATGGCTGACATAACCGCAAGATGCGACACCGACGCAGGGGCGCGAAGTCACATTTGGTTGCCGCCCATTGCAGCTAGGGCAGCAACGCTCCCGGCAGGCGATCGAAGCTGTAGCTCCGCGGCTGGTTACGCCGGACGAAGCCGCCGATCTGCCAGGCGAACAGCGCGGCAAAACCGATGATGAACAGCGCGCCGGCGAATTCGCCGATCGCGAGCGCGCGGACCAGGAGCCCCGTCATCGCCACCGCAAGTACCGCAAGAAAAGCCAGCATTGTCGCGTAGGTCCTGCGGCCAAGGCCCGCGATCAACTCGGCGCGGCTGCCGGCCTGCGCCATGCGCGCGTGCAGCGCGACGATGAAATTGCGAAAGCCATTGTCCTGCGGCGCCATCAAGGCCGCGGTCTGCCAGCTCGTCGACAGGATCGCGATGCGGCCGCCGCCAGTATGGCTGACATCGGCGCGAAAGCGGCGCTGCTGCATCGAGACGGGGCGGAACGACAGCCGGATTGCACCGATCTCGTCGTAACGCCACAGGCCCGAACGGCCGCCGATGTGCCATGACAGCCCCTCCTCCGTCAGCTCGAAGCGATGCGCCGAGCCGATCAGCGACGCCTTGTAGGCATAGCTCGCGCCCGCGGCCGCTTGAGCTCCCGAATCCTGCATCTTCACAAACAATCCGATCCGGGCGATCCAGTCTGCGATCCGCTTGCGTGAGCGCCCTGCCCCATCCTACAAGCGAGACATGGCTGAGACGATTTTTTTTCCGCGGCGCCTGATTCTCGGCGCCGCCGTGATCTCCGGCGTGCTGCTCGCGCTCGCCGTGCACATGCTGGGCGCGCGTTACGGCCTCGACCTCGGCGGCCTCTGGCACTCGGACACGCACGAGTTCATACCGGCGGGCGCGGCGATTGCCTGGTGGCTGATCGCCTCCGTCGGCTTCTCCGGCGGCTATTTCACGGCAACATTGATGCAGAGCGCCGTCTCGGGCCAGATCCCGCAACGGATGCGGCAGTTCCTGATCGCGGTCGGCGTGCTGCTGCTTGCGGGTGCGGGCCAGGTGGCCTCGGCGCCGAGCCCGGTCCCGACGGTCTCGGGCGTGCTGGCCGGGATTGCCGCCCTGGGCCTCGGCGCCGTGATGGCGTTCTGCGGCGCGCATTTCGCACTGCGCCGCGGCTAACCTCAGGCGGTCGCGCGCAACGGCGGTCGGTCCAGCATGATCGCGACATCGGAAGCGGGCCGCGGCTTGCTGAACAGATAGCCCTGCGCCTGGGTGCAGCCTTCGCGCCGAAGCAGCTCGAGTTGCCCGTCGTTCTCGACCCCCTCTGCCGTGGTGACGATGCCGAGGCTGCGCCCGAGGCCGGTCACGGCCCGGATGATCGCCATCGAATCCTCGCGCGTCGCCAGCTCCGACACGAAGGAGCGGTCGATCTTGATCTTGTCGAACGGGAAGCTGCGCAGATAACTTAGCGACGAATAGCCGGTGCCGAAATCGTCGAGCGAGATGCGCACGCCCATTGCGCGCAGCTCGTGCAGGGTGGTCAGCGTCGCCTCGCTGTTCTGCAGCAGCACGGATTCGGTGATCTCGAGTTCGAGGCGGCGCGCGTCGAGGCCCGACAACGCCAACGCCTCGGTCACGGATGCGATCAGATTTGGGTTCCTGAACTGCACGGGCGACAGGTTGACCGCGACGTCGACATCGTCAGGCCAGGTGGCGGCGTCGGTGCAGGCGGAGCGTAGCACGAAATCGCCGAGCTGGATGATGAGCCCGGTCTCCTCGGCCAATGGAATGAAGCTGAGGGGCGCGATCAGGCCGCGCTGCGGATGATTCCAGCGCAGCAGCGCCTCGAACGCGACGACGCGACCGCTGGCGACGTCGCGGATCGGCTGGTAGTACGGCTGGAACTCGTCACGTTGCAGCGCCGCGCGCATGTCCATCTCCAGCAGACGCCGTGCTTGTGCGCGAGCATCCATGCCGGTCTCGAAGAAGCGATAGGTGCCGCGGCCGTCCGCCTTGGCGCGGTACAGTGCGAGGTCGGCGTTCTTCAGCAGTTCATCGGGATTGTCGCCGTCCTGCGGCGACAGCGAGATGCCGATAGAGACACCGATGATGATCTGATGGTCGTCGATCTCGTAAGGCGCCGAGATCACCTCGACCAGGCGGCCGGCAAGGGATCGTGCCGCGGTTTCCTCGGAACGTCCGATCTGGACCACGGCGAACTCGTCGCCACCGAGCCGCGCCACGGTGTCGCTCTCGCCGACGGTGGCCTTCAGCCTGCGCCCGACCTCCTTGAGCAGCGCATCGCCGATGGGGTGGCCGAGCGAGTCGTTGATGTCCTTGAAGTGGTCGAGATCGAGACAAAGCACCGCGAGCTGGTCGCCCGATCCGGTCCGGCGCAGTCCCTGCACGAGCTGCTCGTGGAACAGCACGCGGTTCGGCAGGCTGGTCAGCGCGTCATGGCGGGCCATGTGCGAGATCTTGGCCTGGGCCTCCAGCCATTCGGTGATGTCCTCGAAGGTCGCGACCCAGCCGCCACCATGCATCGGCTGGTTCACAACCCGGATGGAGCGGCCGAACCTGGTCACGACGTCGGTCGTGGTGCGGCTCTCGCGCGCGTCGGCGACGAGGCGGGCGAAGAATTCGCCGGCATCGCCCTGCCACTGACCCTTCGCCTGCTCCTCCCGCAGCACGTCGACCAGCAGTCGGCCGGTGAGCAGGATGTCGGTGCGGCCAAGCATCGCAGCATAACGCTCGTTGAACAGGATGATCTTGCCGTCCGCATCGAACATGCACAGTCCCTGCGACATATTCTCGAGCGCGGTATCCAGCACGACCTGCTGGCGGCCCAGTTCGCCCTTGGCGCGGCGATCGAGCAGCGCGGCCACCAGCGCAATCGCGATGATCGCAACTGCGGCACCCGCGGTAAGAAAGGACAACGAGGCCGGCGGGATCGATAACCCGCTGATCGCGAGCGTCGGATCCGGCGTCAGAACGACAGCGCCCATTGCGGTGAAATGATGTGCGACGATGGCGACCGTCAGCAGTGTGCTCGCGGTCAGCGCGTGGAAGAGGTCGTCGCGCCGCGCAGCGACGAACAGCGCGAGCGCCGCGAAAACAATTCCGAACAGCACCGAGGCGGCAACCGTGCTCCGGATCCAGTCGACCCGTGCCGGCATCTCCAGCGCCGCCATTCCGGTATAATGCATCGTCGCGACCGCGGCGCCGACGATGGCGCCGCCGAGCACGATCCACGGCGCGCGCACGGAGGATGCCGCAAGACTCAAGCCCACGAAGGTTAAGGAGATCGCGAAGATCAGGGAAAGGATCGTCACCGGGATGTTGTAGGCGCCGGCACCGCCCGGCCCGTAGGCGAGCATCGCAATGAAATGCGTCGCCCAGATGCCGCATCCGCTGACGGCGGCATCCAGGGCGATCCAGACCAGGCGCCCGGAGCCGTGCGTCGCGCGCGCCCGGTGAAACAGGCTGATCGCCGCCGCGCTTGCGAGCAGGCACACCGCGCCGCCAAGCGCGACGAGCCGCCAGTCGTGCTCCTCGGTGAGACAGTAGAGAACTTGATGCATTGCGGGCCCCTATCGATCCACACATGAACCGACAGAGATGGACAGTCGGTAACCGGCTACGTGCCTGTTTCGGGGATGGTGAACGGAATCTGTGTTCAATCGCTCGGATTGTTCATCCGCGCGAAGGCGCGGCGAGGCCGATCACGGCGGCGGCGAGCAGCAGCACGGCCGCCGACACGACCAGCGACAGGTGCAGGCCAGTCATAAACGACCCCTCCGAGGCCACCAGCGAACCGAACAGCGCAACGCCGAGCACGCTGCCTGTCTGCCGCGTCGCGTTCAGGACGCCCGCCGCGATGCCGGAGCGTGCCTTCTCGACGCTGCCCAGCAAGGTCGAGGTCAGCGGCGGCACCAGCAGCCCAAGTCCGCTGCTGATCGCGATCATCTGCGCAAAGATCGCCCAATAGCTCGTGCCGGCTTCGATCCAGAGCAGGCCGACGCAACCGAGCGCCGAGACGCAGGCACCGACGACGATGGTCGGGCACGGGCCGATACGCTCGGCGAGGCGCGGCGCCAGCAGATTGACCGGCAGCACCACCGCCATCATCGGCACGAAGGCGAGACCGGTCCACCATGCCGACAGCCCGTTGATCCTCTGGAAATACAGGCTGAGCACGAAGATCAGGCCGTAGATCGCGATGTTGACGAGCAGGCCGACGAGCGAGGTTAGCGCGAACAGCCGGTGGCCGAACAGCGACAGCGGCAACATCGGCTGCGCCGCACGGCTCTCGCGCCAGACGAAGAGCACGGCGAGAATTGCAGCTGCGACGAAGGCCGCGACCACGGCTGGGTCCCAGCCAAGCGCGCCGCCTTCGATGATCGCGCCGGCGAGTGCTCCCAGCGCGCCGATCGCGGTAAGCTGACCGGGCAGATCGATCTCGCGCGAGCGCGCCCGCGTGGTTTCGCTGGCGTAACGCCAGCTCAACCACAGGCCAACGAGCCCGACCGGCAGATTGACCAGGAAGATCGCGCGCCAGCCGACCAGCGTGATCAGCGCGCCGCCGACGAAGGGGCCCGCGGTGAGCGCGAGGCTCGCACCGGCGGCCCAGATCGCAACGGCGCGGCCGCGCTCGCGGTCGTCCGGATAGGCATGATTGAGCAGGGCAAGAGAATTCGGCACCAGAATCGCCGCTGCCAGGCCCTGGACCAGCCGCGCCCCAATCAGCACGCCCGCATTGGGCGACAACGCACAGGCGAGCGATGCCGCGGTGAAGATGGCGAAGCCCGCCATGAAGACGCGCTTGGCGCCAATGCGGTCGCCGAGCGCGCCGGCCGTCAGGATGAAGGCGGCAAAGGCAATGGTGTAGGCGCTGACCACCCATTGCAGCTCGGCGACGCCGCCGCCGAGCGTCCTGCCCATCGCGTCGAGCGCGGTGTTGACGATGGTGACGTCAAGCTGCACCACGCCATAACCAAGGCTCATCGCGGCAAGGGTGAGGGATGTCGCAAGGCGCGAGCCGGCAGGCGGCGCGGCGGCTCCGAAGGCTTCGTATCTGGCGGTGCTTACTCGCATGCTGCCATCTCGGTTGCAGCCCCATGCGAACGATACGCTTCCCGCTCGCCGCCATGTTACGACAACGATCGAATGATGGATGCGTGACGGATGTGTCATGTTAGAGCGTCGTGCGGATGGCCGCGCGACGCTCTACCCTGGCTACGCTTGGCCCTCAGCTCGCAGCGCGCAGATTCACCTTGCTCTCGGCGATCGTGGTCAGCTTCTTGTCGGTGGCCTTCTCCTCCTCGAGCGTCTTGGCGAGCACGCTGGCGCAGTCGTTGCGGCCGAGTTGCTTGGCCCAGGCGATCAGGCTGCCGTAGCGGACGATCTCGTAATGCTCCGCCGCCTGTGCCGCGTTGATCAGCGCGGCGTCGAGCACCGCCTTGTCGGCGACTTCGCCGGCGGTCTCGTCGGCTTCCTCGATGATGCCGTCGATCGCCGGGCAATCGACCGCCTTCACCTGCGCACCGTGCATCTTGAACACTTCCTCGAGGCGCTTGACGTGCTCCCTGGTTTCTTCGAGGTGCGTCAAAAAGCCCTGCTTCAGCTGCGGATCGGTCGCCTTATCCGCCATTTTCGGCAGAGCCTTGGTGAGCTGCTGCTCGGCGTAATAGATGTCCTGGAGCTGATGCACGAACAGGTCGTTCATGGTTTTGATGTCTTTTGTGAACAATCCCATCGGTCCGATCCTCTCGGGTTGTGGGAACACGGAGGCACCGGCTTTCAGGAGAAGCCGGTTATTCCGCCATGTTCGATTGCTGATGCGGCATTAACCAGCGCACGGCATCGTCGTTCCAAAAAAGCCCGCATCCCTTGCGCTGGAACAATGCCGGCCGTGCAGGATCTGAAATCATGTCACGGACGGACGCGACCGGTCCCACGACTCATATGCTTAACGCGCGTCCGATGTGAACCGCGTATGACAAAGTGGCCGGTCCAAGTCAGAACCTATCCTTGTCAAGGGCTGCACAAGTCACTGTTTTTGCCTTAAATGAGCTACATCATGCCTAGCGATCCAAGCCCACATCGGGCACTGATCGCATCCGATCGGCCAATGTCTGGCCTGGTCGGTCTTGCCCCCCGCCGGGAGGATGAATGCACGGACTGCTGACCGCGCTGAAGCGCGGCTTCAAGAGATGGATCGGCTGGCGGCGACTCGGCGTTGCGGCGAGCGTCTTTATCATTGCGTTCGCGATCACCACGCTGGTACGGACGCTCAAGGGCATCGACACCGGGGTCATCCTGACCGCGTTGACCGAGATCCCCCGCGGCAATATCGGACTGGCAGCGATCTGCGTATGCTTCGCGTTCTGTACGCTGACCTTCTACGACTTTTTTGCACTGCGAACGATCGGTAAGAAGCACGTGCCCTATCGCATCGCAGCGCTCTCCAGCTTCACATCGTATTCGATCGGCCACAATATCGGCGCCACCGTCTTCACCGGGGGAGCGATCCGCTTCCGGATCTATTCGGATTACGGGCTGAACGCGATCGACGTCGCAAAAATCTGCTTCCTGTCCGGCCTGACCTTTTGGCTCGGTAACATCTTCGTGCTCTCGATCGGCATGGCCATCCATCCGGATGCCGCCTCCTACATGGATCAGCTGCCGTCGTCGATTAACCGGTTGATTGCGATCGGCGGCCTCGCCTCGATCGGCGCCTATCTGGTCTGGCTGTGCATGGGCGAGAAGCGCCGCGAGCTTGGCCAGAAGGGCTGGAAGGTGGTGCTGCCGTCAGCGCCGCTGACGCTGGTGCAGATCCTGATCGGTGTCGTCGATCTCGGATTCTGCGCGCTGGCGATGTACCTTCTGGTGCCGGCCACTCCGCAGATCGACTTCCTCTCGCTCTCCGTGGTGTTCATTTTGGCGACTTTGCTCGGCTTCGCCAGCCACGCCCCCGGCTCGCTCGGCGTGTTCGACGCCGCCATGCTGGTGGCGCTGCCCGAATTCGGCCGCGAGCAGCTTCTTGCCACGCTCCTTGTCTTCCGCATCCTCTATTTCGTGATCCCGTTCGGTCTGGCCATCTCCATCATGGGCGCACGCGAGCTCTGGATGAATGTGGTGGAGCCCTGGCAGGAGCGCCGAAGGCTGGCGGAGGCCTGCGCGCAGGCCAACCTGCCCAAGCAGGTGGCGGCGATGGAGCGCGAGCGGTCGCTGCGGCAGGCGAGCAAACGCTGAGCATGATCCGGAAAAGTGCGAAGCGGTTTTCCGAAAAGATCATGCTCCAACGATAGTCCGCTAGACGACGGCCGGCAAAACCGTCAGACCAACGTTGCAGGCGGAGAGCAGCTCTCTTATTTCCGCCTCAACTTTGCCGTTGAAGACGCGGGCCATGATCCCTGTATTCCTTCGCCGTTTCCTCGCCGGTGCCCTGCTGCTCGCCGGGCTCCTCACCGCATTGCCGCCGGAGCGGGCGGCCGCGCAGGACGCGGGCGCCATGCAGATCAGCTGGGAGGTGCGCAACCGCTTCCGGCTGTTCCGTGAGGAGCGCGACTTCCTGCTGCATGTCGAGAACGCGCGGAACCGCAGCATCCTCGCCGCCGAGCAATCGCTGGAGCTCCAGAGCGAGGGCCGCGGCTGGGCCCGCAACATGGTCAACCGGCTCTGCATCGACCTCCAGGGCCGGGTCAACCAGCCCTGCACCCGCGACAACACGAAGGAAAACTACCTCACCCCCCTCGATCATCCCGTCACCGTGCGCCTGGCCGGGGCGGTGCCGGTCGGCGCCACCTGCGCCTGGTCGTTCGACGACGGCGACGGGCCGCAACAATCCACCTTCGACTGCGCCGAACCGGTCAATCTGCGGGTCCGCTACGGCAAGCAGACGGTTGCGAGCGTCGACGTCTCCTCCGGCTCCGATCCGACCCAGCGGGTCCAGACCGAGATCGAGGTCCGCGACATCTTCGTCGCTGGCCTCGGTGACAGCATCGCCTCCGGCGAAGGCAATCCGGACCGGCCGCTGGCGCTGTCGGACGAAGGTTTTTGCTTCCGCTCCTATCTGGGCACCGCCGGCGCGCAGTATTACCGGCCGAGCCGCGCCGGCTTCAAGGGCGGCCGCGCCTGCGAAGCGCCCGATACGCTTGCCAACTGGCAGCGCTACAGCGCGCTGTGGTTCAACTCGCCCTGCCACCGCTCGCTCTACAGCTACCAGGCCCGGACCGCGCTGGCGCTTGCGGTGCGCTACACCCACGTCGCGGTGACCTTTCTGCCGCTCGCCTGCACCGGCGCCAGCATCAGCGACGGGCTGCTCGGCTCGCAGCGCGCCCGCGAATGCCCGCCCGGCAAGACCGGCGTCTGCAACATCAGCGTGAACGCGCAGGTCGCCGAGCTGCGCGAGGCGCTGACCGCCGCCAAGAAGCGCCAGCCCGAGCGCACGCTCGACCTCGTGCTGCTCTCGGTCGGCGCCAACGACGTCTATTTCTCCGGCCTCGTCGCCGACGTGATCGTCGAGACCGCAACCGAGCGCGCGATATTCCGCCGCTCCGGCGTGATGGCGAGCGTCGATGATTCCCGCGATGCGCTGGCGCGCGAGCTGCCGCAGAATTTCGTCAAGCTGCGCGAGGCGCTGAAGCCGCTGGTCGGCGGCGACCTCTCGCATGTGGTCTACGTCTCCTACGCCAACCCGGCGCTCGCCGATGGCGGCGTGCCCTGCCGCGGCGGCCGCGCCGGCTTCGACATTCATCCGTCCTTCAACGCCGATCCGCAGCGCCTCGCCCGAGTCTCGACCTTCGTCGACACCGAATTCCTGCCGCAACTAAAGGGGCTCGCCACCTGCACTCGCGGCGCGCTGTGCCGCGATCCCGAAGCCGACCGCATGACCTTCGTGGATTCGCATCAGGCGGCGTTCGCCGATCACGGCTTCTGCGCCCATTCGGGCAACGATCCCGAATTCGACCGCACCTGCTTTGCCGAGAACGGCCAGAGCTTCAATCCCGACATCGTGAGCGCGGCGAGCCAGCCGATGCTGTGCGGCCGCGGTGCCTCCGAATTCCGCGCCTATTTGCCGCGCGCACGCTGGATCCGCGACGCCAATGACAGCTATTTCGCTGCGATGACCTATCCGCAAGGCCTGCCGGCAGCGAGCCAGCCGACCGACATCCACGACGCGACCTGGGGCGTGCTCTCCGCCGTCTATGGCGGCGCCGTGCATCCGAGCGCCGAAGGCCACGCCGCGATGGCGGATGCGGCGCTGCCGGCCGCAAGCGCCGTGCTGGGGCTGGATGCGGCACCGCCGGGGGTGACACGCGGGCTGCTCGCACCGCTGCTGCCGGGCGCGCAACAGTAAAGCTAGAACGAGCTCTCACCACACCGTCATTGCGAGCGCAGCGAAGCAATCCAGAGTCCTTCCGCGGTGGGATTCTGGATTGCTTCTGCGCTCGCGATGACGGGATTGGGCTCACGTCTCGGCACTCTCTCACGATCGTTCCCCCCACCTGCCGTTCCATCAATCCAAAAGCGGCATCGATCGATACTGCCTTGAACTTGGACACCTTGCCGCGCGCACCTCTAGGAGTCGCGGTGGGGAAACGTTTCGAGTTCTAAGGAGGCGCGTCATGAGCGCAGTGATGTCCGCAGCGGACGTGAGAAGGTCTCGCGTCAGGCTGTTCATCGTGACCATGTTGTTCCTGGTCACGACCGTCAATTATGCCGACCGTGCCACGTTGTCGATCGCGGGTCCCGCGCTCTCCAAGGAGCTGCACCTCGATCCCGTGGCGATGGGCTACATCTTCTCGGCGTTCGGATGGTCCTACGTGATCGCGCAGGTGCCGGGCGGCTGGCTGCTCGACCGCTACGGCTCCCGCCTCGTCTATGCCTTCAGCATCATCGTCTGGTCGCTGTTCACGACGCTGCAGGGCTGGGTCGGATTCTTCAGCGCCGGCACCGCGATCACCGTGCTGTTCGGCCTGCGCTTCCTCGTCGGTATCGCCGAAGCGCCGTCTTTCCCCGCCAACGCACGCATCGTCGCGGCCTGGTTTCCGAGCAGCGAGCGCGGCACCGCGTCCGCGTTCTTCAATTCCGGGCAGTATTTCGCCACCGTGATCTTCGCGCCGCTGATGGGCTGGATCGCGCATGATTACGGCTGGCGCTACGTGTTCTTCGTGATGGGCGCGCTCGGAATCATCATGGGCCTGGTCTGGATCAAGACCGTCTACGGGCCGAAAGAGCACCCCGGCATCAACGAGGCTGAATTCGACTACATCAAGGACGGCGGCGCGCTGGTCGATCTCGACGCGCCCAAAGACGATCTGAAGCAAGAGCGCGCGCCCGAGGCCGGCTCCGGATGGGACCACATCCGCCAGCTGCTTTCCAACCGCATGATGCTCGGCGTCTATCTCGGCCAGTACTGCATCAACACGCTGACCTATTTCTTCCTGACCTGGTTCCCGGTCTACCTCGTCAAGGAGCGTGGCCTGTCGATCCTGCAAGCCGGCTTCGTCGCGACGCTGCCGGCGCTGTGCGGCTTCATCGGCGGCGTGCTCGGCGGTGTCATTTCCGACGCGATCCTGCGCAAGACCGGCTCGTTGACGATGGCGCGCAAGATCCCGATCGTCGGCGGCATGCTGCTGTCGATGTCGATCATCGCCTGCAACTATGTCGACGGCCAGGCACTGGTGGTCGGCTTCATGGCGCTCGCCTTCTTCGGCAAGGGCATCGGCGCGCTCGGCTGGGCTGTCGTCTCCGACACGTCGCCGAAGGAAGCCGGCGGCGTCTCGGGCGGCCTGTTCAACACCTTCGGCAATCTGTCCTCGATCAGCACCCCGATCGTGATCGGCTACATCCTGGCCGCGACCGGCTCGTTCAACGGTGCGCTGATATTCGTCGGCGCCAATGCGCTGGTGGCCGCATTCGCCTATCTCGTGGTCGTCGGCAAGATCGAGCGCGTGGTGCTCAAACGTTCCTCCTGAGGGCTCCCATGGGAGCTTGACCAGGCAACTTAACGGCGGCTTCACGGCCGCCGTCTTTGTTTTGGGAGTAATCGATGCTAGAAGCGCCGGGGAAACGCCTTATCCATCTAAGGCATGTATCGATGTTCGACCTCAACCAGCTCCGCTGTTTCGTCACCGTGGCGGAGGAATTGCATTTCGGCCGCGCGGCCGCGCGGCTGAACATGACCCAGCCGCCGCTGTCCCGGCAGATCCAGGTGCTCGAGCACATCATCGATGCGCCGCTGCTGGAGCGTACCAGCCGCTCGGTACGCCTGACGCCCGCCGGGCGCAGCTTCCTGCCGGAAGCGCGGCGCATCCTGAAGCTTGCGGAAAGCGCCTCGCAGGTTGCCCGCCGTATCGCGCTCGGCAAGTCCGGCTCGCTGAAGATCGGCTTCACCGCGGCCGCAGCCTACGGCTTCCTCCCCGAGCTCGTCGCCGCCTGCCGCGCCAAGCTGCCCGAGGTGGACTTCTCGCTGAAGGAGATGGTGTCGGGCGACCAGTTCGAGGCGCTGACATCGGGCCAGATCGATGCCGGCCTGCTCAGGCCGCCGATCGCGCGCCCCGAAATCGCCAGCCGCCGCGTCGTCGCCGAGCCCCTGCTCGCCGCGATCCCGAAAAAGCATCCGCTGGCGAATGCCGAGAGCGTCACGATCAAGGATTTCGACAACCAGCCCTTCGTGATGTATTCGCCCTATGAGAGCCGCTACTTTCACGACGTGCTGGTGGCGCTGTTCACCCGCGCCGACATCCTGCCGCGCTATGTCCAGCACCTGAGCCAGATCCACTCGATCCTCGCCATGGTGCGCGCCGGCCTCGGCCTCGCCATCGTGCCGGCGGCGGCAGCGAGCCTGAAGATCGCGGATGTCCGCCTGCGGCCGCTGAAGCTGCGCACCCGCGTTCCGGTCGAGCTGTTCATGGTCTGGCGCCGCGACGACGAGAATCCGCTGCTGTCGGCGCTCGTCAAAATCGCGAGCGAATTGTCATCGGCGGAGGTGATGGAAGATTGATGCTGATTTCGCATCGGTCGATATAGGCTTTGGCTTGGACCCGCATCGAACGGTCTCCTAAACCACGGCGCATGGACGCGCAGCCTCTGCGTCCTCCACAACACGAGACCAGGGAGCAGCGCCCATGAGCAAGATGACCCCGCAGGAAATGGCCCAGAAGATCGGATCCGGCCTCCTGTCTTTCCCCGTCACCCCGTTCAAGGCGGATTACTCATTCGACGAGGCGACCTACCGCGCCAATATGGATTGGCTCTGCGGCTATGACGTCGCCGGCCTGTTCGCCGCCGGCGGCACCGGCGAGTTCTTCTCGCTGACGGCGGCCGAGGTTCCGCAGGTGGTCAAGATCGCCGTGGACGAGACCAAGGGCCGCGTTCCCGTCCTCGCCGGCACCGGCTACGGCACCGCCACCGCGCGCGAGATCGCGATCGGCGCTGAGAAGGCCGGCGCCGACGGCCTGCTGCTGCTGCCGCCCTATCTCACCCATGCCGAGCAGGAGGGCCTTGCCGCCCACGTGGAAGCGATCTGCGCCTCTGTGAAGATCGGCGTCATCGTCTACAACCGCGACAACGCCATCCTCCAGCCCGATACGCTCGCCCGCCTCGCCGAACGCTGCCCCAACCTCGTCGGCTACAAGGACGGCATCGGCGACATCGAGCTGATGACCCGCGTCTACACCAAGCTCGGCGAACGCCTGACCTATATCGGCGGCCTGCCGACGGCGGAGACCTTCGCGCTGCCCTATCTCGACATGGGCGTGACCACCTACTCTTCGGCCGTATTCAACTTCGTTCCGGAATTCGCCACCAACTTCTACGCCGCCGTTCGCAAGCGCGACCACGCGACGATCCACGCCGGGCTGAAGGACTTCATCCTGCCGCTGATCGCGATCCGCAACCGCAAGAAGGGCTATGCGGTCTCGATCATCAAGGCCGGCATGAAGGTGATCGGCCGCGACTCCGGCCCGGTCCGCCCGCCGCTGACCGATCTCACCGAGCAGGAGATCGCGGAAGTCACGGCGCTGGTGAAGAATCTGCCCGCCATCCGATCGTCACAACAGGCTGCAGAATAACGGACGACACAGGGAGGAGCCCGCGATGGCCAAGAGCGAGATCACTGGCGCACCGGTCGTCACCGCGATGCAGGTGATCCCGGTCGCAGGCCGTGACAGCATGCTCCTCAATCTGAGCGGCGCGCATGCGCCGTTCTTCACTCGCAACATCGTCATCCTCACCGACAATGCCGGTCACACCGGCGTCGGCGAGGTTCCCGGCGGGCAGAAGATCTGGCAGACGCTGCAGGACGCCCGTGATCTCGTGATCGGCAAGACCGTCGGCGCGATGAACAACATCCTTGCCGATGTCAGGACCGCCTTCGCCGATCGCGATGCCGGCGGCCGCGGCAAGCAGACTTTCGATCTCCGCGTCATGATCCACGCCGTTACGGCCGTGGAGTCGGCGCTGCTCGATTTGCTCGGTCAACATCTCAACCTGCCGGTCGCAGCTCTGCTCGGCGAGGGTCAGCAGCGCAACAGCGTCGAGACACTGGGCTATCTCTTCTTCGTCGGCGACATCAGCAAAAGCAAGCTCGACTATGTCGGCGGCGAGAGCGGCAAGCCCGAATGGTTCAACCTCCGCCATCAGCAGGCGATGACGCCGGAAACCGTGGTGCGGCTTGCGGAAGCTACCCACGACCACTACGGCTTCGCCGATTTCAAGCTCAAGGGCGGCGTGTTGCGCGGCGAGCAGGAGATTGAGGCCGTCACCGCGATCGCCAAGCGCTTTCCGAATGCGCGGGTGACCCTGGATCCGAACGGCGCATGGTCGCTCGACGAGGCTGTCAGCCTCTGCAAGGACATGCACGGCATTCTCGCCTATGCCGAGGACCCCTGCGGGGCCGAAGGCGGCTTCTCCGGCCGCGAGATCATGGCCGAGTTCCGCCGTGCAACGGGCCTGCCGACCGCGACCAACATGATCGCGACCGATTGGCGGCAATTGTCCCATGCGCTGCGCCTCGGCGCGGTGGACATTCCGCTGGCCGATCCCCATTTCTGGACCATGCAAGGCTCGGTGCGCGTGGCCCAGACTTGCCGCGACAACGGCTTGACCTGGGGTTCGCACTCCAACAACCATTTCGACATCTCGCTCGCCATGTTCACCCATGTCGGCGCCGCCGCCCCCGGCAAGGTCACCGCGATCGACACGCACTGGATCTGGCAGGACGGCCAGGCCCTGACGAAGGAGCCGCTCCAGATCAAGGCCGGCAAGATCGCCGTGCCGGATAGGCCGGGCCTGGGTATCGAAATCGACAGGGCCGCCATCGATGCCGCGCATGACTTCTACAAGCTGCATGGACTCGGCGCCCGCGATGACGCTATTGCCATGCAGGACCTGATCCCCGGCTGGACCTTCGACGACAAGCGTCCCTGCCTGGTTCGTTAAAAACTCTGGAGGAAGCTATGACTGCGATCCTGAAGAACTTCATCGGCGGCGAATGGGTCGACGGCTCCGGCGTCACCAAGAACATCAATCCCTCCAACACCAATGATCTCGTCGGCGAATACGCCAAGGCCGACAAGGCGCAGACCGAAAAGGCGATCGCAGCCGCCAAGGCCGCTTTTCCCGCCTGGGCGCAGTCGACGCCGCAGGCGCGCTACGACGCGCTGAACAAGATTTCGCTCGAGATCATCGCCCGCAAGGAAGAGCTTGGCCGCCTGCTCGCCCGCGAGGAAGGCAAGACCCTCCCCGAAGGCATCGGCGAGGTCGCGCGCGCGGGCCAGATCTTTGCGTTCTTCGCCGGCGAGGCGCTGCGCATGATCGGCGAAAAGGGTGCCTCGGTGCGTCCCGGCATCGACGTCGAGCTGACCCGTGAGCCGATGGGCGTCGTCGGCATGATCACGCCCTGGAATTTCCCGATCGCGATCCCCGCTTGGAAGATCGCCCCGGCGCTCTGCTATGGCAACACCGTGGTGTTCAAGCCGGCCGAACTGGTGCCGGGCTCGGCGCATGCGCTGTCCGAGATCATCACCCGTTCCGGCATTCCCGCCGGCGTGTTCAACCTCGTGGTCGGCTCGGGCTCCGTCGTCGGCCAGACCCTGATCGAGCATCCCGACGTCGCCGCGATCACCTTCACCGGTTCGGTGCAAACGGGGCGCAAGATCGCGCAGGCCTGCGTGACCTCGAGCAACATGAAGAAATTCCAGCTCGAGATGGGCGGCAAGAACCCGCTGGTGGTGCTCGACGACGCCGATCTCAAGACCGCGGTCGAAGTCGCCGTCAACGGCGCCTATTTCTCCACCGGCCAGCGCTGCACCGCGTCCTCGCGCCTGATCGTCACTGAAGGCATCCATGACCGCTTCGTCGCGGCGGTGACCGAGCGCCTGAAAGGCCTGACGGTGGACGACGCGCTCAAGGCCGGCGTGCATATCGGCCCGGTGGTCGACCAGAGCCAACTCGACCAGGACCTGCGCTATATCAAGATCGGCCAGGACGAGGGTGCCAAGCTCGCCTGGGGCGGCGAGTTGCTCAAGCGCGAAACGCCCGGCCACTACCTCCAGCCCGCGCTGTTCACCGAGGCCAACAACAACATGCGCATTTCGCGCGAGGAGGTCTTCGGCCCCGTCGCCGCCGTCATTCGCGCCAAGAACTACGAGGAGGCGCTCGCGATCTCCAACGACACCGAGTTCGGCCTTGCCTCCGGCATCTGCACCAGCAGCCTGAAATACGCCTCGCACTACAAGCGCAACAGCGAGTCCGGCATGGTGATGGTCAATCTGCCGACCGCCGGCGTCGATTATCACGTGCCGTTCGGTGGCCGGAAGGGTTCGAGCTACGGTGCCCGCGAGCAGGGCTCCTATGCCCGCGAGTTCTACACGACAGTGAAGACCGCCTATACCTTTCCCGGCTAACCACGGGCAAGATATCGTAGGGCGGGCAAAGCGAAGCGTGCCCACCGCCTTACGTTCTGTGTGAAGATTGTGGGCACGGCGCCTTGCGCCTTTGCCCACCCTACGGCTTCGGAGGCAAGCGCAGATGGACCAATCAGTCGCAGCGAAAGAGCAGCCCCGCTACATCAAGCTCAACGATCGAGACAACGTCGCGATCGTGGTCAATGATTTCGGGCTTCCTGCCGGCTCCCGCTTCGCCAGCGGGCTGACGCTGCGCGCCTTCGTGCCGCAGGGACACAAGACGGCGCTGGTCGACATCCCGCAGGACGCCCCGATCGTCCGCTACGGCGAAGTGATCGGCCATGCGCTGGCGCCGATCCTGGCCGGCGAATGGGTGGACGAAGCGCGCATCCGCATGCCGGAGGCCCCTGCCCTCGACAAGCTGGAAATCTCGACCGCCGTTCCCGCGCCGCTGCCGCCGCTGGAAGGTTTCACGTTCGAAGGCTTTCGCAATTCCGACGGCTCGGTCGGCACCAAGAACATCCTCGGCATCTCCTCCTCGGTGCAATGCGTCAAGGGAACGATGGAATATGCGGTGAAGCGCATCCGCGCCGAGCTGCTGCCGAAATACCCGAATGTCGACGACGTCGTGCCGCTGACGCATGCCTATGGCTGTGGCGTCGCCATCAACGCGCCTGATGCCGTGATTCCGATCCGCACGCTGCAAAACATCGCGCAGAACCCGAATTTCGGGGGCGAGATCCTGGTCATCAGCCTCGGCTGTGAAAAGTTGGCGCCCGAGCGTCTGGTGCCGGAAGGCGTCAGCGATGCCATCGTCCGGATGCAGGACGAAGCCTTCGACGGTTTTGGCGCGATCGTCGACGCCATCATGACCCAGGCCGAAGCCCGCCTGAAGATCCTCAACGAGCGCACTCGTGAGACCTGCCCGGCCGCCGATCTCGTCATCGGCCTGCAATGCGGTGGCAGCGACGCCTTCTCCGGCGTCACCGCGAATCCCGCGGTCGGCTTCGCCGCCGACCTTCTGGTGCGCGCCGGCGCCACGGTGATGTTCTCGGAAGTCACCGAGGTGCGCGACGCGATCCAGCTGCTCACCCGACGCGCCATCAACGAGGACGTCGGCCGCGCTTTGGTCCGCGAGATGGCCTGGTACGATTCCTATCTCGCCCGCGGCGGCGCGGACCGCAGCGCCAACACCACGCCCGGCAACAAGAAGGGCGGCTTGGCGAACATCGTCGAGAAATCGCTCGGCTCGATCGTCAAGTCCGGATCGTCCGCGATCACCGGCGTGCTCTCGCCCGGCGAGAAGGCGACGCAGAAGGGCATGCTGTTTGCGGCGACGCCGGCATCCGACTTCATCTGCGGCACGCTCCAGCTCGCCTCCGGCATGACGCTGCAGGTGTTCACCACCGGCCGCGGCACGCCCTACGGCCTTGCGGCTGCGCCCGTGATCAAGGTCGCGACCCGCAGCGAACTCGCGCGACGCTGGAAGGACCTGATCGATTTCGATGCCGGAGGCATCGCAACCGGCGAGAAGACCATCGAGGAAACCGGCTGGGACCTGTTCCGCCTGATCCTCGACGTCGCCAGCGGCCGCACACAACCCTGGTCGGATCGCTGGGGCATCCACAACGATTTGACGCTGTTCAATCCGGCGCCGGTGACCTGAGCGCCGCGCGGATGCATTGGTGCGAGTCCCGTTTCGACGCTGCGCATCACCCGGGATGACGCTTCAATCTACGTCATGCTGCCCGGCATGAAGCAGCGCACGCGGGGATGGCCGTCGATATAGTGCTTCCACACCATGGTGCGGCCGATCTTGTTCGGCTCGGTGATGACGGCGCCGTCGGGCACGACAACCCACTCGCCGTCGAGATGCACGCGATAACGGCCCTTATCGGATTCCCAGTCGACATCGGCGACCACGTAGCCGTCGGCATCCGAGCAGCATTGGCCGTATTCGCTGTGCAGGCTCTCGAACCAGGGTTTTAACGGCGAGTTGGCGTAGCGCCCGTCGTCACGCGCCATCGTCGGGGCGGTCAGCAGCACCGTCAGGACCAGCAGCATGGCGGCACGGGATATTGCACGTCTCATGTCGTCTCCGCGGATCGAGGTGATCGCCGCGGGGCGATAGTTGCCGTTCGCCTTTCGCGACTCGGCGAAGGCGTCAGGGACGGCGACTCATTCCCCCAGCAGCTTTGCGGATAGCTATGCAAATCCGGCGCCACCGCGCATTCCGGGGAACTACTGGCGCGCGTCCGGCAGGCGTTCGTCTTTCGACGGGTATGACCGCTACTCGCGCCGGCATCTCCGCTGTCGTCGCCGGTCGTATGCGCGATTGCGCACGGGCGCCACGGACGCCGCGCAAGAACGCGGAGAGGCTGGCGGCGTACTGAAGTCCCCGCCTTGGCGGGCAATGACGGCGGCGTGTGGAGCTACGGAAGTTCGGGCGCCATAGCGCGCGACGTAGACCCTACTGCTTCGGTGCCGGCGCCACCATCGCGCCGCCTTTCTTCGCCGCGGGCACGGGCACGGACTTGGTCGCGGCGGTTGCTTGCGCCGGGAGATATTTCGCGACGATGGCGGGATCGACCTGCGCGATATTGGCGTCGGGAAGACGCGTCCAGGTCTCGTCCTTGCCGAACAGGGAAATGCCGAGGAAACCGCGCATCGTCAGGGTCTGCCCATCCGGGCTGACCGTCATCTTGGCCTTCCAGATGTTGCCGTCGCGCGGATTGACCACGTTGCCGCCGTCATACTTCAAGCCGTCGCGCTTCATGTCGCGGATGAAGGAGAGCCCGAGCACCGGCGCGTTCTTGCGATCGTCCGTGCATTTCGCGCAGATCTCGTTCGGGTCGTCACCGGGCCGCGGGAAGGTTTTTGCGATGACGCCTTCGAAGATGCCGTTGTGGTCGATGAAGAGAAACCAACCCACCGTCTTGCCGTCTTCGACCTTCTGCCAGAGGCCCGCGGCGGTCGGCTGCTGCACTTGCGCCACAACCGGGCTCACCGCACCGAGCGACATCGCGAGCGCGAGGAGCGAGAACAGCCGAAAGCTGGAAAAGAGAGTCCGCATTATCATCACCTTGCTGAGCCAATCGCCTTGCTAAGCCGCCAACTGCAATGGCCGCAGACTACGGCGATTTCGCGAACTGTTCCAGCACCAGAAACATGGGGCATCGCCCGCCGCCGTCAGTTGACGCCGAGCTTCTTTTGCAGGCTGGAGGACGAGGTCGTGTACTGGAACACGAGCCGCTTCTCCGGATAGACGTAGCGATGGGCTTTTTGCGACATCAGCGCGCCCTCGTGGAAACCGCACAGGATCAGCTTGATCTTGCCGGGATAGGTGTTGATGTCGCCGATCGCGAAGATGCCTGGCACGTTGGTCTCGAACGCGGATGTCTCGACCGGCACCAGATTGTTCTCCAGCGCGATGCCCCAGTTCGCGACCGGACCGAGCTTCATGGTCAGGCCGAAGAACGGCAGCATGGTGTCGCAGGTAATTTCGCTCACACTGTTGTCGTTGCCCTTGACGGTGGCGCCGCTCAGCTTGCCCTCGTTGCCTGACAGCGCGGTGACCTGGCCGAGCCGCAGATCCATCTTGCCGGCAGCGACCAGCGCGCGCATCTGCTCGACGCTGTGGGGGGCGGCGCGAAAATCGTCGCGACGATGCAAGAGCGTGATGCGCTTGGCGATCGGATGCAGATTGAGCGTCCAGTCGAGCGCGGAATCGCCGCCGCCCACGATCAGCACGTTCCTGTCGCGGAACGTCTCCATCTTGCGCACGGCGTAATGCACCGAGCTTCCTTCATAGGCTTCGATCCCCGGCACCGGTGGCCGCTTGGGCTGGAACGAGCCGCCGCCGGCAGCGATCACCAGCACCTTGCATTCGAACACCTTCCCGGCGTCCGTGGTGCAGCGAAACAGCGGATCGCCGATCTTCTCGACGGTCTCGATCATCTCGCCGAGATGGAAGGTCGGATGGAACGGCTTGATCTGCTCCATCAGCGCGTCGGTGAGGCCCTGCCCCGAAACCTGCGGAATGCCGGGAATGTCGTAGATCGGCTTTTCCGGATAGAGCTCTGCGCACTGGCCGCCGACCTTGTCGAGGATGTCGACGAAATGCGTCTTCATGTCGAGAAGGCCCAACTCGAAGGCGGCGAACAGACCGCAGGGGCCGGCGCCAATAATCAACACATCGGTTTTGATCGCGTCGCTCATGTCGTCTCTTTATCGGTCGTTCGGTGGGACGGCGCCCTTTGGGCCGAGGTGACCCTGTCTGTCTAGCCAACGGGGATGGATCAGGGAAGGCATAAAAGCGGGAGCGCCCCGCAGCCGGCCCCACTTGCCGGGTCAGGATAACTGGGCTGTAACGAGCAACGCTATGACGGAGATCAATCGGTGAACGCACCAAGCCGCCTCGATACGACGCCGCGCCTGGAGGACTACCCTTTTCGCCTCAGCGACAACGTCCGCTTCGGCGATCTCGACCCCAACCAGCACGTCAACAACGCGGTCTACGCCACCTATTTCGAGACCGGCCGTGTCACGCTGATGAAGCTTCCGGAATACGGCCTGACGCCGCCGGGACTTGCCTGGATCATGGTGCGGCTCGACATCCATTTTCGTGCGGAGCTGCACTGGCCGAACACGATCGAGCTCGGTCTCGGCGTCGTGAAGCTGGGACGAACGTCGGTGACGTTCGAGCAGGTGGTGTTTTCGGAAGGGAAGTGCATTGCATCGGCGACATCGGTCGCCGTGATGATCGACGAAGCGTCGCGCCGGCCAACGCCGCTGATCGCGGAAGTGCTCGAGAAGCTCAGGCCCTGGCACAAGCGCGGCATCGAGGTCGCGCCGCCGAGCACATGAATAGCTAACAGGGTTAGGCCTGGCGTTCCGGTGTCGCCACCACGAGGCCGTCGAGCTCGTCGGAGACCTTGATCTGGCAGGACAGGCGCGAGTTCGGGCGCACGTCGAAGCCGAAGTCGAGCATGTCCTCTTCCATCGGCGTCGGGCTGCCGACCTTCTCGCGCCACGCTTCGTCGACATAGACATGGCAGGTGGCGCAGGCGCAGGCGCCGCCGCATTCGGCCTCGATGCCGGGAATGCTGTTGCGGATGGCGGCTTCCATCACAGTCGCGCCGTTCTCGACGTCCACCGTACGGGTTTCGCCCTTGTGATCGACAAAGTGAATTTTGGCCATGTGTGCTCGTGCTGCCGCGATCTAGGGAATGAAGGAGGGTCCGGGCTGTCCTATAACGGGTCGATCAGCCCGGCGCCATAGCGTTTTGATTCAGTCGCGAATACCGTTGCGCGGGAAGAAAACCCGTCAAAACAAAGACTAGAGCACGGGTCTGGCCCTGTCGGCCTAAGGGTTGAGGATTGCCTCGATGGCGACGCGAGCCTCGGTCACCGCCTCTTTCAGCGCGGCGAAGGCGTGAGGCCGGCCTTGTCCGGTCTGAATCGCGGTCTCCAGGCTGGCTGCGGCATCCGCCACCGCAAACGCGCCGATCCCGCGCGCCGAGCCCTTGAGCTTGTGGGCGAGTGCGCCGGCCTCGGACGGGAGCGCGGCCATCGCCGCGATCAGGCGCACCGCCTGCTCGGCAAACATCGCCAGCACTTCCTGTTCCAGCTCGGAATCACCGAGCGTCATGCGGGAGAGATGATCGAGGTCGAGCGGGCTGTCGATGGGTGCAAGCGGGGGCGAGGGCATCCAGTCCATCCGTTGCAGTTCAGGAGTCATGGCGCAGGCCCCGGCATCGCGCGATGTCCGCCGGTCCGGCGGTCAAGTTCCCTCCACCCAAGCACGGAAATGGTTAATGAAATGTTCCAGCCGTTTTGCGCAAATCTGCCTGTTTATTGACGAAAAGTTGCCGCAATCCGGCGAGTCCGGTGGAGAATTGCATTTATTGCTAAGGCCTTACGGCGCGATCCTGTTAACGATGATTAAGAATGTCTTAATCGCGGGCATTTCATTCGCGACGCTCTGCCAATAGGATGTTGGAGAAATTGGCGGACAAGCCGTCCGGGTGGGGATGGCTCGGAGATCCGCGCAAGCGGCATGATCCGGACTGTGGGCTTGCGTAGCGCGCAGAGCTCGCGGGGGGACGCGTACAAGTAACGAGGGCTCGGACTGAACATGGCAAACACTCCGAAAAAGGTCAAAGACCCCACAGAAGATGCGCTTTCTGCAATCCAGGAAGCCCTGAACATTAGCGACACGGCGGCGGACACCAGCCGCAACGCCTCGATGCGCAGCGAAACGCCGCCTCCGGTCGCCCCACCGGCTCCCCCGATGTTCGACGAACCGAGCTTCGATCCGCGTCCTGCCGCGAACGAACGCGCGATGTTCGACCAGGTCGAGGAGCCGCGCTCCTCGCGCCGCGCCGCCAATGACGACCGTGCGACCATCGGCCAGCTGTTGCAGACGTTGCAGACGGGACGCCCGACCCGCAACATCTACACCGGCGCGACAATCTTCACCGTCGTCTGGCTGGCGGCTTGCGCCGCGCTGACGGTCGGCTTCCTGCCTTCGATCCAGGCGGCGATGGGCCAGAGCGGCGGCGTGTTGGCCATTGCCGGCCTCGTCACGATGTTCTTCGCGCCGATCATGCTGTTCTTCTTCCTGGCGAGCCTCGTCTGGCGCGGCCAGCAAATGAGCTCGGTCGC
Organism: Bradyrhizobium sp. Ken01; assembly: GCF_055807355.1. Classification (NCBI taxonomy): domain Bacteria; kingdom Pseudomonadati; phylum Pseudomonadota; class Alphaproteobacteria; order Hyphomicrobiales; family Nitrobacteraceae; genus Bradyrhizobium; species Bradyrhizobium sp. Ken01. The sequence continues at coordinate 42,040 of NZ_JBVVPC010000038.1, forward strand.
GCAGGCTATGGCCCAGGTTGCCATCCGCTTCTCCGAGCCGGAAGGCTCGGCCTCCGATTCGATGGTGACCGTCGGCCAGGCCATCCGCCGCGAGGTTGCGGCGATGGGCGACGGCATCGAGCGCGCCATCGCGCGCGCCGGCGAGCTCGAGACGCTGGTCGCCAACGAGGTCGCGGCGCTCGAACGCGCCTATTCCGACAACGAAGTGCGCATCCGCGCCCTGCTGCAGGACATCGCACATCAGCGCGACAATCTGGTCGGCCAGGCCGAGCAGGTCCGCAGCGCCATCTCCGGCGTGCAGATCGATTTGCGCCACGACATCGCGCTGATCTCGGACGCGATCGCCTCGCGCGTCGACGAGGTCGCAAAGTCCATCACCGGCGCGCTCGAAGAGCGCGGCGCCCACATCACCGGTGCGCTCAGCAACGCCGGCGACAACATGATCCTCGCGCTCGGCGAGCGCGGAGGCGACCTGCTCGACCGGCTCGAGGAGGCCAGCAACGAGACCACGCGCGCCGTGCTCGACGCCAGCGAGCGGTTGACCACCAGCCTCAATTTCAAGACCGGCCACGTTCACGACGAGTTCGTCGACCTCGCCGACCGCGTCCACGAAATGCTGAACGAGCGCATCGACCGCATCACCGGCGAGTTCGAGCAGCGCTCCGCCGCGATCGTCGACGGCATCTCCGAGCGTACCGAGCAGGTGCACGACAGCCTGAAGAATTCGTCGGACTCGCTGCTGCTAGAGCTCGAGCTGCGCTCCAACGACCTCTCCGCCAAGATTGACGACGCCGGCAACCGCCTCGCCGGCCACATCATGACCTCCGGCGACAAGGCGAGCGAAGCACTCGACGCCACCGTCAATACGCTGGTCGCCAAGGTCGTCAGCCAGACCGAGACCGCGCACGACTCGCTGTCGCTCCAGATGAGCGCCTTCGACGAGCTGGTGAAGAACCAGGGCACCGAGTTGGTCGAGAAATTCGCCCGCGACTCCGGCACGCTGGGCGCGCTGATCACCCGCCACATCTCCGAATTCGACCGCACCGTGAAGACCTTCGGCGGCGAGATCGTCGATCGGATGGGCCAGCGTACCCAGGACATCCATGAATCGCTGAAGACCTATGTCGACAATTTCGACACCCGCTTCACCTCCAACGGCGGCGCGATCACGGCTGTGCTCGACCAGCGCCTGGTGCAGTTCGAGACCACGATCGGCGAACGCGTCAGCAACCTCGACGCCTCGCTGAACGGCAAGATCTCCAGCCTCGACTCCACGATCGACGGTCATATCAAGACCTTCGACGAGCAGCTCGTCGGCCGCGTCGCCGCGCTCGAAGAATCGTTCGATACCCGTGCGAAGTCGGTCACCGAGACCATCGACGGACGGCTCAACACGCTCGCCTCGTCGCTGACCGACGGTGCGGCGCAGGCGATCCAGTCGATCGACTCCCGCCTCACCCACCTCACGACCTCGCTGACCGATGGCGCATCGCAGACCATCCAGTCGATCGACACGCGCCTCACGCATCTGACGACCACCCTCACCGGCGGCGCTTCGCAGGCGCTCGAATCCATCGACACGCGCCTCACCTACCTGACCAGCGCGGTGACGAACGGCGCCTCGCAGGCCGTGCAGTCGATCGACACCCGCCTCACCCTCCTGACCTCGACGCTCACGGACGGCACCGCGCAGGCAATCGAGGCGGTCGACCGCCGCATCACCGGCGTCACCGAGATCATCGACGGCCGCAGCATGCACCTGACCGACACGGTCACGGCGCGCTTCCAGGACATCCAGCAGGCCATCGAGACCAAGGTCGGCGCGGTCGCCAGCGACATCGACGTGCGCGTGGCGCAGTTCGAGGACCTGCTCGGCTCGCGTGTCGAGGCCGTCGCCGGCCGCATCGAAAGCAGCGGACGCCAGGCCAGCGAGGACATGATGTCCCGCGCCGAGATGATCTCGACCGCGATCCGCTCGCATGTCGAAGACGCCGAGCGCTCGCTCACCAACCTCGTGGTCAACACCAGCGAGACCATCCAGACCGGTGCGCGCACCGCGCAGCAGTCGCTGATGACGGTCTCCTCCGACGTCAACGCCCAGCTCAAGATGACCTCCGCCGAGGTCGAGCGCGCGCTGACCGCGGTCGGCACCGGTGCCGCGAACTCGATCCTGACCAGCGCCCGCGAAGCGCAGTCGACGCTGGTCGCAGCATCCGGCGATGCCTCCAACCAGATCAAGGGGCTCGCGGCCGACGTCGAACGCACGCTGTCGTCGGCGGGCTCGGCGACCGCCGCCTCGATCCTGGCCGGTGCCCGCGAGGTGCAGACCACGCTCGTCACGGCGTCCTCGGACGCGGCCAACCACGTCAAGACCCTCACCGCCGACGTGCAGCGCTCGCTGTCCATGGCCGGCACCAGCACGGCGGAATCGATCACCGCCGGCGCCCGCGATGCGCAGAGCGCGCTGATCGCGGCCTCGAGCGAGACCGCCAACCAGATCAAGGCGCTGTCCTCGGACGTGCAGCGCTCGCTCTCGATGGCTGGCACCGCGACGGCCGAGACCATCATGACGGGCGCCCGCGAAGCCCAGAGCACGCTCGTCAACGCGTCCTCGGATGCGGCGAGCCAGGTCAAGTCTCTCGCCGCCGAAGTGCATCGGTCGCTCTCGCAGGTCGGCCAGTCGACCGCCGAGACGATCACGACCAGCGCCCGCGACGCCCAAAGCACCCTGCTGGCGGTGTCCGCCGAACAGACCGGCCAGGTTCGTTCGCTGGCTGCCGAGATGCAGCGCGCGCTGGCGACCGCCGGCGGCGCCACCATCGAAGCGCTCACCAGCGGCGTACGCGAGGCCCAGGGCACGCTGATCTCCGCCTCGACGGACGCAGCAGGCCAGATCAAGTCGCTGACCACGGACATCGAGCGCACGCTGACCTCGGTCGGCGCCGACACCGCCTCGACCATCCTCAACAGCGCGCGTGAGGCGCAGACCTCGCTGGTCTCGACCTCGGCGGATGCCGCAAGCCAGATCCGCACGATCTCGAGCGAGATCGAGCGTACGCTGAGCACGGCCACCGCGAACGCGACCAACGACATCCAGACCAGCGCGCTCAACGCCCAGAACGCGCTGATCAACGCCTCCAACGAGGCGAGCTCGCGGGTCAAGTCGAGCTCTGCGGACGTCGAGCGCTCGGTGCTCGCCGCCAGCAGCAGCTTCGGCCAGGCCATGACCGGCAAGACCGACGAAATCGTCACCTACGTGCAGCAGCAGTCGGACCGTCTCGCCAACATGATCGACGCCAAGCGCGGCTCGCTCGTGGACGCGATCGGCTCGAAAACCAGCCAGCTCACGCTCGACATCGACCGCGTCACATCCGACGCGCTGAAGTCGATCGAAACGCGCGGCCACGCGTTCTCGCAGACCATGATGGGCAACGGCTCCGAGGTGGCGCGAACCATCAACTCGGCGAGCGAGATGGCGACGGGTGCCGTCAACAAATCGCTCAAGGACCTCGAGCAGGCCTCGCGCGCGGCGATCGACCAGTCGCGCCAGGTCTCGATCGCGGCCGTCACCGAGATGCAGGAGACCAGCAAGATCCTGCGCACCGACACGGTCGCCCTGTTCGAGCGACTGCGCGAAGGCAACATCCTGCTCCAGGAGGTGCTGACCGGTGCGCACGACAACCTCAACTCGCTCGAGCGGGCGCTGGTGACGCGCGTCGCCGACTTCGTCTCGGCGATGAACGACGTCACCTCGCGCAACGGCGCTGCGACGCAGAACCTGGAAGACCAGCTCAACGTCTTCAACAGCAAGACCACGCGAGCGCTGCAGGATCTCGGCGAGCTGTCGACCCAGTTCGACGCGCACGGCAAGGCACTGGTCGAGGCCGCGCAGGTCGTCGAGCAGAGCAACAAGAACACCACCGCCTCGCTCGCCGAACGCAAGGAGGCGCTGGAATCGCTCGTCACCACGATCGACCTGCGCACGGCCGATCTCGACCAGCGCCTGTCGCGCTTCACCGGCCTGCTCGATGAATCGCTGGCGGCCGCCGAAGAGCGTGCCCGCGACATCGCCCGCGTCGTCGCGGAGACCGCCGGCGCCGGTTCCGCGGCGATCACCCGCCAGTTCGAGGCGGTGCGGTCGGCCTCCGAAGAGGAGCACCGGCAGACCGTCGAGGCCATGCACGACATCTACCGCCAGACCACCGACGAGGCGGATGCGATGTTCAAGCAGTCCACGGAGAAGTTCACCAACCTCGTCTCCAGCATGAAGCAGATGGCGTTCGAGATGCACAACGAGCTCGAAGCCACCCGCAACGAGCTGCGCCGCGGCGTGCTCGAGATGCCGCAGGAGGCCGCCGAGAGCACTGCGCAGATGCGCAAGGTGATCGTCGACCAGATCGAGGCGCTCGCCGAGCTCAACCGTATCGTGGCCCAGCACGGCCGTGGCCTCGACGTCTCCACGACGGGCCGCGCCAGCGTGCAGCGCCAGGAAGAGCCGATGCTGGCGGCCGTCGGCGCGCGCAGCACCGACACGCGCATGCGCGAGAGCGCCAGCGCCTCGACGCTGCCGCCGCCGGACCTCGGCATGCCGGCCTCCTCGCGCCGCACCGAAGCGCCGCCGGTCGCACCGGCCGGCAACGACCAGGGCCGCGACGGCTGGCTGTCCGACCTCTTGAGCCGCACGGACGCCAACCAGGGTGCGCCCACCGGACGTGAGCCCCAGCGCGGCCGCCAGGCTGCACCGGCGCCGCAGCCGCAGGCTCCTCAAGGTGGCGGCAATCCGCTGGAATCCTTGTCGCTCGACATTGGCCGGCTGATGGACCGCAACCTCGCGTCCGAGATGTGGGACCGCTACCAGCGCGGCGAGAACAAGGCCTTCACCAAGCGCCTCTACACGCCCGCCGGCCAGAAGGCCTTCGACGAGGTCGCCCGCAAGTATCGCTCCGACCGCAACTTCAAGGCCACGGTCGACCGCTATGTCGCCGAGTTCGAACGCTTGCTCGACGAGGTCGCCCGCGACGGCCGCGGCCCGCAGGAGCTGCGCAACCACCTGACCTCGGAAACGGGCCTGGTGTACACGCTGCTCGCGCACGCAGCGGGCCGGCTGGGGTGAGCGGCCAGCTCGCAAATGACGAATAAGGAAACGGAGGCCTCGCGGCCTCCGTTTTTGTTTTGGGTGTCATTAGGAACGAAGCGATCGACAAACACTCGATGTCGTCCTGGCGAAAGCCAGGACCCATACCGCGAAGTCTGTCGATTGCCGCCGGTGGAAGTACCGAGCGACTGCTCTTCGCCAAACTCCTCCTTGGGGTAATGGGTCCTGGCTTTCGCCAGGACGACGCCGGAGAAGCACGAGGCGATCCCCCTACTGCCGCCGGCGCTCCGGCGCGGCGGGTTTCGGCGGCTCTGGCGGCGGTGGCGGCGCGGCCGCCGGTGCGCTGTTGCTGGCGCCGAACAGAACGCGGGTGGGGTTGCGGTCGAAATTGTTGACGGCACGGCTGATGTCGCCGAGCGTGCGGCGGCCGTCGGTCATCAATGCGCCGGAGCGCTTGTCGAAATCGTCGGCCAGTTCGCGGATCGACTTCACCGCCTGGAACAGCTCGCCGCCGTCCTTGCCGCCGGCGAGCGTGTTGAGGCCGAGCATGAGGCTATCAGCCTTGAGCATCACGCCGTCGACCTTGGCCATCACGCCGTCGATCTTCTCGGAGTTGCGGGCGAGCGAGTTGGTGAAGGTCTCGAGATTCTTCAGCGAGTTCTTCACCGACTCCTGATTGTCGGCGACGATCTTGTTGATGTTCTGGAGCGTGCCGCGGATCGCCTCGGTGACGTCCTGGAGCTTGTTGGGATCCGCCGTCAGCGTGGGGATGCCGTCCTCGTCGAGCGGCGGCGAAGGTGCGGCCTCCTCGCCGCCCTTCAGCGAGATCGCGGCGACGCCGGTCAGGCCCTGGAATTCGAGGCCGACCAGGGTGTCCTTGCGGATCGGGGCGTTGTTCTCGACCATGGCGAGTGCGACAACCCGCCGCGGGTTGTCGAGCTTCACCGAAACCACCTCGCCTACCCGAATACCGTTGAAATTGACGCTGCCGCCATTGCGCAGGCCCGCGGCCGGGCCCTCGAACACGACGCGCAGGGGGCTGCGCTGCTTGGTGGTGTGCAACGACTGAAACCACAGCACGAAGCCGATCGCGGCGGCGATCACCGCCAGCGTGAACGACCCGATCAGCACGTAATTTGCGCGCGTTTCCATCAGCTACTCCGGCACCTCAGCCCATCACCGCGCGAGCGCGCTTGCCATGGAAATATTGCCTCAGCCACGGATGCTGCGAGGCCTGCATGTCGGCGATCGACCCTGCCGCAATGATCTTACCGTTGCCTAAAACGGCGATGCGGTCACATGCTGTGTAAAGGCTATCGAGGTCGTGGGTTACCATGAAAACGGTCAGCCCCAAAGTACGCTGCAGCGTCCTGACCAGCTCGTCGAAGTCGCCGGCGCCGATCGGATCCAGGCCCGAGGTCGGCTCGTCCAGAAAGACGAGATCGGGGTCGAGCGACAGCGCGCGCGCCAGCGCCACGCGCTTGATCATGCCGCCCGACAGTTCCGAGGGAAAGCGATCGGCCACTTCGGGCTTGAGACCGACCATGGTGAGCTTGGCGATGGTGATCTCGTCCATCAGCCGCTGCGACACCCGCAGATATTCGCGCATCGGGAACTGGATGTTCTGGCGCACCGTGAGCGAGGAGAACAGCGCGCCCTGCTGAAACAGCACGCCCCAGCGCCGCTCCACGTTGCGACGCTGCAACGTGTTGGAGGCATCGAGGTCGACGCCGAATACCTCGATGCTGCCTGCGACCTTCGGCACCAGGCCGATGATGGTGCGCGTCAGCACGGACTTGCCCGCGCCGGAAGGGCCGACGAAGCCCAAAATCTCGCCGCGCTTGACGTCGAGGTCGAGCCCGTCGAGCACGCGCGTCGCGCCGAACTGCACGGTGATGTCGCGGACGCGGATGATGGGGTTCTGGATCTCGCCCACCATCGTCACATCCCGATCGCGGCGAAGAAGATAGCGAACACGCCGTCCATGACGATGACGAAAAAAATGCCTTTCACGACAGACGACGTCGTGTGCTGCCCGAGCGATTCCGCGCTGCCCTGCACCGCGAGCCCCTCGACGCAGGCGACGATGCCGATCACCGCGGCCATGACAGGTGCCTTGACGATGCCAACGATGAAATGGTCGATCGAGATGGCGTCGCGCAGCCGCAGCAGGAAAGCCTCGGGCTGCACGCCCCCATAGAGCCAGGCGACGAGGCCGCCGCCATAGAGCGCGGCCATCGCGCCGAGGAAGGCCAGGATCGGCAGCGCCAGCACCAGCGCGAGCATGCGCGGCAGCACCAGCACCTCGATCGGGTCGAACCCCATGGTGCGCAGCGCGTCGATCTCCTCGCGCATCTTCATCGAGCCAAGTTCGGCGGTGTAGGCGCTGCCCGAGCGGCCCGCAACCATGATCGCGACCAGCAGCACGCCGATCTCGCGCAGCACCAGCACGCCGAGCATGTCGACGACGAACAGGTCGGCGCCGAACCTGCGGAAGTGAAAGATGCCTTGCTGGGCGATGATGCAGCCAATCAGGAAGGTGATCAGCACGACGATCGGCACCGCGCGCCAGCAGACCTGCTCGAGATGATGCACGGTCGAGGTCAGACGGAACGAGCGCGGATGAATCAGGGTGCGCGCGACCGCCGCGAGCACCGCGCCGAGCATGTCAATCAGGCCTGCAACCGTGCCGGCAACACCGGCCACGGCCCGGCCGATCTGCTCCAGCATGCCGGTGATGGTGATCGTGCTGGTGTCGATGACGGGCGTCGCCCTGACCCGTCGCACCTCGTCCACCAGGCTCGAATAATTGGCGGAAAGGCCGGCGATCTGCGCCTCGACGGCGCCCTGCGTCAGGCTGCGGCGCAGCCGCTCGATCAGCCAGGCGCCGAAGGTGTCGAGCTTGGCGACCTCGGACACGTCGATGAAGATGCTTTGCGGGCCGCCGGCGAGCTTCTCGGCGTCAGCCACCATCCGCTCCAGGACCGGCGCGAAGCTCGCGGTCCAGGTTCCGGTGGCGCAGAGTGCCAGCGCATTGCCCTTCGCAATCCGTTCCAGCTTCGGATCGCCGCTCAAGATGACCGCTCCCGTGCCGAGGCGCGAGAAACGGATGAAATCAGATGGTTGCGCACGCGCCCTTACCCGGAGAAGGTATCCCCAACTGGTTAACCTTAGTTGCTAGAGGTAACCAGCAGGTTCAGATTTCGCCAGAGTTCAAAATGACTTCCAGCAAAGTTCCTGTCCTCGCTGCGCGAATCGAGCGCTTTCCCATCGCTGGCAGTTTCACCATCAGCCGGGGCGCCAAGACCGAGGCCGTGACCGTTGTGGCCGAGGTCAGCCGGGACGGCCTGACTGGCCGCGGCGAATGCGTGCCCTATCCCCGCTATGGCGAGACGCCCGAGGCGACCCTTGCCGCCATCCAGGCCATGCGGGAGGCCGTGGCCGTCGGCCTCACCCGCCAGGCCCTGCAAGCCGCCATGCCGCCCGGGGCGGCCCGCAATGCCCTGGATTGCGCCCTGATCGATCTGGAAGCCAAGGCGGCGGGCTTGCGGGCCTGGAGCCTGCTCGACCGCCCGTCGCCGGGCGAGCGCACCACGGCCTACACCATCTCGCTGGGCACGCCCGAGGCCATGGCGGCGGCGACCGCCAAAGCGGCGCACCGGCCGCTGCTCAAGATCAAGCTCGGCGGCGACGGCGATCCGGAGCGGATCACGGCGGTGCGCGAGGCGGCGCCCGAATCCGAACTGATCGTGGATGCCAACGAGGCCTGGACCGAGGCCAATCTGGCGCACAATCTTGCGGCCTGCGAGGCCGTCGGCGTCACCCTGGTCGAGCAGCCGCTGCCGGCCGGAAAGGACGACGCGCTGGCGCGGATCAAGCGGCCACTGGTGGTCTGCGCCGACGAAAGCGTGCACGACCGCTCTTCGCTGGCGTCGCTCCGCGAGCGCTACGACGCCGTGAACATCAAGCTCGACAAGACCGGCGGCCTCACCGAGGCGCTGGCGATGGCCGATGCTGCGCAGGCGCTCGGCTTCGAGATCATGATCGGCTGCATGGTCGCAACCTCGCTGTCGATGGCGCCGGCGATGCTGGTGACGCCGCAGGCGCGCTTCGTCGATCTCGACGGCCCCTTGCTGCTGGCGCGCGACCGCGATCACGGGCTTCGCTATGACGACAGCCTGGTCTATCCGCCGGATTCTTCGCTCTGGGGCTGAGCTTTCAGCCGGTGCCGCGCCGACCAGATCACGAGCGCACCGGCCGCGGCCATCGCGGCCATGACGTAATACAGACCGTCGCCGATGCGGGCGTAGATCGCGCCTGACACGATCGAGGTGGTCGCACCCAGCAACCCGTTGCATGCGGCGTAATAGCCCTGCCCCCGCGCGATCTGATGCGACGGCACGCGTTGCACCAGCAGACTCATGGTGCCGAGAATGGTCATCCCGAAGGTCAGGCCGTGGCCGAGCTGCACGACCGCGAGCAGCACGAGCGGCGGATCGTATGCAGTGACGACCCAGCGCACGACCGCGCTCGCGCCCCCGATCGCCATGAGCGAGGACGGGTGCAGCGAGAAGCGCGGCGACAGCGCAAACACGACGATCTCGGCGATCACGCCCAATGTCCAGAGGCCCGCGATCGTCAGCCCGCCGAGGCCCTGGGTCTGCCAGTTGATGGCCGAGAACGTATAATACGCGACGTGACTGCCCTGGATCAGCGCGGCCGAAACGATGACGGCCCAGAAGCCGGCATCGCGCAGCAGCGCCTTGCCGGCGTGCACCGCCGTCGTCCTTCGCCTGACATCGTCGAGCGGCTGCAGCAGCATGCCGGCGGCGACCGCAACAACGGCCCAGGCGACGATGACCCAGATCAGATCGCGCGCTGCGATGTGGTCCACGAGATAGCCGCAGGCGAGCGAGCCGGCTGCGAAGGCTGCCGAGCCCCACAGCCGCACCGGCCCGTAATTGAGCCCGTAGCGGGCGACGCCACGCAGCGCATAGGCGTCGGTCAGCGGCATGGTCGGCGTCCACATCACGCAGGTCAGCGCATAGATCAGGAACAGCGCCAGCGGCTGCTGCTGCAAGCCGACCGCCGTAAATCCGATCGCCGTCGCCAGCACGGACACCATCATGCCGGCGCGAATGGCATGTCGCTTTTCGGCAAACGCGGTGACCTGCGGCAGCGTGGTGAAGCGCGTGATCGCCGGCAGCGCGTTGATGAGGCCGATCCAGGCCGCGTCAATGCCGATCGCCTTCAGCCAGACCGGAAAGAACGGCAGATGCGTACCCGAGACCGCGAACACGGCCGAGTAGAACAGCGCGAGGCTCACGGCGAATCGCCGCTTCCGAGCTGCTGCGATGGGGATTTGTGATTCGGGCGCCATCAAACCAATTGCGATTCGGTCGATATCGTGATGATCGTTACTGTAACGCGCGGTGATTTGCGCGACGAGATTGACATGGCCAACGAAGCATTCGCCCTCTCGCCTATGTCTGCCCGCGCGGCCGAGCCGAACGAGCAGGATTACGACGCGATCCGCGAAGCCTTCCTGGAGACCGCGCGCGGCCGCTGGTTCCTCGGCGAATACGCCAAGCGCAACCGCAATGCCGACACCCGCATGGTGCTCGACGCGGTCGCGAAAATCGAAGAAACCCTTGCGGCGCAGCGCCATCCCGTCGTCGAGGACCGCCTGCCGGAGGCGCTAATCGCGATCCGCCACGCGATCCGCGAAGCCGAGACGATTGCGATCGCGGCGTTCGATCCCGGGGCGATCGAGGCGAGCCTCGCACCGATTCCCCGCGGGCTGCGCATCATCAAGGAGATCTCCTGGCGCTGGCGCGAGATCGGCGCCGACGGCCGAATCTGCGACCTGATTGATTCGCAGCTCGCCTCCATCGAGGCGGCCTGCGCGCAGGTTTCCACCATCGACCCCCGCGCTGACCTCAAGGCCGCATTCGATCTGCTCAAGGACCGGATCGACCAGACGGACGCTGACGCAACGCCGCAGGCCGCGCGCCCGTCGCCGGCTCCAGTGCAGGAGGCACCGTCGTCCGCTGCGGAAGCTCCGCCTGCGGAGGCCGCGCCTGCGGTGATGGCCAGCGAAGCCGCCGTGGCTCTTACGGAGCCGCAGGACAGCGCAGAGGCGATTGAGCCCGAAGCCGCCGTGGAGACGGCCGGAATCGTCGCCGAGACCCGGATCGCGCGTGAAGACGCCGCTTTTGAAGAGCTGGCCACTGAGCCCGCCGCCTTCGCGGAGGTGACGGACGAATTTTCGCTCGATGCCGCAGCGGAAGCCGAGGACGAAGCTATACTCGACGCGATCGCGCTGGAGATGGCCGCGCCCGATCCGGAATTCGACGAGATCATCGAACCGGTCGAGATGGAAGCGACGGTTCCGGAGCCGGTGGTTGCGGAGGCCGCAACGCCCATCGCAGCCGAGATACCGGAGCCGATCGCACCAGAGCCGCTCGCACTGGAGCCAGTCGCCGCTGCAGCGATCGTGGAGGAGCCCGTAGAGGAAGCGCCGATCGCGATGGAATCGCTGGCGCGCCTCACCAACGCCATTGCGGAAGCCGCCGCCGAAGTGATGGAGCAGCCGGCGCCGGTCATGGCCGCCGGCGCGACATTCGGCGCAGCGCAGGCTACGACGCTGCCGATGCCCTCGCCGGTTCCGGAAGCCTCGCTCGGCGCCACCATCCTCGCCAGCGGTATCCTGCAAAAGCCCCGCGCCGCCGCAAACGATCCCATGGCGCCCATCCGCCGCATGACCCAGGCCGAGAAGATCGCATTCTTCTCGTAAGGGGGACGCATACTCCCTCCGTGTCCCGGACAAGCAAAGCGCAGATCCGGGATCCAGGAGCCACAGCTTCCGTAGCAGCATGGGCCCCGGCACTGCAGCGCACCGTCGAAGAGACGCTGCGCGGTGTCCGGGGCACGAGAGCGGAGTGAGGAAAACACTCTCTCCTCAACGTCATTGCGAGCGCAACGCGCTACGCTCGCAATGTCGGATGCTCAGTCCATCACCCGCAATTCCAGACCGCGCCGATCGGCGTCCGCGTCCAGCACGGACCAAAACTGCCGCCATTGTAGCGGCCGCCGCCGAAGCCGGGCCGGCCGAAATAGCGCCACTCACCGTCCCAGCCGTAATATTGGGGGACCGGATCGATGTACCAATGGCGCCGGTCGCTAGGCGACATCCGCCGCATCGCCTCCTTCTGCTTGTAGAGCGGAATGCTGTTGCTCAGCGGCTGGCGATAGCCCGGCAGGAAGCCGTAGCCATGCCAGGCTTGCTTGGGACGCTTTTGGATTGAGGCAGCCGGCGCGACAGCCGGCAGCAGCGATAGGACGATAGCGACAGATAGGCACATGAGGCGCGACATGGACCGACCATAAACAGTCGGATGCCGGCAGGCCATTCAAATTCGGGGGGGCGATGTAACAAAGCCTTCGCGAAACCGAAGAGATCGGGAACGGATATCCATCACCGAGGGTCAAGGAAACATGATTGGCGAAGTGATTGTCATTGGCGATCTGCAATTGCGTGACGGCGCCTCTGTCGACGAACACGACCGGCTCGGCGCGCGCATGTACGACATCGTCAGCCGTCTTCCCGGCTTCGTGTCGGTCAAGTCGTTCAAGGCCGACGACGGCGAGGAGCTCACCGTGTTCCGTTTTGCCTCGGAGCAAGCGCTCGAAGCCTGGCGCACCCATCCCGAACATGTCGAGACGATGAAGCGGGGACATGCCGAGTTCTACGCCAGCGGCTTCCTGCAGATCTGCAAGGTGATCCGCGAGGTCGGACCGTTCGAGCACGCGTGACGCAGTACCGCATCGTTCGTTCGTGCGCTTCTAGTTGATCACACCCTTCCTGATCAGGAAGCATCCGTACCCCCGGCTGTCGCCAACCTGCACGATTCCAAAACTCGCCGCCGCCGCGCGATAAAAATCCGGCCGGGAGAGTTTTCCGGGCGTAACGGGGCGGCCGGCGGCGCGTTCGATCTCCGCGAGCACCGCGCGCTGCACCTCGGGGACGCCGTCGGGATCGTCGACCGGCATCATCACGCGCACCGGATCGGGATCGAAATCGTCGAGCGGATAGACCGACATGATGGCGCGGATCGCGATCTCCATGCTCATGCCGGGCAACTGGATCAGGCGCCGCGAATGCGTGCTCTGCGCGATGCGTGCCGCCGGGTGATTGGCATCGACGAAAACGAGGTCGTCGCCATGGCCCATGGACGCCAGCAGCCAGAGCAGGTCGGGCGTGAGGATCGGATCGATCGATTTCAGCATGTGACGGACTGTCCTCCCATCGTGCACCCACCTTGGCAGGTTCCAAGCGTGATTCAGATCACGCAGCCTACCATGGTGATGGCGATCACGGACCTCAAACTCGAACGCGGCCAAGCTCCCCGGCAACCAATCTCGTATCGAGATCAGTGCCAAAGGAGCACGCCATGTTCCGCCTAAAACCTTTCCTGATGACGGCCAGCCTGCTGGGAAGCCTGTTCGGCTTCGCCTGCGGCCCGGTTTCCGCGCAAGTCGCCCCGGTGGAGCCCGCCCCCACCGCGCTGCAAGGCCCGGAGCAGCGCGTCGCGCTGGTGATCGGCAATTCGAACTACCAGAACGCGCCGCAGCTCGCCAACCCCGACAATGACGCGGAGTCCATGGCGAAATTCCTGAATTCGGCCGGGTTCGAAGTGGTCGCCGCGACCGACCTGACCCAGAACGACATGCTTCGCGTGGTGCAGGACTTCTCCGCCAAAGTGTCAGCGCGCGGTCCGAACACGGTGGCGATGGTCTACTACGCCGGTCACGGCGTGCAGCTCGCCGGCGAGAACTACCTCGTTCCCGTCGACGCCAAGGTCTCCAGCCAGACCGAGCTCGTCAACAACTCCGTCCGCCTGGTCGACGTGATGTCGACGCTGGAGACGATCCCGAGCCGCATGCGCATCGTGATCCTTGATGCCTGCCGCAACAACCCGTTCCCGAACGTGAATGATGCCGGCCGTGGCTTGGCCATCGTCGATGCGCCGAACGGTTCGATCGTCGGTTACTCGACCGCGCCGGGCGCGGAAGCGCAGGACGGCACCGGCGGCCACAGCCCCTACACGCAGGCCTTCCTGAACGTCGCGCGCGAGCCCAACGTGCCGATCGAGCAGCTGTTCAAGCGCGTGCGCCTCGAAGTGAACCAGACCACCAGCGGCGCGCAGATCCCGTGGGAGAGCTCGTCGCTGACATCCGACTTCACCTTCTTCGGCGACACCGCTGTTGCCGCCAACCGCGCGCCGGTGAATGCGCCTGTGGTGCAGATGGCCTCCAACCTGCCGAGCCGCTCGACCCGCCAGGCCTATGACTACGTCGTGTCCGAAGCGCGGCCGGAGTACTATCAGGAGTTCATCACGATGTATCCGCACGACCCGCTGTGCGATCACGTCCGCTGGCTGCTCAACAACCTGCTGCTCACGCAGGCCTGGCACAAGGCGGTGCTCGCGAACTCGCCGCTCGGCTACAAGAACTTCTACGATAGCTACGGCAACACGCCCTATGCACAGGTCGCGCTGAAGCTCCAGATGCAGCCGAAGCAGATCCCATTGATGCAGGCGACCAAGTTCCTGGCGCCGCAGAATATCGCCCCGACCTTCAAGATCGGCAATCTCGGCCAGCCCAAATACATGCCGCTGCAGCAGGGTAATGGCGGCGCGCAAGTGAATGGCAATTTGCCGATCGTGCAGAAGTCGGGCGACAACAACGGCATCGGCAAGCTCGGCAATGGCAGCCAGATCGTCAACCTGCCGGCGGGCAACAACCAGCCCAACCCGCAGAACGGCACGCCGTCGCAGACCCCGGGCAAGATCGTCACCCTGCCCGCGCCGACCAACACCACCAACAACAATGGCGGCATCGGCAAGATCGTGACGCTGCCTGCGACCAACAAGACGCCGAACGGCGGCAACAATGGCGGCATTGCCAACGGCACCACCAGCGGCAATCCTGGCAAGATCGTGAGCATGCCGGTGAATGTCGGCAAGGGCGGCACGACCATCGAGACGAAGCCCGTCAACGTTCAGAACCAGAACAACCCGATCCGCATCAACAACGGCGCGAAGATCAGCAACAACCCCGTGAACAAGGTACAGGTGCAGAACAACAACCGCCCGCAGTTCAATGAGACCAGTCGCATGGTCAACAATGGCGGCAATAACTTCCGCCAGTCGATGAACCAGAGCCAGGGTGGTAACGGCGGCAACAACCACCGCGGCTTCATGCACTGATCGCGATCAGCCACACACGACAAAGGGCAGAGCGGCGACGCTCTGCCCCTTCTTCATGTCAGAAGATTAGAATATCAGGCCACGAGCTCCGCAAACAGATCGGCGTCGACATTGCCGCCGGAGAGCACGATGACGACGTTCTTGCCGGCAACATCGAGTCGTCCCGCAAGCAGCGCGGCCAAGCCCACCGCTCCGCCCGGCTCGACCACCAGCTTCAGCTCGCGATAGGCAAACGCGACTGCCGCGCCGACTTCCTTGTCCGAGGCGGTGACGCCGCGCGCAAGCAGCTTGCTGTTGATCGCGAATGTCATCTCACCGGGGATCAGGGCCATCAGCGCATCGCAGATGGTGCGGCCTGCCGGCCCATGCGGCTCGCGGTGACCTGCGGTCAGCGACAGGCCGTGATCGTCGAACGCCTCAGGCTCGGCCACGACGATTTGGGCCAGCGGATAGCGTGCCTTCACGGCGGTGGCGACGCCCGCGATCAGGCCGCCGCCGGAGGCTGGCGCCACCACGATGTCTGGGGCGAGACCGAGCGCCGCCATGTCCTCGGCGATCTCGCGGCCGGCAGTGCCCTGGCCGGCGATCACGAAGGGATCGTCATAGGGCCTGACCAGCGTCGCGCCGCGCTTCTCGGCGATGCCGCGCGAGATCGCCTCGCGGTCGTCGCGGTCGCGGTCGTACAGCACGACCTCGGCACCGTAGGATTTGGTGCGCTCGCGCTTGGACAACGGCGCATCCGCCGGCATCACGATGGTCGCCTGCATGTCGAGGATCTTTGCCGCCGCCGCCACGCCCTGGGCATGATTGCCGGAGGAGAACGCGACCACGCCGCCGGCGCGCTTGTCCTGCGGGATCGAGGCGACCTTGTTGAAGGCACCGCGGAACTTGAACGAACCGGTGCGCTGGAGCATCTCCGGCTTGAGATAGACCTTTGCGCCGACGCGTTCGTTGAGCACGGGAAAGGACAACAGCGGGGTGCGGACGGCGAACGGTGCGATCACGCGTGCTGCGGCATCGATATCGGCAGGGCCGATCGGGAGGAGCTGTTCTGTCATGCCTGATGTTATCGCGGCGGATGAGGCGCGGGCAAGGCATCTCCGCGCGAGGATTTCGTACCCTCAGGCGACGAATCGCGCCGGTTCTGCCCCGTTCCGGCCGGGCAGCACGGCGCCGACCGCCAAAATGCTGTCGATAAAGGCCCGGGCCGAGGCCTCCCAGGTGTAGTTGGCGGCGAATTCGACGCAATCCTGCCGGGAGATGTCCAGCGCGGCGAAGCAGGCGCGGCGCAGATCGTGATCGAGCGCGCCGACCGGCGCATCGCCGATCACGTCGCGGGGCCCCTTCACCGGAAACGCCGCGACTGGCAGGCCGCTCGCCAGCGCTTCGAGCAGGACCAGGCCGAAGGTGTCGGTTTTGCTCGGAAACACGAAAACATCGGCGGCAGCGTAAATGTCCGCCAGTTCCTCGCCGTGCTTCTCGCCGAGGAAGATCGCGTCCGGATAGACCTCCTCCAGCGCGACACGCGCCGGACCGTCGCCGACGATCACCTTGGTGCCGGGCAGGTCGAGGTCGAGGAACGCCTCGAGATTCTTCTCCACCGCGACCCGGCCGACCGAGAGGAACACCGGCGCCGGGAGGCAGAGATCGATCGCACGGGGATGGAACAGATGGGTGTCGACGCCGCGCGGCCACAGCACGACATTGTCGAAGCCGCGCTCGGTCAGCTCGCTGGCGAGCGCCGGGGTTGCCGCCATCACGGCGCGGCTGGGGCTATGGAATCGGCGCAGCGCCCGCCAGATCAGCGAGCCCGGCACCGGCACGCGGGCGCGGACATATTCGGGAAAGCGGGTGTGGAAGCTGGTCGTGAAGGGCAGCTTGCGCTGGCGGCAATAACGCCGAACCATCAGGCCGATCGGACCCTCCGTCGCGATGTGGATGCTGTCCGGGCGCGCCTCTTCGATCAGCTTTGCGATTCTGCCCGGCCGCGGCATGGCCAGCCGCACGTCACGGTAGCTCGGCATCGCAAAGGTGCGGAACGATTGCGGCGTCAGGAACGAGAATTCGACGTCGAGGCCTTTGGCGGCGTCGGCAAGCTTGGTCAGCGTCCGAACCACACCGTTGACTTGCGGGTGCCAGGCGTCGGTCGCGACCAGGATGCGCATCAGCCTGCCTTTGTCATGCAGCTCTGGCTGCAACCTGCGGGACCTGTGCCGGCTTCTCGGCCTGATCCGCCCAGGTGATGATCTCGAAATGGCCGTCGTCGTGCTCGACCAGCGCCGTGCAGCTCTCCACCCAGTCGCCGCAATTCATGTAGCGGATGCCGCCCTCGTCGCGGATCACCGCATAATGGATGTGGCCGCAGATCACGCCGTCGGCGTCGTGGCGCCGCGCTTCGGCGGCGAGCGCCTGCTCGAACGCGCCGATATAGTTGACCGCGTTCTTGACCTTCTGCTTGGCCCATTGCGACAGCGACCAATAGGGCACCTTGAACATGCGCCGGAAGAAGTTGACGAAGCGATTGAGCTGGATCGCGAAATCGTAGGCCTTGTCGCCGAGATGGGCGAGCCAGCGTGCGTTCTGCACCACGAGGTCGAAGATGTCGCCGTGGATGACGAGATAGCGCTTGCCGTCCGCGCCGGTGTGAACGGTGTTCTCGACCACATCGATGCCGCCGAAATGCGTGCCGTAATAGTTGCGCAGGAACTCGTCGTGATTGCCGGGGATATAGATCACCTTGGCGCCCTTGCGCGCCTTGCGCAAAAGCTTCTGGACGAGGTCGTTATGCGATTGCGGCCAATGCCAGCTCGATTTCAGCGCCCAGCCGTCGACGATATCGCCGACGAGATAGATCGTGTCGGCATCATGGAAACGCAGGAAGTCGAGCAGAAGGTCGGCTTGAGAACCGCGGGCTCCGAGATGAACGTCGGAGATGAACAACGTGCGAAAGCGCCGCTCCGGGCTCTCGTCACTCACATCGTAACTTCCCATGCGCCAGCCTGTAACAATGTCCCGTGACAGGGGGATGACCAATTGAACCTTTGAGGCACCTTCGGATACGAATCGCGCTTGCCTCGCCCACCCCGCGAATATCAGTCGCATGCGACAATCAGGCGACATGGCGTCGCAGCGGCCTCCGCAAGAACCCGGAACCGCGGCGCGCTCGCGAGCGGCCTCAGTAGAATTTCTGGAAATGATGGATCGGGCCGTGGCCGTGGCCGACGCTGAAGCGATCGGCAGCCGCGATCGCGGCGCTGATCCAGGTCTTGGCGTTGCGCACGGCGCGCTCGAGATCCTCGCCTCTGGCGAGCCCCGCGGCGACCGCCGAGGACAGCGAGCAGCCGGTGCCATGGGTGTTGCGAGTGGCAACGCGCGGCGCGGCGAGTGCGATCGTGGTGCTGGCATCGACGAGATAGTCGATGCTCTCGGCGCCCTCGCCGTGCCCGCCCTTGATCAGGACTGCCCGGCAACCGAGCGCCAGCAGCCGGCGCCCCTGGCCCTCGATCTCGGCCTCGCTGGCCGCGACCGGTTCGTCGAGCAGAGCCGCGGCCTCCGGCAGATTGGGTGTGATCACCGAGGCCAGCGGCATCAGTTTGATGCGCAGGGCGTCGACAGCTTCGGACGCGAGCAGGCGATCACCCGATGTCGCCACCATCACGGGATCGAGCACGATATGCCGGGGCGCCCAGCGCGACAGCGCGGCCGCGATCGCATCGATGCTGGCGGCTTGCGCCACCATGCCGATCTTGACCGCGCCGACCTCGAGATCGGAAAACACCGCGTCGATCTGCGCGGTGACGAATTCGGCCGGCACCGCATGAATGCCGGTGACGCCGCGGGTGTTCTGCGCCGTCAGCGCCGTGATGGCGGACGCGCCAAAAACGCCCAGCGCGGCAAAGGTCTTCAGGTCGGCCTGGATGCCGGCGCCGCCGCTCGAATCGGAGCCGGCAATGGTCAGCGCGACGGGCGTCGTCATGGGGCGATTTTCCGCGTTTTCGAAGCCATGGCCCGTCCTAGCGCGCCGCCCCCAGCCCAGCAAGTTCGCTTGCTAAATCCGGCCGGGTTTGGCCTATTAGCCGCCAGATATGCTTTCGGAGTGACCGCGATGGTTCCCTTTTTCGTCCAGATCAAATGCAAGCTCGGTCAATCCTATGTGGTCGCCAATGCGCTTGCCGAAGCCGAGATCGCCTCCGAGATCTATTCCACGGCCGGTCAATACGACCTGCTGGTGAAGTTCTACGTCGACAACGACACCGATATCGGCCACTTCGTCAACGAGAAGGTGCAGGTGCTGCCCGGCATCCAGGACACCCTCACCATCATCACCTTCAAGGCGTTTGGCGCGAGTTGACCGTCCGGAAAAGGGCCGGCTGATCAGGCGCCGCCCTCCTTGCGCTTGGGGCGCGGCGGACCGTCCACCGGCGGCAGCGATTTGAGATAGTCCGCCATCGCCGCGAGATCGTCGTCCGGCAATTGAGAGGTGTTCTTGATCACCCGGGTCATCGCGCCGCCGACGCTGTCGCCGTCGGGCAATTCGCCGGTCTTCAGAAAATAGGCAATATCCTTCGCGCTCCACTCGCCAATGCCCTTCTGGGTGATGTTGGGGACCCATCCCTCGCCTTCCGGATTGGGCCCGCCGGCGAAGCGTTGTCCGGCGATGATGCCGCCAAGCGCGTTGCGCGGACTGTGGCATTCCGCGCAATGGCCAAAGCTGTTGACGAGGTAGGCGCCGCGATTCCATTGCGGCGACTTCGCGCTGTCGGCGACGAAGGGCTTGCCGTCCAGAAATAAGAATTTCCAGATGCCGACATTGCGGCGGATGTTGAACGGAAAGCGCACGTCGTGGTCGCGCACCTTGCCTGCAACGGCCGGTAGCGTTTTCAGGTACGCAAAGAGATCGGGCACGTCCTCGCGCCTGGCGCGCTGATAGGACGTGTAGGGAAAGGCCGGAAAATAATGCCGTCCGTCCGGCGAGACCCCGTGCATCACCGCGTTGACGAATTCGGCCTCGCTCCATTTGCCGATGCCGTCGGCCGGATCGGAGGAGATGTTCGGCGCGTAGAACGTTCCGAACGGCGACTTGATCGCGACGCCGCCGCCGAGCCTGAGACGATCGGGCTGGTCGGGAACGGCATGGCATGAGGCGCAGCCGCCGGCGTTGAACATCACCTGGCCATTGGCAAGATCAGGCACGCGGACAGGCGCGGTGCCGGCGGCCGCCACCACCGGCGCGCTGAGCCACCAATAGACGCCGGCTGCGGCGAGTGCGGCGAGCAACGCCACGGAGATTGTTCGTCGCAACATGCGGTCCTTTCGTCGTCGCGGCGAGCTTATGAGCGATGTCCTCGCGGCTCCAGCCACGAAGAATTTAGCCCACCGCGGCCGGAAACGGGAATAAACTGAAATGCCGGCTGTTGGAAGTTTGGCAGCCCAAACGGGTTCAGCAGGGAGAAAAATCATGAACAAGATGGTCATCGCCATGTCAGTGCTTGGCGCCGTTGCTTTTGCGGGTTCGGCCAGCGCGGAAAAGCTGAAAGCAACGCTCGACGCCAAGTCCGAGGTCCCCGCAACGACCAGCAGCGGCACCGGAACGGCCGATCTGGACTACGACGCCGCCAGCAAGAAGCTCTCCTGGAAGGTCACCTATTCCGGCCTGTCCGGTCCTGCCACCGCCGCGCATTTCCACGGACCTGCCGAGCCCGGCAAGAACGCCGGCGTTGCGATCCCGATCCCAGGCGCGGCCACCAGCCCGGCCGAGGGCTCGGCGACACTGACCGACGCGCAGGCCGCCGATCTGCTCGGCGGCAAGCTCTACGTCAACATCCACACCGCGGCCAATCCGGGCGGCGAGATCCGCGGCCAGGTGATGAAGTAAACTTCGTACAGACCAGCAAAAGGGCGGCTGCGATCGCAGCCGCCCTTTTCGATTCCCGTAGCGCCGCCGCAGGCGTCACACCTCAGGTTCAGCTGCGTTCAGCGCCTGCGCCAGGTCGGCGATCAGGTCCGACGGGTGTTCGATTCCGATCGACAGCCGGATCGTGGAATCGAGCACGCCGATCTTGCGGCGGATATCGGCGGGAACGCCGGAATGGGTCATGGTAGCGGGCAGGCTCGCAAGCGACTCCGTTCCACCGAGACTCACCGCCAGCTTGAGGATCTGCAGCGCGTTGAGGAATTTCATGGCCGCGGCCTTGCCGCCGACGATGTCGAACGAGAACGTGGATCCCGCCCCTGTGCATTGCCGCGCAAACACAAGTCCGTCCGGCGACGCCGCGTCGTGATGACCGAGATAGTGCACCTTCGCCACCTTGGGATGATCGCGCAGATAGTCCGCCACGAGGCGCGCATTCGCATCCGCCTTTTCCATGCGCAGGCTCAACGTCTCGAGCGACCGGTTGATCATCCAGCAGGAATGCGGATCGAGCTGGGTGCCGATGGCGCCCCGGAGCGCCTTGATGCCTTTCACGACCGCCTTGGCCCCGAGCGCGGCGCCCGCGATCAGATCTGAATGACCGCCGACATATTTCGTGAGCGAGTACAGCGAAATATCGGCGCCGTGCTCGATCGGCCGCTGAAACACCGGCCCGAGCAGCGTATTGTCGCAGGCGATGATCGGAACGTGTCCTTGCGTCTTTCCGATGGTCTCGACGACGCGCCGCATCATCGCGATGTCGACCAGCCCGTTGGTCGGGTTCGCCGGGGTTTCGATCAGGATCATCGAAACCCGGCCCTTGCGCATGGCCTCCTCCGCGGCTTGGCCGACCACGGCTTCGTCGACGCCATCGGCGAAGCCGACGGCGCCGATCGACAGACGCGCAAGCGTATTCGTCAGCAGGGTTTCCGTGCCGCCATAGAGCGGCTGGGAGTGCAGGATGACATCGCCGGGGCGGACGAACGCCAGGATCGTGGTTGCAATGGCCGCCATGCCGGACGAGAACAGCGCGCAGCTCTCGGTACGCTCGTAGATCGCGAGCCTGTCCTCGACGATTTCGCTGTTAGGGTGATTGAATCGTGAATAGACCAGGCCCGCGCCCATCCCTTCCGGCGGCTCGCGCCGGCCGGAGACGAAATCGAAGAAGTCCTGCCCGTCCTCGGCCGTCTTGAACACGAAGGTCGAGGTCAGGAACACCGGCGGCTTGACCGCGCCTTCCGACAATTGCGGATCATAGCCATAGGTCAGCATCAGCGTTTCCGGATGCAGCATATGGTTGCCGATGTGCGTCTTCGACGGGAACGGTTTGACCATGGCTTGTCTCGCTGTTGCTGATTGAGGTGCTCGCCGCGGGTCGGAACTCCTGATGTCGCAACGCAGTCAGGAGCAGGATGCATCAGCGTCGAAAAGCTCACGCCGATGCCGCGGCGGCTGCAGCCAAGATAACTGCTTCGGCGGCGATCCGTCAGGCCTTGCGGATAGAATTTCCAGCGGCGCCACGAGACGCAATAAAAAGGGCGGCTGCTTTCGCAGGCCGCCCTTCTGAAACTCTGGTAGCCCGGATGGAGCGAAGCGCAATCCGGGGCAGTCTGTCAGCGCGGATGGATTTCCCGGATTGCGCTGCGCTCCATCCGGGCTACTTGCTTCTTGTGCGCCTCAACCGTTCTTCACACGAAACGTCTCGTGGCAGCCGCCGCATTCCTTGCCGACCGCGGGGAAATTCGCCTTCAGCGAGTCGATATCCTTGATCTTGCCCTTGGCCTCGGCGACGACCTTGGCGAAGCTCGCGACCTTGGCGTCGAAGCCGGCCTTGTCCTCCCAGACCTTCGGCGAGGCGCTGTAGTCGCCCTCGGGCTTCATGCCCTTTGCGCTCGCCGGAAACAGGTTCGGCAGCTTCTTGGCGGTGTCCTCGAACTGCGCCAGCGCGCTGTCCACCGTGGCCTGATCGTAGGGCTTCTCGCCCTTGACGATCGCCGCCACCGCGCCGGCGTTCTTGCCGTTGGCCTTCATCAGCATCTGGACCTCCTTGACAGAGTCCTGCTGCGCCCAAACCGCGCCCATACCGAGCAAAAGCGCGCCCCCAACAACCAACACTCGCTTCATTCGCAAAATCCCTTTCCTTGATGCAGGATCGTGCTGACCCTCAATGGGCCAACACCGCTCGGCAGATTTCATTCCGTGAAAAATTGTCACAGGCTGTGACGGCGATGGTGCTCGTTGACGGCGACCCACACCCGCTCCGGCGTTGCCGGCATGTCGATGTGGTCGATCTTGTACTCGCGCCAGAGCCCGTCGACGATGGCATTGACGACCGCCGGGCAGGACCCGATCGCGCCCGCCTCGCCCGCCCCCTTCACCCCCAGCGGATTGGTCTTGCAGGGAACGTTGGCCGTCTCGAACACGAAGTCCGGCCCGTCCGCCGCGCGCGGCAGCGCGTAGTCCATGAACGTCGCGGTGACGAGCTGGCCGTCGCCCGCGCCATAGACCACCTGCTCCATCAACGCCTGGCCGATGCCCTGCATGGCGCCGCCATGGACCTGGCCGGCCAGCAGCAGCGGATTGAGCGTCATGCCGAAATCGTCGACGATCACGTAGTTGACGATTTTGATGATGCCGGTGGCCGGATCGATCTCGACCTCCGCGACATGGGTGCCGTTCGGATAGGTGCCGTCGGCACTGGCAAACGTCGCGCTGGCGTTCAGCTTCGACGAATCCGCGCCGGGTCGCTTGGCGAGATCGGCGAACGAAATCGAACGGTCGGTGCCGGCGATGCGCACGATGCCGTCGGTGATCTCGAGGTCGCCGGCGCTGGCTTCCAGCGCCTGCGCCGCGATCTCCTTCAGCTTTTGCCCGAGCTCGCGCGTGGCGCGCTCGACGCTGACGCCACCGGAGGGGATCGAAGCCGAGCCGCCGGTCCCGAGTCCGGTGGCGATCATGTCGGTGTCGCCCTGGTGGACGTGCACGCGCTCGGGCGCCACGCCGAACTGCTCGGCAACGATCTGCGCATAGGCGGTCTGATGGCCCTGCCCGCTCGACTGCGTGCCGATCAGGACAGTGATATCGCCATTGGGATCCATCCGCACATTGGCGGTCTCCTCGCCCATGGTGCCGCAGACCTCGACATAGCTCGCAAGTCCGATGCCGCGGATCAGGCCGTTCTTCTTGGCCGCCTTGGCGCGCTTGCCAAACTCCTTCCACTCGGCGATCTCCATCGCGCGCTTCAGATGCGCGGCGAAGTCGCCGGAATCATAGACCTTGCCGGTCGCGGTCTTGTACGGCAGCGCCTTCGGCTGAATGAAATTCTTGCGGCGGATGGCATCCGGCGTCATGTCGAGTTTTCGCGCGCAGGCGTCCACCAGACGTTCGATGACGTAAGCAGCCTCGGGCCGTCCGGCACCACGATAGGCATCGACCGGCACGCTGTTGGTGAAGATGGTACGCACCCGGCAGTGGAACGCCTGGATGTCGTAGAGGCCCGGCAGCATGCCGGCGCCGCCATGCGGGATATAGGGCCCGAAGGTCGACAGATACGCGCCCATGTCGCCCATCAGGTCGCAATCCATCCCGAGGAACTTGCCGTCCTCGGCCAGCGCCATCTTCGCGGTGGTGACGTTGTCACGGCCCTGCGCGTCGCCCATGAAATGCTCGGTGCGATCGGCCGCCCATTTCACCGCCTTCTTCAGCTTTCGCGCGGCGACTGCCAACAGGGCATATTCCCGATAGGGGAACAGCTTCGTGCCGAAGCCGCCGCCGACGTCGGGGCAGATCACCCGCATCTTGTCGGTCGGGATGTTGAGCACGTTCTGGCAGAGGATATCGCGCAAGCGGTGGCTGCCCTGGCTGCCGACCGTCAGCGTCAGATGGTCGCGCTTGGCGTCATATTCGCACACCGCCGCGCGCGTCTCCATGAAGTTCGCGACCACGCGCGGATTGACGATCGAGATCTCGGCCACCGCATGCGCTTTGCCAAACGCAGCTTCGGTCGCTTTCTTGTCACCGATCGAGACGTCGAACAGCACGTTGCCGGGCTTGTCCGGCCAGACTTGCGGCGCGCCCTTCTTCACGGCGTTGACGACGCCGGTCACCGCCGGCAGCGAGCTCCATTTGACGTCGATCGCCTCGATCGCGTCGCGGGCCTGGTCGATGGTCTCGGCGACGACGAAGGCGATGGAATCGCCGACATGGCGCACCTCGTCCTTGGCGAGGATCGGGTAAGGCGGGCCTGTGAAGGGGTCTGTCTCGAGATTGAACAGGCAGGGCAGATTGCCGAGATCCCCAACGTCATCGGCGGTCAGGATCAGCGCGACGCCGGGAAGGGTGCGGGCACGGCTCGCATCAATGGTGTATTTGGCATGCGCATGCGGCGAGCGCAGCATCAGGCAGCGCAAAGCGGCCTGCGGCGCATAATCGTCGGTATAGCGGCCCTTGCCGCGGATGAGCGCGTCATCCTCCTTGCGCAACACGCTTTGGCCAACGCCGAACTTGATGGGAGCCGCCATTTTCTCGTCCCGTTTCTCATGGTTGTTTTGCCGGCATATTGACGTGGAAAAACTGGCAAGGCAAACGGGTTTAGCCATGCGAAAACCGTCCACCGCCCTCACCTGTCAGGCAGGATGGAACGGAAGCGCCGCAGCTCGGTCATTGCTGCGAGGATCGGTCCGCTTGATGGCATGATAGTTGCCGAACGCGCCCCGCGGTGCACGCCTGAGAACAAGCAGCCGTGCTGACGGCTGCTTGTTCACAAGGCGCATGTCCGCTTGGGATGGCTGATCATTTACATCCCTCCGCGGGTCCATAGATCCGTGGCGTGATCCCTCAGCCTATCGATCGCCCGTTCCGGCGTGATGTAGTCGACCTCACCGCGGGTCAAGCCGATATCCATTAGGGTCCTGTCACTCAGGTCCTGCAAGGCGATTTGTGGGCCCTGCCGCCAGCGCCAGTCCTGGAGCGCACGCCAGTATCGCGCGAGCAAGCCTAGAATGCTGCGCGTCGATGCAAGTTCGAGGGGGAGCCCCTCGGCCTCGGATGTGATGTTCGTCTGTTGGGGTGGCATCGCATGCTCCTGCTGTTGTGCCGGCAGGGAGCGTGGCCAAACAAAAGGCCCCGTCCGATGCCGGCGGGGCCTGGTGGAAAAGATGTCGTCGTCGAATTCTAGCGCGCGACTCCTTCCACGGCCCAGCCGAAGCGGGTCATGTGGTTGCGGTTGAGTTTGCGCGACGATTTAATCATGCGATGCGATTACCACAGCAATCGCGCAAAATCAAGAGATGTGTGGAGGTTCGCTGCATCCTGGAGGCGAGTCCCCACCTGAGGGTGCCGGGCGCCGAAGCCGACGACGCCCGTCAACGCCCTTCACGACTTCGTCTGCTTCGCTTCCACGTATCGTGCGAAGTTGTGGAGGATGGCCTGCCAACCGCCTTGCTGCTGCTCGACCGAGTGCGTCGATTCGCCATCGAAGACAACCCGGACCAGAACGCCCTTCGGGCCAGGCACAAACTCGACTTCGGCTTTTCGCTCGCCGAACGCGTATTCGATCCGCTTGTGCTCGATGATTTTCGTGTAGGTACCGGCGAAGTCAAAACCCATGCTGCCGTCCTTGGCCTCCATGCGCGATGAGAAGACACCGCCTTCTCGCAGGTCGACGGTCGCCTTGGTCGTGTGCCAGTCGTCGGACGCGGCGTTCCACTTCATGATGACGGCAGGCGTCGTATAAGCGCGCCAGACCTGATCGATGGGGGCTGCGACGTTGGTTTCGACGGTGATCCTCATAAACAGTGCTCCTG
Organism: Bradyrhizobium sp. Ken01; assembly: GCF_055807355.1. NCBI lineage: Bacteria > Pseudomonadati > Pseudomonadota > Alphaproteobacteria > Hyphomicrobiales > Nitrobacteraceae > Bradyrhizobium > Bradyrhizobium sp. Ken01. The sequence continues at coordinate 69,121 of NZ_JBVVPC010000038.1, forward strand.
GTTCGATTTTTGCCGGCTCGAGGTGACGACATCACGTCAATTGTGCGGGGTCCATCCGCCGCACTTCCGAGATGTGTCCGTCCAAGGACGATCGAGACTGGTCCGTGCCGACAAGGTCGAGCCGTCAATGCGTTGAAAATATGAAAAACTTAACCCCGCACCAGCGAGACCAGCCAGCGGCGGCCGAACAGCGCAAGGATGGCGAGCGCATAGACGATCGTGCCCCCGACGGCCAGCAGAAGCAGCGTCAATTCGTCCCGGAAGTGCATCGACCCCAACCAAGGACCGCCAAAGCGCGCGATCAGCCAGAAGGCGGCAGCCAGGATGATCCCGGTCAGCAGAAATTTGGCGAGCGACAATAGCCAGGCGCGGTCCGGCACGAGAAAGCCTCGCCGCACCGCGAAGAACAGCACCATCAGCAGGTTGGTCCAGACGCCGACGGCAGTGGCAAGCGCAAGCCCGATCTGGGCCAGCGATCCCATCAACGCAACCTTGAGGGCGACGTTGACCGCGATGCCGGTCAGCGACGCCCGCACCGGCGTCGCCGTGTCCTTGCGCGCATAGAAGGTCGCGACCGCGCTGCGGATCAGCACGAAGGGGATCAGACCGATGGCATAGGCCGCGAGCGTGGCGCCGGCAGCGGCGGCATCGGCTTTCGAGAACGCACCGCGGGCGAACAGCGCGCGCATGATCGCGTCGGGCACGGTGAGGAAGGCGGCGACGAACGGCACCGAGAACAGCAGCGTGAAATCGAACGCACGGCGCTGCGCCTTCATCGCACCGTCATGGTCGTTGGCTGTGATCCGCCGCGACATCTCCGGCAGCAGCACCGTGCCGATGGCAATGCCGATCACGCCGATCGGGAGCTGGTTGAGACGGTCGGCATAATACAGCGCCGACAGCGCGCCCACCGGCAGGAAAGTCGCGATGATGGTGTCGGCGAACAGCGCGAGCTGCGTGCCCATCGAGCCCAGCGTCGCCGGACCAAGCGCCTTGAAGAAGCCGCGGACGTCTTCGTCGAGCTTGAGCGGCGCAAAGCGCGGCAAGCCGCCATGGCGGGCGAGATCGCCGGCGAGCAAGAAATACTGCAAAAAGCCCGAGATCAGGACACCCCAGGCGGCGGCGTGGCCCGCGCTGGGAAACCAGGCGGCAAGCGCCAGCGTCATCATCATCGAGATGTTGAGGAAGATCGACGCGGCTGCGGCGCTCGCAAAGCGCTGCATCACGTTGAGCATGCCGCCATAGAGCGTCACCAGCGTGATCAGCAGCAGATAGGGAAAGGTGATCCGGGTCAGCTCGATCGCGAGCTTGCGCTGTTCGGCGTCATCGGAAAAGCCGGGGGCCAGAAGGCTCATGGCCTGCGGCATGAACAGCCAGGCGACGATCAGCAGCACCACCTGCGAGGCCAGCAGCAGCGTGAAGATGCGGTCGGCGAACAATCTTGCTGCCCCCCCCCCGCGCTCGCCATGGACGTGCGCATAGGCCGGCACCCAGGCGGCGTTGAAGGCGCCCTCGGCAAAGATCGCACGGAAATGATTGGGCAGCCGCAGCGCCACGAAAAAGGCGTCGGCCACGGGGCCGGCGCCGAGAATCGCCGCAAGCATGATGTCGCGGGCAAACCCCGTCAACCGCGAGAGCAGCGTGTAACCACCAACCGTGAAGATACGTCCGAGCATCGTTCCCTTCTAAAGGAAGAGCTCGCGTAGCAAAACGGTGAAATCAGGTTGAAAGCGCGCCGCGCACGGCCGCGATGATTCGCTCCTGATCGGCTTCGGTCAGATAGGCATGCATCGGCAGGCTGATGACGTCCTGCGACAGGCTCTCGCAGCCCGGCAGGCCGCCCTCGGCGACCGGGTACTGCTTGTAGGCCGTCTGCTGATGCATCGACTTGCCGTAATAGATCGCCGTCGGCACGCCCTGGGCCTTCAGCGCGGCGGAAAAGCCATCGCGATCGGTGCCCTCAGGGAGGCGGATCGTGTACTGCGCCCACACCGACGTATTGCCCGGAGCCACGCGCGGCACGGTGACCACGTTGCTGAGACCGCGCGCGTAGCGCTCGGCGACCTTGTTGCGGGCGGCGATCTCGTCGTCGAAGATCTTCAGCTTTTCGATCAGGATCGCGGCCTGCATGGTGTCGAGCCGGCCGGTCAGGCCGAGGCGGACATTGTCGTATTTGTCGACGCCCTGCCCGTGCACGCGGATGCTGCGCAGCGTCGCCGCGAGCTCGTCGTCGTCAGTGAAGATTGCGCCGCCGTCACCGAAGCAGCCGAGCGGCTTTGCGGGGAAGAAGCTGGTCGCGGTGGCGAGCCCAAAGGTGCCGAGCTTGCGGCCCTTGTAGCTCGCGCCAAAGCCTTGCGCGGCGTCGTCGAGCACGAACAGGCCTTCGGCCCTGGCGATCTCGGCGATGGCGTCGTGATCGGCGGGCTGTCCGAACAAATCGACCGGAATGATCGCGACCGGCTTCAGGCCGGCCTTGCGGGCTGTCGCGATGCCGCGCTTGAGCGATTCCGGGCTCATGTTGAAGGTGGCTTCGTCGACGTCGACATAGACCGGCGTCGCACCGGTCCGCGCCACCGGCGAAGCCGTCGCGATGAAGGTGAAGGACGGACACAACACGGCGTCGCCCGGCCCGACATTCTTCGCCATCATCACCATCAGGATCGCATCGGTGCCGCTGGCGCAGCCGATCACGTGCTTGGCGCCGCAATAGGCCGCAAGCTGCTTCTCGAGCTCGGCGACTTCAGGGCCGTTGACGAACTGACAATGGTCGAGAACGCGCTTCACGGCGGCATCGAGCGAGTTGCCGAGCCGGCGGCACTGCGAGGCGACGTCGATGAAGGGAATGGGTTCGGAACGCAGATGCTGGTTCATGGAGCCTTCTTGGCTAGTCGACATGGAAAGAGTTCAGCCGGCGACGCGGCGCGGACCCTTGCGGGCCGACGTGGCCGCGGGCCGCGACGGCGTTTCCAGGCACTGCGTCGCGATCTCGAGGCTGGCAACGCCTTCGTCGCCGGTGACCGCCGGCGTCTCGCCGTTGCGCACGGCCTTGAGGAACGCGATCAGCTCGGCGCGGAGCGGCTCGTCATGTCCGACCGGCAGATGCCGCATCGAATAGCTGCCGTCAGGCTTGAAGCCGAAACATTCGGTGACCTGGCGCGTCAGGAGATCGCCCATCACGTACTTGCCGCGAGTCGCGACCGTGACGCTGCGTGCCTTGAACGGCGTCAGCCAGTTGGTGTTGATGTGCGCGAGCACGCCGTTGGCGGTGCGGAACTGCAACAGCGCGATGTCCTCGCGCTCGGCGACCGCACTCGACAATTGCGGCTGCACCTCGACGATGTCGGATTCGGTGAACCAGCGGATCAGATCGATGTCGTGCACGGCAAGATCGATGACGACGCCGACATTGGACATGCGCGGCGGGAACGGCCCGACGCGCGTGATCGCGATCGACAGAATATCCTCGCCCGCGATCGCCTGCTTGACGGCGGCGACCGCCGGATTGAAGCGCTCGACATGGCCGACCATCAGCGTCACGCCGGCCTTTTGCGCAGCCGTGACGATCTCGCGGCCTTCCGCGACCGTGGACGCAATCGGCTTCTCGACCATCACGTGGATGTTCTTGGCGATGCAGGCGAGCGAGACCTCGTGATGCAGATGGGTCGGCGCCGCGATGGTGACCGCATCGACGCCTTCGGCCAGCAGCTGGTCGAGCGTCTCGAAGCTCGCGCAATTGGCAAGCTCCATCGCGCGCGTGCGATGTGCCGGCGAAGGATCGACGACGCCGACCAGGCTGACGCCTGGAAGACCCGCGAGCACGCGCGCGTGGTTGCTGCCCATCACGCCGGCGCCAATGACGCCGACGCGCAAGCCGGCCTTTGCCGGTGCAGATCCTGTGGAACTCATGTGAGCAAACCCCGATTCAACCCAAATCCCCGGGGCGCTTCTAGCACGGACGCCACATTTGTGGCGAATGCGAAGCTAGCGGTCCGGACACGATTTGATTCAAAAAGTTACACGTTTCCCGGGCCTTAAGCCTCTGAAAGAGACCACTCTTTTGGCCCGGGTCGCGTGATTCGGAGTGTGCTGGTTACGACCTTTGATAGTCGTCTTCAATCCGAATGATGTCGTCTTCCCCGAGATAGCTTCCGGTCTGGACCTCGATCAGCTCCAGCATGATTTTACCGGGGTTCTCCATCCGGTGCACCGCGCCCATCGGGATATAGATCGACTCGTTCTCGTGCACGCTTTTGACGGTCTCGTTGACGGTGACGCGGGCGGTGCCGCGGACCACGATCCAGTGCTCGGCGCGATGATGGTGCTTCTGCAGCGACAGACGCCCGCCCGGCTTCACCACGATCCGCTTGACCTGGTGGCGCTCGCCATTGTCGACCGATTGGTAGCTGCCCCAGGGCCGATGCACCTTGAGATGCTCCTCGGTGACCTTCGGTGCGACCGTCTTGAGTTTTGTGACCAGCCGCTTGAGCCCGTTGGCATCCTTCTGACGCGAGACCAGCACCGCGTCCGCAGTCGCGACCACGATGAGATCGTCGACGCCTTCGAGCGCGACCAGCGCGGCATCGGTGGTGACGTTGCAATTGCGGCTATCCTCGAACACCGCGGCGCCATGCGAAGCATTGCCTTGCGCGTCCTTGTCGGACAATTCCCACACCGCGTGCCAGGAGCCGACGTCGGACCAGCCGCACGACACCGGCACGACCGCGGCGCGCGCGGTCTTCTCCATCACCGCATAGTCGATCGAGATCGCCTTGGCCGCGCCGAACGCCTCGGGCTCCAGCGTCACGAAGCCGAGATCGCGGCCGGCGTTGCTAACACCATTGGAGATCGCCTCCACACTCGCCGCATCGACCTTGCGGTATTCGTCGAGCAATACGCTGGCCGGGAACATGAAATTGCCGCTGTTCCAGAGATAACCGGAATTGAGGTAGTCGGCCGCCTTCACGGCATCCGGCTTCTCGACAAAGCGCGCGACCGCGTGCACCTCGCCGGAGATGACCTCGCCCGGGCTGATATAGCCGTATTCGGTCGCCGGCCGCTCCGGCTTGAC